>NZ_PHNG01000687.1:0-82316 GCF_002803435.1 Bacillus sp. mrc49 | reverse complement strand
GACACATTGAAAGGAAATACCAATCAAGCCGCGGTTGACGAAGCTCAGGCAGCAGTCAATAAATTACCAGCTGGTGCGGAAAAAGACCGTTTACAAGATTTAGTGAACGAAGCGAAGGATTTATTGAAGAAAAAAGAACAAGCAGAAAAAGACCAAGCTGATGCCAAGAAAAAAGTAGAAGACCTGTTCACGGATAACAAGTTCGACACATTGAAAGGAAATACCAATCAAGCCGCGGTTGACGAAGCTCAGGCAGCAGTCAATAAATTACCAGCTGGTCAAGAAAAAGAACGTCTTCAAGATCTAGTGGATAAAGCGGAAGCTTTATTAGCGGTAGAACTGACAACAAATGATTTTAATCTCAATACAGATAGTTTCATAACTGGTAAATTCAAAGGTGAAATTTCTAGTCTAGGCTATAGTGTAAATGGAGTGGAGTATAAAGGTGGAACAATGAATCCAGACGGTACTTTCCGGGTTTATGCATTAAATAATATAAAAGCATCCACAGATACAGTTATTGTATATGCTTACGACAGAAATGGAAACAAGATTAAACAAAGCCCGGTGAAGGTGAAGGCTCCTGCAATTGGAAAAGGAACGTTAACACCAGATGGTTATCAATTAAACAAAGAATCGTTTTTAACGGGTAAGTTCACAGGTGATATCAAGAGCTTAGGCTATAGTGTGAACGGAACTGAATATAGAGGTGGTACCTTAAATCCAGACGGTACATTCAGTATCTATGTGTTTGGTAAAGTCACAGGTGCGGCAGATAAAGTCGTTGTATTTGGTTATGATCAAGCTGGAAACAAAATCGCAGAAAGTACAATACAAATATTCACGACTGCAGCGTTAAATGTAAATCCGTTTGGTTTTAGACAGGACACTTTCCTTAAAGGAACGTATAGGAGTGATGTTAAGTATATTGTAGTAAAAATCAACGACAAAGAATATACAGGAGGAACACTATCAAATGGTGATTTTTCGTTCTATGCATGGGACAAAATCACTTCTAAGACAGATAATGTGACAATCACTGCCTACTCTATAAACAATAAAAAACTAGTAGAACAAAAAGTTACGATCAATTAAAGAATAAATAGGTAGAAATATAAAAAGTGCCTTTTTTCAACAAGTTTCAGCTCGTTGTAAAACCCCTTGTCCTATCATAGAAAGGATAAGGGGGTAGATAAAAAAGAGTAATTTATCTTAATACGATATCTATAGATAAGGCACTTGAAAAAGAGTGTTTTATCTAATACTCTCTTTTTTCTATCAAATGATAGAAATCCTTTTCTTTTTTCAAAGAGGGAGGATTGCAAAAGATGGATGCCAATTCATAAAAAGGATTTTTAAAGCTATCTTGAAGATCTTGAAAAATAAAGACTTAAGGTGAGTTAGATTGAGAATTAATTTATTAGGAAGTGAACTCGATTGTTTGTCTTTTGACCAAACAATTGAATCGATTAATGAAATAATACAAAGCCATACTCCGACACAACATGTTGTCCTAAATGCAAATAAAATTAATCAAATGCGAAAAGATAAAGAATTAAGTCGCATTATAAACGAATGTAATTTGATCAATGCAGATGGGATTTCTATTGTATTAGCGGCAAAAATACTAGGTTATTCAAATGTAGAACGTGTGACAGGTGTGGATATATTTGTAAAACTTTTAGAGGTTTGCAGTGAAAAGGGGTATCGAGTTTATTTTTTAGGTGCGACGGAAGAAGTTGTACGAAATGTAGTTAAAACGGCTAAACATAAACATGCTGATCTAATGGTGGCAGGATATCGTAATGGTTATTTTAAAGACGAAGAATCCAGTGAAATTGCAGAGGATATTAGGAAATCATCTGCGGATGTTCTATTTGTAGCATTTCCAAGTCCCCAAAAAGAATTTTGGATAAAACGGCATTTACAACAAATGGATGTCCCTTTTGTTATGGGAGTCGGTGGAAGCTTTGATGTGCTAAGTGGCAATGTAAAAAGAGCACCTAAATGGGTTCAGAAAATAGGTATGGAGTGGTTTGTTCGTTTTATACAAGAGCCAAGACGTATGTTTAAACGTTATTTTATAGGTAATTTCACATTTTTATGGCTTGTTTATAGAGAGCGTTTTTTTAAGAAAGATAAACGATAAGAATAAAATTGGGAATTTCCAGGTCCTATGTTTCTATGAAGTCATCTATAACTATCCATTGTAATGTTTTATTTTGAATCAGTTAGATAAGAAAGAGAGTTATTGATAGATATGCATGGCCTTTGGACATTTTTAAGTCACAAGTAGGAGGAAAAAAAAGAATGGAATCGGTTAGATTATTTGGTGGAGATGATAAGAATTTGCCTCTCTCACTAAAACAGATTAATGATAAAAAAGTGTACTTGATAGTTAAAAGGTCCATTGATGTGTTAGGAGCATTAGTAGGGATGATCATTTTTTTGCCAATTATCATTACAGTAGCACTGTTGGTAAAACTTGAAAATCCTAATGGTTCCATCTTTTTTAAGCAAGTAAGAATAGGGAAAGATGCAAAAGAGTTTTATATGTACAAGTTTCGCTCTATGGTAATAGACGCCGAAAAACGCTTGCCAAATTTAGTGCAGCATAACGAAATTGCCGGTCCAATGTTTAAAATGAAGGATGATCCACGTATTACGAAAGTCGGAAAATTCATTCGTAAAACAAGCATTGACGAATTGCCGCAATTTTGGAATGTATTAGTAGGAGACATGAGCTTAGTCGGGCCACGCCCTCCTCTTCCGAGGGAAGTTGAGGAGTATTCTATTCATGATAAGCAAAGACTGCTAGTAACACCAGGATGTACAGGTTTGTGGCAAGTAAGTGGTAGAAATGCTCTCAGTTTTCAGGAGATGGTCGAATTAGATCTACAGTATATTAAAAATAGAACAATAGTAACTGATATTTCGATAATCTTAAGAACTGTAAAAGTGATGATTTTGCCAAATGATGCCCATTAAGAATTTGGCAAAATACAGTAGAGATAAACTAGGAGGAACCATGAAACCATTTAATAAAAATTTATCGATAATATTTATAATAGCTCTAATGTTTATACTTAGTGCTTGCGCGATGGATAAAAACGATGAAAACAGTGACATTAATAAAACCATTAGAAGCAATAAAATAGATATGATAGTAAAGAATCTGGTTGTTTCAAACAGTCAATCAGGAAAAAAAGATACGATGATGTTAGAAGTTGAAATGGAGTTTAAAAACAATTCTAAATCAGACTATGGAGTTGGAGCCCATGATTATAAAGTAAAAGATAAAGATGGGGAAATTTACATAGCTTATGCAATGGAACCGGACAATTTTGGAGATGTTATTTCCCCTGGAAAATCAATGAAGGGAACAGGATATTATGAGATCCCAAAGAATACTAAAAATGTTTCATTTATATACCAACCTAAAAAAGAATCCCTAGCAGAATGGAATTTAACTGTACCTGATCGAAAGCGATAAGAGGATGTATCTGTTGTAATGAATCACAGGTTGCCAATTAATTTTTCTGTATAGTAACGATACTATACAAACTGTAGAAAATTCTCGGAAATAATAAAATTTGGGTGAGTTACTGATGGTGGAAAATAATGAGATAAGTTTAAGAGACATCGTGCAAATATGGAGAAAACACAAATTGTTTCTGATTATATTTTGTATTGCCGGTATTTCAATTGCTTCATTTTGGGTTTATGTAGTTGTTACTCCTAAGTATGAAATGAGCAATCAGATATTAGTTACTCAATCTGAAAGTGTAAAAGAGGGACTGCAAAACCCAGAAATAGAAGCGGCCATAAGATTAGTGAATACTTATAGTCTTCTTATCAAGAGCCAACGAGTTTTAAACGACGTTAATGAAGCCTTGGATTATGAGTATAGTTATAATGAACTTGCAAATAAAATATCTGTTGATAATGTGGAGAATTCACAAATTATAAATATTCGTGTGTTAGATGAGAATCCTCAAAAAGCGGCATTAATTGTAAACGAAGTGGCCAAATCATTTAAAGAAATAACATCAAAAGTTATGAAGGTTGATAATATAAATATTTTATCGGAAGCAGAAGTTCCACAGAACCGAATTCCGGTTACACCGAATAAATCATTGGCCATTTTCATTGGCGGAATTACTGCGCTTGTTGTTGGTTTGATTTCCACCTGTGCGTACGAGTTATTGAATAATAAAATAAAAGACGAAGAAGATATTCTTAATTTACTTGATATACCCGTATTCGGGGTAGTCGGGAATATCGATGAACCTAATTAATGAAAAATCTCACTTTGGAGAGAGCAGAATGAAACCAAGAACAGCTACAAAAAAAATAAATAAAAATAAATTAATAACTAAAATAAATCCTAAGTCACTAGTTTCTGAAGATTTTAGAGTAATAAGAACAAATATCGACTATTCGGGTATTGATTCACAATACAAGTCGATTATGGTTACTTCTCCAGAGCCGAATTGTGGGAAATCAGTTGTTTCTGCAAACCTAGCTGTTGTATTTGCACAACAAGGTAAGTCGACATTATTGATTGACGGTGATTTACGGAAATCTTCTGTTCAATATTTTTTCCCCGAAGTAAAGTCGGTTGGATTGACAGCTTTACTTACAGGGAGAATTCAACTTGAAGAGGCGGTTGAAGAAACCGAAGTGAAAAATTTATTTGTCCTCCCTGCAGGGTTCATATCAACAAATCCAGCTGAACTACTAAGCTCAAAAAAAATGAAAGAACTCTTTAAGAGACTCTTAACAATGTACGAACAAATAATCATAGATACACCGCCAATTTTAGCTGTTGCCGATGCGCAAATTATTTCCTCCTTAGTTGATGGTACTATATTAGTTTTTCGAAGTGGTTATACAAGTAAAACTAATGCCAAAAAATCTGTACATGTATTGCAACAAGTGAATGGAAAAATAATTTGTTCCATTTTAAATGATCATAAAAATAAAAAGGATGCTTATTACTATGGGAAGTAAGTAAAGTCGTCCGACTGTCGATATTCATAACTGATTATAAATGGGGCCAAGAACCATAATTCAATGTACTATCTTATTTATATTAAGGTTGAAAAAATGAAAGATAAAATTATTCATGTTCACCCAGAGAGAAATGTGGCACTCCGAAAAGCAAAAAAAACAGCATGGAGAATGCTAAAACATGATATGTTTTCATTTTTAGCTTCTGATGCTCATCACTCGAATTAGTTCCATACAAACAGGATATATAAATATCGAAAAAGATACTGAGCTGGCCTACAAATTAAAAGAGGTGCAGCGAGATTGCATATATCATGAGTTAACGGTGAGAGAAAGTTAGGTGTCTAATGAATCGATATCAAAAGCTGGGCTGGAATACATTAATAATAAGTATAGGGAATTTTGGGACAAAATTCATGGCTTTTCTGATGGTACCATTTTACACCTTTTTCTTATCTCCATCAGAATATGGTAAAGCTGACCTATATGTTATTGCGATATCGGTATTAGTACCTGTATGTACATTATCAATTGGAGATGCGTTATTCCGTTTTTCTGTGAATAATAATGAAAATCAAAAAAAGATTTTCAGTACTGCAATGCTAATTCCCACTCTCATGGCTGGAGTAATTATTTGCTCAGCTCCAATTGTGGAACTCATGTTTAATCAAACTATTTATTATTGGATGTTCATCCTACTATTATTGCTACAGTCAATCAATACGATTTTTCAACAGTATATAAGGGCTATTGGGAAATTAATACTATATTCATCAATTGGGATCGTCAGTTCAATTGTATTGTTCGGGAGCAGTGTGATATTTTTAAAAAATTTCAGTATGGGGATAAAAGGATATCTATTAGCGCAAATAATAACCGTATTCATTAGTATGTGTATTTATTTTTTTGTTGGTAAATTATGGGCGTTTTTTAATTATAGATTGATTGATCTAAAAACACTTAAATTCATGAGTAATTACTCCATTCCGCTAATACCTAATGCAGTGATGTGGTGGGTCATGTTAATGAGTGACCGGTATATCATTAGTTTTTTTATGGGAACAGCAGCTACTGGAATATATTTAGTTGCTTCCAAGATACCTAGTGTCCTCTCATTGATTCACGGCACCTTCATGCAAGCATGGCATCTTTCTGCGATTGAAAATGCCGGAAGTGATGGAAGGATATTTTATGCACAGATTTTTTATGTGTATTTTGTATTGTTAGGTACAATTTCAAGTGTACTAATCATCATAATAGAGCCATTGACGAATTTAATTTTTTCAGAGGCTTATCAAAGCGTTTGGCAATATACTCCTTTGCTTTTGCTTTCGATACTATTTCTAAGTCTATCAAGTTTTTTAGAGGCTTATTATATTGTGGAAAAGAAGACTGTCCGTTTAATGAGAACTACGATAATAGGTGCCTTTGTAAATATCATTTTGACTGTATTGATGGTGCCATTTATAGGTATAACCGGTGCTTGTATGGCTACTTTTATAAGTTTCTTCATTACTTGGTTTATTCGATCTATAGAAACAAGACTCTTTGATTTTTTACGTTATAAAGCAATTTTTGTTAGTAGTGTTTTAATTCTAATTTTTCAATCCGTTTTATTAACATATACGTCAGGGGATTTTATGTTATTGCAAGGTATATGTGCGGCAATTTTTATTAGTATAAATATCTTTCCAATTAAAAAATTTTTAATCGGTTATAGAAAAACGATCAAAAAAAAAATGATGAAAAATTAAGAATGTTATCCAGTCCAATTTCAATTGAAAAAAGGTGTAGTTTATGGCGAACATAGTAATGATCGGACCAGATTCTGATGCAAAAGGCGGCATTGCAACAGTTATAAAAAATTTTTCCATTCATTTTGCAAGTGAGGAGCATCAAATTAGCTACCTCAGTTCATGGGAGGGGGGAGGGGTGTGGAATGTATGTAAAGTGTTCATTAGGACACTTAAACGACTTTCAAAGCTGATTGATAAAGAAAGCGTTGATATTGTTCACATTCACGTTGCCCAAAAAGGAAGTTTTTTCCGCAAGGCGCTGCTGGCACGATATGCACGAAAAAAAGGTGTAAAGGTTATTTTACATATTCATGGTTCACAATTTGACGTCTTTTATAAAAATGCTCCCTCTCTTTTTAAAAAAATAATAAGAAGTTCACTTCATGATGCAGATTCAATAGTTGTTCTAAGTGAGGAATGGGAGATGGTTTTTAAAGAATTAACCATTACTCCCATTACTGTAATTGAGAATGCAGTAATGATCCCGGCAGTAAACCGTTATAATGTGCATGCTAAAAATATTGTGACCTTTGGTAGGATTGGTAATAGGAAAGGAAGTTACGATATTTTAGATGTCGCAGAAATGGTATTTAAAAGAAACCCAGAAATTAACTTTATCTTATATGGAGATGGGGATATAAAAGAAGTTAGCCAATTAATTAAAAAACGAAATTTGAGTAATGTTATCATTGGCGGATGGATCGGGCCGGAAGAGAAGGTAAAAATCTATTCAGAAACGGGGCTTCATTTATTACCCTCTTATCATGAAGGGCTGCCTATGGCGATACTTGAAACGATGGCAAACGGAGTTCCTAACATTAGTACGAATGTAGGTGGCATTCCTCAAGTCATTCATAATGAAAAAAATGGTTTTTTAGTTAAACCAGGCGATACAAAACAAATGACCCTATACATTTTGGAATTTTTCAGTAATGAAACGTCTCGTAATGATTTAAGTAAAGAAGCCTATTCAATGATAAAAACGAAATTCTCGATGAGTATTTATCTAAAAAAATGGGAATGTCTATATGGTGAATTAGCCTGTATGAATAGAGGGGAACTTCGTTAGATGAATTTGTTTATTTACTTATTTTTCATGGTTGCCTTTGTTAATTTTCTTAAAGTGAAAATATCGATTTTTGATTATTTAGATGAATTTTTACTCTTTTTCTTATTGTGCTGGGCGTTATTAAGTACTCTAATGGATGAGAGTCATGGCAAAAAGACTATTAAAAACGTCGATTTAGGTTTAATTACTTTAACACTTATTCTAGCTGTTTGGTCCCTCATCCCCAATATGTTTGCTGTACTTCGCTCAACCGTTTTTCTGCAGTTGTATACGTTAATGGTTTTATTGAAGTTTGTAATTATATATCTTTCTTCCCGAACAGTTTTTATGAAAAGAAATTATGCTAAAGACTTCAGGATTATTAAGGGGATCTGTTACAGTTATTCGTTAATATGCTTGCTGGTTTATGTATTAAATATGGTCCACCCATTTATGCTTTCATTTGATAAAAGGCTGGGAATACCTAGTTTAAGTTATGGTTTTCCCCATCCAGCGCAGTTTGCTACTACGATAATCGTTTTTACAGTAGTAGTATCTTATTTTGACTATTTGTATAAGAAACGGTTGCCAATTACTTATTTATTAGTTAATTTTCTTCTTATAGTAACTGCAGGAAGAACAACTTCCATTGGTTTTTATTTATTTGCACTTATCGTTCTTATTTTATTAGTATATTACAAGAGAATACCATTTTATATGTATATTTTTACAGGGATTCCTTTTTATATCATTGCTAAAGATCGTACCATGAATCAGTTTTTTATAGATAATGATGAGGCTAGGGGGGTACTGTTACGCACTTCCATTAAAATCGCTACTGATTACTTTCCATTTGGGTCTGGTCTGGGGTTATTTGGTTCCCATGCATCGAGATTAAATTATTCGCCTTTATATCAGAAGTATAATATATCCGAAGTATGGGGACTTTCTAAAACAAATCCAGCGTTCATTACGGATTCGTATTGGGCAATGACTATTGCCGAACTTGGATTCATGGGCGTCATCTTGTTATTAGCTTTAATTGTAATGCTATTTCTGAATATTATTAATTATAGCAAAGGGACGAGAGTTGACAAGTTTTTTATATTATTACCTATGTTTTATGCATTGTTAACAAGTCCAATAGATTCCGTATTTGTTTCTAACGGCATTGTTTTGTTATTGTTTGCCGTTATTTTTATGCTGAATCTAAATCTGCATTATTATAAAAAAAACGAATTCAAAGGAGAGCAGAATGAAAAAATATATAAAAAGGCTAATTATTAAGTGTTATATGTTTTCTGTACTATTTCATGAAAAAGTATTTCAAACGGCAAAATGTAATCTTAGATACCTTTTGGTAAAAAAGAAAAAAAGCAAAAAATTATTGGTTGTTTTTTCAGGTTATCCTGGCGAAGGTCAACAAGCTAGATACAATTATATTTTAAAGTTTTCTCGGTTGCGATGTCATCGGCTTTATATTTTGGACAATTTCGGCCCCAATAAAAAAGGTGCCTGGTATCTAGGAGAAAACATGGATTTCTATATTGAAGATGCAGTAGTGCAATTAATTGATAATACTTTAAAAGAACTTGGTCTAACGAGGCAAGACGTTATAACATGTGGTAGTAGTAAGGGTGGATATGCAGCATTATATTTTGAAAGTAAATATAATTATTATGCTTCGATTTCTGGGGCACCTCAGCCGCTACTTGGTGATTACTTGGATAGAGAGGCATTTAAAAATATTTTTGAATTCATCGCCGGAAAAGAAGGAGAATCAAGGCATGAAGATCTAAACAATCTCATTTATCAGGCAATAAAACAGAAAAAAGGTAAAAATAGAATTTTTGTACATGTTAGTAAAAATGAACATACGTACGAAGATTATATAGTGCCTCTACAACATTTTTTAGAGCAAAATAATATCGAAGTACGCATGGATTATGGAGAGTATAACAAACATGATCAAGTTGGATTTCATTTTCCCCCATTTGCCTTGAGGATAATGGAAGAAATTTTATATGAAGAGTTTGACGGAGTAAAGTGAAAATTCAACTAAGCATTATGATTTAGAAATTTGATTCAGTCAAATGAAATAGGTAATTTTTTTATTAAATAGTACTCATGCTTTGTACCAGTTATATGTTAGTGGATCTGAAGGTGTGATAATCAATTATTTACAATTTGGATTGTTATTATAAGGTAATATTTAGGAACGTCGGTTTTTGAAGCTATTCTCTAAAAGAAAGCTTTGATACCAAGTTGCATTTTGTAGTGGTTTACTTGGTAAGTGAGACAGTGACAGTATGTAAGCAAAATAATAGTCCAATGGTTTATCTTATTATTGAGTTTTTTCTAACTTGCGAAAGAGAGACGGATTTGAGGAATAGATAAATTAAAATACATATTACACTATAGAGTTTCTAAATGATGACTTCCGCTAGACATTGCTTAGTTACATCATAAAAAAACAAAATTAGATTAGTAGTGCATTTTTTTATGAAGGTTTGTCATTCTAACTGCAAAATAAACAGGCATATCTGCCCGCTATCCGAGAGCAGGCAAATTCTTTCCACTTGTCGTAGATGTTTTAAAAACACCTGATGGGAATATTTAAATTAAGCATAATACAACTAAAAGTAAGAGCATGTTTTGATCAATTTTTTTAAACCATGCTCTTTTCGTTCGTTTATCAAGGGTTGCCGCATGAAAAATGTCAGTAAAAAAGAACGTGATGTTCAAGATAATTGCTAGCTTTAAGAAAGATTTCACCGAGTTTCCTGCCTCAATTCATTAACCATTCTTTTTTTGATCGTTCCTTGGTTTAACTAAGTAATCGTAATGAATATGGAATAGGGCTTATGTATATTGATATAAAATACATTTACTTTACCTAAAGCTCGTCTACTCAGAATCCCAAAATTGAAAAGGATAGTTTCAATTATGAGATGTTTAAGAAAGGTATTCTACGCTGAAATGAATTGTAGTAATAAATCGATGTCATTTTTGAACATTGTCTTTTAACCGGATTAGTCACGTAGTGGTAGGAAGGCTGCTCTGGAAAGGTCCTCTACGGACTTTTTTCATTTTAAGCTCCTTTCGTAAAGATCGTTGTTTTTAATACGAAACTATAAAAGGTTGGTTCGAGTAGCGGGACATGTGAGAATCCACTGGCGTTCAAGCCGGGGAGGCTCATTGCTCGTCCCGCGGAAAGCGAGCATTGGAGGGGAAATCAACCACACCGCATTACTTGGTGAATAGCAGCCAAATATGTGAAAACAGACTTTGTATATGGTGAAACAGAACAGGCAGTACAGTTCTTTATCCGACAGGTAAACAGTGAATCTAGGCTTGAAAATGAGTCATAGCGTTTCATTAATGGAACGCAAGAATTGGCCAAGTATTATAAAATAAAGAGGGAAAACTAAAGAATATGGGGGTATGTTGGTCTTCCTACAGTGTGCCAATATACTTCTAAATTTATACTTTGATAGGATTCGACGTTTCCAGGATCAAGGATGTAGGTGATGACGGTTTACTGGAATAACCAATATGAAGTGGTTTTCAGTCACAACGGACATGAAAGGTCCGGGTGAGATGAATGTCCTTTTCATTTGTTCCCGACTCCTGTCAATAACGAAAGAACCTGAAATGGTGTATGTCAAGGATGTTGGTCAAGTCATCGCAGAAAATATGAAGAAAGGTACAATGTCATTTTAGAAAGTACAATATACCCGGGAAGACTGAAGAATATTTCAGTGCTCCTAATAAAAAATAGGTATGTAATTACGGAATCCATTTTGTACCTTATTCCTAGGAAAGGATAGGTCTAAGGAAATGAATGCTCTATAAAAAAATGATTAATGCCGTTAGCCGTTACAGATGCTCAAATACTGGTGAATATGAATTTCATCTTAATTGTTGAGGTGAAGGGGGAGCACAATGATTGATATTCATAGTCACATATTACCAGGTATGGATGATGGTGCTAGAAATATCCAGGAAAGTATAGAAATGGCGAGAAAAGCAGTAGAACAAGGAGTCACCAACATCATTGCAACTCCTCATTACCATAAGGGGAAATATGATAATGATAAAGAAAAAGTCGATGGGGAAACCAGGAAATTAAATCAAGTGCTAGATGAGTTGGAAATCCCGCTAAAAGTATGGCCAGGACAGGAAATAAGGATAACCGATGAACTTTTGGAAGATTATCATCGTAATCAAATCCTAGCTTTGAATGATTCGCAATATATCCTTCTCGAGCTTCCTTCACACCATGTTCCAAGATATACTGAGCGATTAATGTACGATCTGCAAATAAAAAGGATCACACCAATCATTGCTCATCCAGAGCGGAATCTAGAAATAATGAGAAATCCCTACCTTTTAGAAAGACTGATCTGGCATGGGGCGTATTCACAAATAACAGCTGGGAGCATCACAGGCAAATTCGGGTGGAGAGTAAAAAGATTTTCCAAATATCTAATTGACTCAGGCCTTACTCATTTTATTGCATCAGATGCTCATAATGTAGGGAAAAGAGGTTTTCATCTTAAGGAAGCATATAAAATGGTTCAAAAGAATTTTGGAAAAGAAGTAGTGAATGTCTTTAATGAAAATGCCGAGAGTGTTTTGTACGGGATGAAAGTTAAGGAACTCTTGCTTGATTAAATATATTCAAATTGAGAAAAGTAGGTTTTGATATATTATAACCAACTTATTACATTGGTCTTAGTGGATGCCATGTTTATTATTCATATGGGGATAGCGGCGATTGTTAAGGAACTTGCAGCATCATCCAAAATAACCAATGAGAGTTCGAGCTAAGGCATATATCCAGTTTAGAAAATCCCAGAACAATAAGTAAAGAAACTTCCTTCCAAACAAAAGGGGGCCTGCCCGAATATGAGAATGACATATAAAAAGATTTATAAAGATATTGATAAATTGGCGTATCTATCAAGCAAACGAAATGGTTTGTATGGAAGAGAGATAGAAAGTACAAGAAAAAGGTTAGTGGAAAATATAAAAGCGATAGAACTTCATTCCATTGTCCCAAATAATGAAGATTCAGCATGAATATATAGGATAAAAATCTTACCCTTCCGAAAATGGAATTGAGCCCCATTTCATTTTTGGAAGGCTGTTTTATTCTGCAATAGAAAAGAGGAAGCTTATGAAGATTGGTGATAAGGTGATCTATAAATCAAGACAATATAAAATTATTTACATCTATAGAAATGATTTAATAGCCGAGCTTTTCTCACTTGATGGTGAGCATGGAAAGTTCGAATTAGCGCCTATATCTCATTTACAAAAGATCGGGGAGTCTGTAGAGATTCTCCTTAAGAGATTGGTCCATTATGAATACTGATTGCGTGGTGTTTTCCAGCAAGAAAGATATTGAGGTCACACGCCACTATGACCAGACTGCATTGGAGCGAACCCTCCGCAGTCTTTTTCTTTCTGGAGATTCCAGCTAATCATTTCTGCAAACCACCTAAGATTTAGGTGTTTATATTTTGTTAAGACCGCAACTGTGAAAAAAAGTGAACCTCAAAATAGTGATTCTAAAGTAATAGGCTAATTTCTAAAATGGAATACACTGTTTTATTTTTGGGACATTAATACTTGTTTGTGGTGTATGTATTTTTTTGGAAGGTAAGGTGACTTTCTTCTTGATTACCTGTGCCTTTACTTTGCTTATACGTAGCAGTTTTCAGGCCATGATTGATGTAACCAGGAGAATGTAGTCTATGAAATGAGATCGAATTGATAGGGTATTTTAAACTAAAGTAGTTTTTTTTTTCAATTTTTATGGATAAGTAATGACCGACTGGGTTTCAAAATTCGAATTTCGTGTGTTGCATATGAAACGACATCGTGTAGAAAATGTGATAGATTTGGGTTGTAAGTAGTGTATATGGCAATATTTTTTTATAATGAATATGGTTAGTGGTACTTATGTACCTGTGTCTATAGCCTGTTTAGTAGATTTGAAAACTAGTAAAGTTAAAGGTGATAGTATGAATCGATTTAATGATCGTTATTCAGAACTTATGTATCATTTATTTTATGAAGATACCTGGTGCAGTTTAAACGAGCTCTCAAAAAAAACAGGTTATTCAAAAAGTACATTATGGAGGGATTTATTACATACTGGTACAACACTTCCGCCAGAATGGAAAATTGAAAAAAATGAAGTTCAAGGCGTAAGACTAATTAAACCGAAAAACGGTACAATAGAAGAGCTTTGGTTTCACCTTAAAAGTGAAAATACCTATTTTCAAACCTTGGAATTAATTCTTCTTAATAATGGAGTAACCATAAATTATATTACACAACATGTTCATATCAGCCGTTCCACAGTGTATAGGCAACTAGAGAAAATAGAAGAAGTAGTGAAAAGTGCCGGAGTTCAATTAACTTATAGTCCGTATAAAATTGTTGGAGATGAAAAAAAGGTCAGACGCTTCATTATGCAGTATGTTGAGTATATGTCGGGGAATTTAAATGATTTTATTACATCCTTCGATCTAAAGGAGTTTCAAGAACAAGTATTGAAGCTATTGAAGGAGCATAAGACCTCCTTACATATGGGGGCAATCCAAAGATTGGCGATAATCCTTCATATCTCTAACATTCGCATAGCCCATAATTGCTTTGTAACCATCCCGCAATCAGTTATCGATGAAAACGAAAAATCAAAAGCTTTTGAAATATCAAAGAAATTATTCAACTTCATGGAAAAAATTTCGAATAGGGAGACACAAATTCAAGAAATATTCTTTTTTTCTTTATATTTCATGAGTGAAGAAATGTCTTTAAATCGTACACAGGAACTCCGGTACATACGTTCCAAGCTTAATTCGGACAGTGGCAGGCCTTTAAGTCATTTTCTTGATAATTTATCAAAAGAAATTGGCTTGGATGTTTCCCAGGACGACATCTTCATGTACCAATTTGCGCAAACACTTCGCGGAATCACTTTTGATTTGATACTAAAGACAGATACGAGAATAAATAATATTTTGCAATTCGTTCCTTATTTCGAAAAAAACCCTCTATTTGGGATGATTGGAAAAATAGCAGAAGATATTTCGAGAAAGTTCTCTATATATTTTGAAGATATCGAGATTTTGGAAATATTCATGTTGGTCCAAGCTTCTATATTAAGGAAAAAAAATCAGATGGTCATAGAAGCGGCTTTAGTTTGTCGTTCATATGTCGAGAAAGATTATATTCGTGAAGTCTTAAAACATCATTTTGGAAACCGGCTGAATATCTATGTAATGGACTTTTCTGATATAGATTCACTCTTTAGAAAAAATGGATTCGATATATTAATAACTACTGACTTAGGGCAATTGATTAATATAGAGCACATTCCAATATACAAAGTGTCTTCATTTCCAACACCTTCCGAATTAAAAGAAATCAAGATATTTACCAGAAAGAATTTTATTGATAGGTATGGTTTAAACCCCAATATCTTATACCCTTTTGAAGATGACATTATTTGACCTAGTGAAATTTTTTCATGTTTGAATCGGTCCGTTCCCAAACGTGATTCAAAAAAATCAAGCATGATGCCTTACCTCTTTAACGCAATGAGCAATGATCTTCTACTTTCTGCCTCTAAATATGAAAAGTTTATAAATTACAGTATGCTACGAATAGACTACCTCTTCAGTTCATTCAGATCATTACTTTGTTCACTCAAGATGGTTAATGAGTCATCTTGCTTTGCTGACAGAAGTTTTAAGGGGATACAATCCACCATAAATTAATGGCCATGAGAGGATGCCTGTAGATACTTCCTAACACAAAACACAAAACACAAATTCAAAATCATAAACGAAAATTGCTGACTTTCTGGTACTCTTCTCAGGATACTCAGCAAACTTTGGTAGCTGAAAAAATGAATGATTGAGCTAGAGGTGTGCCCCTACAGGAACACTGCCATCCTTCAGTTTAGTTTTGGTTGAAAACATCTTGCCACAGTGAATACCTAACTAAAGAAAATGATCCCAATATTATACTGGGATCATTTTTTCATGTAGTTAATGAGCTGTTACATATTCATTTTTCCCTGCACGCATTCCAACGATGAAAATTAGGGCAGATATGACCACTAGCATTAATAATGGAATGGTCCAGCTATGTGTCATGTCATGCAGCCAGCCGAATAACACTGGTCCAACGGCAGCTAGGAGGTACCCGAATGATTGGGCCATACCTGACAATTCCGTCGCTTCATGGGTACTTCGTGTGCGCAGACTAAAAAACATCATCGATAAGCTGAAGATTGTTCCGACTCCAATCCCAATCAGCATCATGCATACCGGGATCAATAGCTCGCTTCCATATAGGATGCCGAAAATCCCCGCAACAAGGAAGACGGCAGGCGGAACAACCAATTTGCGCTGGCTCTGTAGACGCCCGGCTAAAATCGGCACAATGAAGGTGATGGGAATGACGGCAAGCTGCATGATGGATAGCATCCAGCCGGCTTCATCGGCGTTAAGCCCTTTTTGCTCGAGGATTTCAGGCATCCAGGTTATGACTGTATAGAAGATGAAGGATTGTAAGCCCATGAAAAACGTAATTTGCCATGCTAACCCTGAACGCCACAGATTCGTATTTTTTTGTTTTTTAACGGTTTGTACGTTTCTTTCCCTTCTGAATGGCCGTCTTAATTGCGGCATCCAGAAGAAAATGGTTATGAGCGATAGGATGCCCCAGCATCCGAGGGCACCAGCCCAACCCATGCTCGATGAAGATGCAATGGGGGTACTGATGCCGGATGCCATGGCCCCGCATAAATTCATGGAAACTGCATAAACTCCGGTCATCAAACCGATATTTCTTGCAAAGTTATGCTTGATCAGGCTCGGTAACAAAACATTGCCGATTGCGATGGCAAGCCCGATTAAAATCGTTCCAATGAACAATGTCGGGACACCGCCAAGTGAGCGTATTGCAATTCCGACCGTTAATAATATCAAAGATGCAAATAAGGTGAGCTCCATCCCGAAACGCCGGGCTATCCTAGGTGCAAATGGCGATAATAAAGCGAAAGAGAGCAAAGGCAATGTCGTTAAGAAACCAGAAAGTGCATTGGTGATGCCCAATGCATCGCGAATCGATGTTACAAGGGGACCGACTGATGTAAGGGGAGCCCTTAGATTGGCTCCGAGTAGGATAATTCCGATGATGAGCAGTCCAAGTCTGGTATTACTATTCTGTTTGTTTTGTTCTAGCTGATTTACCGCTTGTTGCATGGCCATAATATTCCTCCGTACTTAGTCTATGAATTTTTTGAAATGTGCAATGTATCCATTCACCGATTCGATTGCCCGCTCCACATCCTGGTCGATGATGGCTTCAACTAGCTTGCAATGGATGCTTAAGTGTAAATTCGCATCAGGGCTCATCCCAGCGATTTGATGGATCGAATCATGCAAGGAATCCTCCATATGTTCGTACAAGTCAATCAATAAGCCATTATGTGAGGAAGCCATGATCGTTTTATGCAACAATATATCCGCTTCCTCATATGCCCTTAGGTCCTTTGCTTCTGCCGCTTTTTTGCAGGCTTTTATGTGAAGCCGTAATTTTTCGATATCTTCTTGATCCCGTCTAGTGGCAGCCAATTGGGCTCCCTGTCTTTCAAGGGCATGACGCACCTCTAACGTTTCAAATAAACTTGATCGTTGGATCCTTCTTTGAAACGCGATGCCCAAGGCACTTGATGATTTGACGAATGTTCCTTTTCCTTGTTGCGTAACTAAAAGTCCTGCATAAACAAGAGATCGTATCGCTTCTCTTAATGTATTTCTGCTTACATCGAATTGTTGGATCAAATCCATTTCAGGCGGAATCTGACTTCCAATCCCCCATTCTCCGGATTCGATTAAAGTCTCGATTTGGGAAACGACCTGCTCGACAAGTGATAAACGATTTGTTTTGGATATGGACAACAAATACACCTCAAATTTGTAGGATGATTGGTTCATTGGATATTTTAACATATGTATGGTGAAAATATAATAAAAAGGCAGGATTATCAGGATAAAATCTTCGGGAATTTCAATTTTGGGGGATAAGTGGATAAAATAAAGAAGCCCTGAAGGAAATTCAGGGCTTCTTTTCCATTCATATTCGAAACGGAACATCCTATTTTATATCTGTTTTCTTTTGTTTGATGATGAAAGAAAGTAGGATAAAAATAGATAGTGTTACAAGGCATACAATGGAACCGATGATATTTTCTTTATTAAAGATAAAGGCCAAAAAGATAGCGCTTAAAGCAGAAATGGCAATTATCGTTGTATAGGGGTGCCATTTAACCCGGAAACCTTGTTTAATAGTGTAATGCTTACGAAGTTTCAACTGCGCGGAACAAATACTGATCCATAATAATAAAACGGTGAATCCCGGAATGGCCATAAGGTAGCTTAATATCAGATCTGGATACAAATAGGATAAAAAAACACCAGCTAATATACAAATTGTTGTTAATAGTATCCCATTGAGGGGGATGCCCTTTTGGGTCGTTCGCTTGAAAACCTTAGGTGCTTCTCCGTTCTGGGAAAGACTGAATAATGTCCGTGAGGTAGCATAGATGCCGGAATTGGCCGCCGATAAGACTGCTGTCAAAAGAACGAAATTCATTATATCAGCTGCTCCTGGAAGCCCGGATATCTTGAAAACCTGAACGAAAGGGCTTACTTCATTGCTTACCTGATTCCACGGAATGACTCCACAAATGATAAGTATTGGCAAGATGTAAAATAGCATTACCCGCAATACGGTTCCTTTGATGATTTTTGGTATGACGCGCTGGCTATCTTTTGTTTCCGTAACGGCTATACCGATTAATTCCGCCCCGCCATACGAAAACATCACCACTAAAAGTGCCCCTAATATCCCGCCAAATCCTTTTGGGAAAAAGCCTCCATGTTCTGTGTAATTAGAAAATGAAGCCGAGCTAGGAAAAATGCCAAGCAAAATCAAAGCCCCCAAAATGATGAAAGCAATTAACGTTATTATTTTAATACCTGCAAACCAGAACTCGAGTTCTCCATAGTACTTAACCTGAAACAAATTGATCCCGATTACTACTGACGCGCAAAGAATACTTGTCAGCCACAAGGGGACATCAGGGAACCAATATTGTAGAAAACTTCCGGCTGCGACTATTTCCACAATGATCACGATGATCCAATTGAACCAATAGAGCCAGCCTACAATGAAGGACAATTGAAAGCCAAATGCTTTATTAATGAGATGCTGTACGTTCAAATTAGGAAATGCGGTTGCCATCTCCCCTAAAGCTGCCATTACGATGAATAATAGCAGTCCTCCTATTAAATAGGCGATCACGACACTTGGGCCGGCCATATTCAATGTATCGGAACTTCCCTTGAAGATGCCTGTTCCGATCATTCCAGCCAAGGCCATAAACTGGACATGCCTTGGCAATAAACCCTTTTTTAAATCTTGATGCGTCTTTTCCATTTGATTCAGGCCCTTCCATTGTTATGTATACAAACCAATCTTTTTTAATTGAACGCTTTTAAGTGCTAAAGAACTATATTAATATATCATGATTCGTAAAAAAGTCAATTTATCCAGTGGTGAAAAAAATTCCACTCCGGCAACTTTATTATGTGGAATTCTTATCTGTAATAAAACATCTTTTGGTGGGACGCGTGTGTACGCTGAATAATAAAAACCGGCCTTTAATAGGTCGGTTCAGATCGTATCTATGAAGAATGATGCGGCAGTTAATGCCATGAGATCATTCAAACTTATCTATAGGAGCGGAAAGCGACTGTCTGTTTTCAGTTTCTCGCACAGTCTCAACATCCTTTTGAAATTCTAAAAATCCGGAGTATACTTGCGCAGCCATCCCTAGATATGGCATTTCTGTGTGAATGATACCCATTCTGGGTGAATGATGCATATACATTTTTTCATCCCTCCTTTTGAAATTAAGATGACCATAAAAGTAAGGACGTCAAGAAGTGAATGAACTTTTCCCATTGCTTTCATGAACCGAAACATTAAGCCCAATGGACGCAAGTTGTGAAAAAGTGGACTACGGTATGGACCTGGTGGGAAATTGGCGGGGGGAATATGGATACGCTGGCTTGTCATCTAAGGCTAACGCAACTATATGCCCATGAAGTGGAAAAAACATGCTTACCTTAAACAAGGCTTAGGATCGCGTAGTATCATCCTTGCTCGGTTTGATGATGACTACTTTATCATTCTATGAGGATAAGCTAAAACGGTTTGGACGAGTCGTCAAAGAAAGGCAGGCCAGCCAAAAAATCTCCGGTTGAGTTAACCGGAGTTATCTTATAGGACTATGGATATGTACGAAACATCCAGAAGGACAGGGGAAATTCAACTTCTTTCTTCATCGTCCAAATGTTGGAGTCGATGCTTATTTTCATTTAGCGGTCCTCCAAATTGTTCATTGATTTCTTTAACCACTTCATCTAAGAATTCATCCGATATGATCGGCTTCATCGTATTTTTGGGCATAACAATCACGGTCATCCTTTCTGTATTTGCTGGGGTTGGATCACGTAGGAATCATAGATTATCAACATAACCTTAGTTGAAAAAAATTATTCTTTTTACATGAAAAATTTTCATTTACTTTTCCAGTTCACGGGAGTATGATAATCAACAGTTTCATATTTCTAAATCGCTTAAACCATTTGGTGCGGGGGACCCGTTATTGGGATTATTGTATAATCCAAGGGGTGAATCCTTCCAAGGTAGGGCTACTCTTAGGTCCGAATCCGACAGCTAACCTCGTAAGCGTTATATGAGAAGGAAGGTGGAGCTTGTTAGACAAAAAAATGATGTCTGCAGGTCTATTTAGTTATGACTTGCAGGCATTTTTATTTTTTTTCTGGTTTTTTGCTTTAGCAGGGTAACCTAAACTTATTACTTAAACTTGGCGGGTGAATTCTTGATGTTATCATCAATAAAGAGGTTCTTGATAGGGAGACCCTTAAAGTCAAATGCACTTGGTGATCAAAAGCTTAACAAAACAAAAGCATTGGCCATATTATCTTCTGATGCGCTGTCTTCCGTTGCATATGGCCCGGAACAAATATTGATCGTTCTGATTACGGTCGGTGCTGCGGCTTTTTGGTATTCCATTCCAATCGCCATCGGGGTCTTGATCCTGTTAACGGCGCTTATCTTGTCCTATAGGCAAATCATTTTCGCTTACCCTCATGGCGGGGGTGCCTATGTCGTTTCAAAAAACAATCTTGGCATAAATCCAGGGTTGATTGCTGGTGGTTCATTATTGGTGGATTATATATTGACAGTGGCCGTGAGCGTTTCTGCAGGCACGGATGCCATCACGTCCGCTTTTCCCAGCTTGCATGCTTATAATGTCGTCATTGCCATCATTTTTGTGATCTTGCTTACCATCCTTAACTTAAGAGGGGTGACAGAGTCGGCTTCGGTATTGGCCTATCCTGTCTATCTATTCGTTTTAGCATTATTCATCCTGATTGGGGTGGGACTGTACAAAATCTTGACGGGCGATGTCTCACCCGAATTGCATGCTTCGATCGGAACCCCAGTCGCGGGCATCAGTTTATTCATCCTGCTGAGGGCATTTGCATCAGGCAGCTCCGCCTTGACAGGCGTCGAAGCGATTTCCAATGCGATCCCTAACTTTAAAGATCCAGCACCGAATAATGCAGCCAAAACTTTAATAGCGATGGGCTCGTTACTAGCTGTCTTATTTACGGGGATTGTATTTCTGGCCTATTATTTAAGCATTGTTCCAAGCGCAGAAGTAACGGTGGTATCCCAAATCGCCGAAGAAATATTTGGACGGAATTTCATGTATTTCTTTATACAAGGCACGACGGCATTGATCCTGATTCTTGCTGCCAATACCGGGTATTCCGCTTTCCCGTTGCTAGCGGTCAATTTAGCTAAGGATAAGTTCATTCCAAGGATGTTTACGATAAGGGGAGACCGCTTAGGTTATTCCAATGGAATCATCATCCTTGGCCTTGCATCGATTATCCTGATCGTCGCTTTTGGAGGGCATACCGAGAATCTCATTCCCCTTTATGCAGTAGGTGTTTTCATTCCATTCACCTTGTCGCAGACGGGCATGATGGTTAAATGGATCAGAGAAAAGCCTAAAGGCTGGATCGTGAAGTTAACGATAAATTCTATTGGCGCGATGATTAGCTTTATTGTCACGATCATTTTCTTTTTAACTAAATTCGTTCATGTTTGGCCTGTATTGATCTTCCTGCCAATCATCATTTTCATGTTTCATCGCATAAGGAGACATTATGATGCGGTGGGCGATCAATTGCGCATCACTACCTGTGAGCCGACTCTACCCATCCAAGGAAATGTTATCATCGTTCCTGTTGCCGGCATCACACATGTAGTTGAAAATTCATTGAATTATGCCAAGTCCCTTTCTGCAGATCAAATCATTGCCGTATACATCTCCTTCGAAAGGGAAGATGAAAAGAAATTCGAAGAAAAATGGAAGAAATGGCAGCCGGATATCAGGCTCGTCACGCTACATTCCTACTACCGGAGCATCATTCAGCCATTGACTAAATTTGTGGATACTGTTGAGCATAAGGCTAGAGAATCCAATTATCAAGTAACAGTGATCATCCCCCAATTCATTCCGAAGAAGGGTTGGCACAATATTCTCCATAACCAATCTAGTTTACTGATTCGTGCCTACTTACTTTATAGAAGGAATGTAGTGGTTACGACGGTTCCGTATCATTTGAAGAAATAATTGTCATATCATCATATAGAAGCAACCCACTCAGGGTTGCTTCTTACTGTAGGCAAACTCGATGAAAATTTGGGTTTGTCTGCAGTTTTTTTTGTTATTCCTATTTTGATTTGATATGTACGATGAACGTACCCTTGCACTACCCTCAATTTATAGTTATTCAGAAAACCTATTTCCACAGCTTTGGGTGGTTTGTACTTTATGCGTTTCAATTCACTGCAGGGATCTCGCGCTTCCGTTGAACTTCGCTCTGTGTGAACACGAAGAAGGAATCTCCAATGAATTTCCTTGCCCTGAAGATGATCCTTATCTGGAGAATTTGATTGGTCATGCTTTCCCGATCCAATGTCAACGTGGAATGATAAATTCATATCATCACTATACCTAGTTTAGGTATGTTTTTCCTTATTTATATGTTTGGTCCAGTCAAATTCTGCTTTGGGAAAATGTTAGGTGTTGTTCGATGTAAAGGTTCTCTTTCATAAAGTTTTTCTAATAAAAGGAAATTGTTCGTGCGTGTCGAAATCTTAAAAACAATGCATCCGTGAGCAAATGTGAATGACATAAGCGGATAGTGAAGTGAGGGTGCTGCAATAGATTCCATTAAGCTATCTTCACCCGGTGGGTCCATGAGTAAGCTCATGATGCTTGCATAGCCGGGTGCATCTGAAGAAGTCTTCGGCGGTTAAGACTATATAAAAGGGGAGTGAGGAAAAAATGAACATTATTCAGAGTTTCAAAAACCTTGATTATTTTCCTTTCCAACCGGAATTCGAGACACTTACGGAATATTATATAGAATATAAACAAAGGAATTCAATCCATTCCACTACATTATTCTATCAATTCAAAATTAATCGCGATTTAAATCATCCAATGTCCGTCGTTCCGGATGGATGCATCGATATCCTATTTTGCTGCAATCCCATAAATCCCTGCGCACATGTATGCGGGACCGTCCTCAAGTACAAAACGATCAACTTCCAGGCTAATTGTGACTATTTCGGTGTCAGGTTTTTGCCTAAACAGGAAACCCGGCAGTTTAGGTATTCCATGAAGGAAATGATTGATCGTCAAATTCCATTAGCCGATATGATAAAGATCGATCCTTCCATTATGGAAAGGATAATTAATGAAAGGGATTTTCGTGGAAGGATTAAGCTCTTCACAGAAGAAATGGGGAAGGAGATATTTTCTAGTAATGAATTGCCGGCAATGATCGATTATTCCTTGAATAAGATTTATTTATCAAAAGGTAATATATCAATGAACCA
Organism: Bacillus sp. mrc49; assembly: GCF_002803435.1. Lineage (NCBI taxonomy): Bacteria > Bacillati > Bacillota > Bacilli > Caryophanales > Bacillaceae > Bacillus > Bacillus sp. mrc49. Next base: position 58,355 of record NZ_PHNG01000687.1, on the reverse strand, counting down.
ATTGGCTGTTGAGACCGGATACTCGTCGAGATATTTGCGAAAGCAATTCGATGTTCATGTAGGAATGCCACCTAAGTTATTCAGTCAAATCGTCAGGTTCCAAAATTCCCTGCATCTGTTTCTCAACAAACCGAACCATTCTGTATGGGATGTAATTAATGAAAGTGGGTACTATGATCAATCACATTTGATCAATGAATTTAAAAGATTTGGTTATCGTACTCCCAATAAATTCCGTTTCAAGGAAGGTATCAGTCCATCCTAATTGGGCCATGAGATATATCGTGATATCAATGACAAGATCCCGTTCGTGGTGGCGAGGGTCTATTTTGTCGGTTTGAATCATCAGTGTGCAGCAATAATATTCTGAATGTTCCGTTTTTTACAATATAAAAAGCGCCCGTGCCCTTATTGTTTAATGTAGATATGATTTTGTGCCTTACATATTCAATTTACGAAAGGGGAAGCGGATGATGGGGAAAAACTATCAACTGTTCATTGATGGGAAATGGGTTGATTCGTTATCAGGAAAGACATTTGAATCACTGAATCCTGCAACTGCCGAGGTAAATGCCATCGTTGCCGAAGCTGGTAAAGAAGATGTCGATTTAGCCGTGAAATCTGCACGAAAAGCATTTGAAGCAGGACCGTGGGCTAAAATGGCCCCGGGAGATAGAGGAAGATTACTAAATAAAGTGGCCCAGGCGCTGTGGGAGAAAGCAGATAGGCTTGCTGAAGTTGAATCGCAAGACAATGGCTTGCCAATCAATGAAACGAAGTTTATTGCAATGCCAGCGATGATAGATGTTCTGGAGTTTTATGCGGGATTAACCAACAAAGTACAGGGCAGCACCCTTGCTTCTCCTCATGACCGGTTCAACTATACTTTGAAGGAACCCATCGGCGTCATTGGGGCGATAGTACCTTGGAACTTTCCGCTAATGTTGACCATGTGGAAGCTTGCTCCTGCTTTAGCAGCAGGGAATACGATCGTCATCAAGCCAGCAGAGCAAACTCCGGTGAGTATACTGGAAATGGTGAAAGTCTTTCAGGAAGCCGGTATTCCTGACGGAGTCATCAATGTCGTCCCAGGATATGGGAAGATAGCTGGTGATGCCCTCAGCTCACATCCGGACGTCGACAAAATCGCTTTTACAGGTTCTACCAATACGGGCAGGCTGATCATGCAAGCGGCAAGTAAGAATTTAAAACCAATTAGTCTTGAATTAGGAGGTAGATCACCCAATATCGTGTTTGACGATGCCTCCATCGAGAATGCAGTGAATGGTTCCATGTTTGGAATCTTCTTTGCTCAAGGTCAAGTTTGTGCATCGGGCACCAGACTTTTTATTCAAGAAAGCATATATGACCGATTCATGGAATCATTCGTGAAGAAAGCTCAGTCGATACGTGTGGGGAATCCATTAGACGGAACGACCCAAATGGGTCCGCAAGTTTCCTTGCAGCAACTGAACAAAATTGAGCAATACGTAGCGGAAGGCCTGGAACAGGGAGCTAATCTAGTCATTGGCGGTGAAAGAAACCTAGATGCAGGTAATGGCTATTTCTTCACGCCCACCGTTTTTGAGAATGTCACCAATGAGATGTCGATTGCCCGTGAAGAGATATTTGGTCCGGTTTTGTCGGTGATCAAGTTTAAGGATGAAGAGGATGCTTTAATCAAGGCTAATGACTCCTTGTATGGCCTTGCATCGGGTGTATGGACCAATGATTTAAAACGGGCCCACCGGATGGTAAGGGGGCTAAAAGCCGGGACGGTGTATGTTAACACATTTAGCATGCTGGATAGCGCCGCTCCCTTTGGCGGCAGGAAACAAAGCGGCTTTGGAAGGGAACTGGGGATCCAAGCGATGGATATGTATACGGAAACGAAGAATGTGTGGATCGATTTGAATGAAAAGGGCCTGAATTGGTATGGAGTCTGATGGTCGATGAAGGCAATGCCATATGTCACCTTGTTTCCTGGATGAAGAATTATGAACGGTCGATATCCTTGTACAAATAAATTTACGGTTGAAAACGAGCTGAGGTCAATCAACAAACAGAATGAGCCAGGCAAGTAAAAGGAATTGATGAAGTCAGCAATTTCTCGAGAACCGCTTGAACGATATATTATCCATAAGGAGAGGTTACGATGGAAAAAGCATCTAGCACAAAGATAGCGATGGTCGATCATCCGTTAGATCCATTAACGGCAGAAGAACTTAAATCGACAGTGCAAATTTTAAAGCGGGATAAAGGGTTGGATGATCAATACCGCTTTGCTAACATCAGTCTATTGGAACCGGCAAAATCGATTGTTTTGGGTTATCAAGATGACAGGCAAATCAACAGAGAAGCATTTTGCATCATTCTCCATAATAAAGAGGGAAGGACGTATGAGGCCGTAGTCTCTTTGACGGAGGATAGGATAAAGTCATGGAAACTGATTCCAGGAGTTCAGCCATCGATAATGGCTGATGAATTCATGGAGTGCCAAGAGGTCGTCAAAAGCCACCCAGAGATGATAAAGGCCTTTGCGAAAAGAGGGCTTACGAATATGGATAATATAATGGTCGATCCTTGGTCTGCGGGGAATTTTGGCTTGGAGGGTGAAGTGGATGTACGAATCGTCAGGGCTTTATGCTACTACCGCACATCATTATACGATAATGGGTATGCACGCCCCATTTCAGGGCTGTATGTGCTTGTAGACTTAAATAAGATGGAAGTCATCAAGATCGTCGATAAAGGAGTCATCCCCTTTCCGCCACTTGATGGGAATTATACACCAGATCAAGTGGGCAAATTGAGAGAGGATGTACAACCTTTAGAGATCATTCAGGTGAATGGGCCGAGTTTTACGACAAAGGGCCATGTAATCGATTGGCAGAAATGGAAGATCCGCTTCGGCTTCAACTCCCGTGAAGGTCTTGTACTTCATACGGTCAGTTACAATGATGATGGGGTGCAACGGCCAATCCTATATAGGGCGTCTTTATCGGAAATGGTTGTTCCTTATGGTGACCCAACAGAACCTGTGAATAGGAACAATGCTTTCGATGCAGGGGAATACGGCATCGGGATGTTGGCCAATTCATTAGAGCTCGGCTGTGACTGTTTAGGTGAAATCAAGTACTTTGACGCCGACCTAGTGGATAGTGCCGGGGATGTGGTGCAAATCAAGAATGCCATTTGCCTGCATGAAGAAGACTTCGGGATTGGTTGGAAGCATACGGATTGGAGGACAGGCCATGTTGAAGTACGGCGTTCAAGAAGATTGGTGTTATCAAGCATCTCGACAGTAGGTAATTATGAATATGGCTTCTATTGGTATTTCTTTCAAGATGGGTCGATACAGTTTGAAGTGAAATTGACGGGCATATTGCATACACAAGCCATAGAAGCTGGACAGAAATATCCACATGGCAATCTGGTGGCACCCCAATTATTTGCGGCACATCATCAGCATTTTTTTAATATGCGACTGGATATGATGGTGGATGGAAGCCAAAATTCAGTATATGAGGTGAATACGAAAAGAATGGAGAAGGGAGTGGACAACCCATATGGAAATGGATTCTACCCAGTTTCGACATTGCTTAAAAATGAATCGGAAGCAGTTCGGGATCTCGACTTGAGCACTGCGCGTTTCTGGAAGGTGGTCAATCCATCCAAAACGAATCTTTTCGGAGAACCGGTGGGGTATAAATTATTTGCAGGGGAAAATTGTTTTCCATTCGCCCATGATGACTCGCCACTATTGAAGCGGGCTGGGTTTTTAAAACATCATTTTTGGGTAACGCCATTCAATTCCGAGGAACAATTCGCCTCTGGAAGGTACCCCAATCAGCATGCAGGGGGAGAAGGACTTGAAGACTGGGTCAAAGCCGATCGTTCGATTGAAAAGGAAGACGTGGTGATCTGGTATAACATGGGGCACCATCATATAACCAGACCTGAAGATTGGCCAGTCATGCCGACTGCTTATATTAACTTCATGCTGAAGCCAACAGGCTTTTTCAATCGGAATCCGGCTCTTGACGTGCCTCCATCCAAACCAATGAGTTCGGCTTGCCATATGGATGGTGACTCTTCCTGTCATTAATACGATTAAAGGGGAAGTGAATCAAATGCTGCTGATCAGTTTTACGATAGTCTGGGCCTATACCTTTTACTTTTTTAAAAAGGCTCATGACTATAAAAACCATGTTGGTGCCAGCCTTGGTAAATGCATGGTCATGATGATAAGCATGACCACAAGCTTAACTTTAAGCTTAATCCTATCATTCCTGCTGCCCGGCAGGCTTGCGGTGTTAACCGTTTTATCCATCGTACTGTGTTCGGTGGCTGCCTTCATCATTGGAAGCCCATTCGGTTCATTGGCGGTCATGGAGTCCATATCCACAACTCTGATGGGTGCGATGATGGGTGCCATGCTTGGGGTCATGCTGCCACTTGATTCACGGATTTTCATGCTTCTTTCAATGGATCTCATATACCTTGTCAGTATATTTTTTGTAACATATCAGCTAAAAAGACAAGTTTTCAAAGAAACGCCTCCCCAAAGAATGAGGGAACTCGCTCCTTTCTTTTTGACGCTGTTGTGCTCCGTCATCATTATCGGCACGACGGCTGCCTGGGAAAGTGATTACTTCAAAGATGGCGGTGATCCGAAAATGGATATGCACAATCATCAGCATGGCTGATAGTCATGTAATCATGGTTTCGGATGGGATTCCTTCCGAAACCTTTTTTATTAAGCCTGTTTTCGGAAGGAATGTTGTTTTTAAAACGGAACAAACGATTTAAGGTTGATTGGCGGCTCATTTGTCCGCCCGCTGGATAGAGCAAGCATTGGCGGGGAAACCAACCACTCCGCATTATTTGGTGGATGGCAACGAAGTATCCGAAAGCAGCCTTTCCTTATTATTGAAGCAGTTATTTTCAAATCCCCGGAATCAGTTCGTAAAACGTCCATGATTCTTCTGACACCCGCGTGTCAAATGACCAAACTAAAAATTACCAAGGCTCAATTCACGGAGTGAGAACATATTAAGAAAAAGGCTAAGTGAAATTTTCCTGCTTTAGTTTGGACATACATATATGGGGGTTGAAGATGGATATAGTATTAGCGCTCTTGCCGGCAGTGTTCTGGGGAAGCATCGTTTTATTTAATGTGAAGCTGGGAGGCGGACCTTACAGTCAGACACTGGGAACAACGATCGGGGCCTTGATATTCTCAATCGGCGTTTATATTTTTGCCGATATCAAGCTTTCCCTTTTGGTATTTGGCGTCGGCGTCGTGTCTGGTCTGTTTTGGGCGGTTGGACAAGCCAATCAGCTAAAGAGCATCGATTTAATGGGCGTTTCCAAAACGATGCCGATATCAACTGGGCTGCAGCTCATTTCGACCACGTTATTCGGGGTCATCGTTTTCCATGAGTGGTCGACGATGAAGGCGGTCATTTTAGGCGTTTTGGCACTAGTTTTCATCATTATAGGAATTGTCCTGACTTCATTGGAAGATAAAGAATCAAAAGAGGGGAAATCGGGAAACTTGAAAAAAGGAATCATGATTCTCCTCATCTCCACCTTAGGTTACTTGGTTTATGTGGTCGTGGCCCGGCTCTTTGATGTTGATGGCTGGTCAGCACTATTCCCTCAAGCGATAGGGATGGTGATAGGTGGACTATTATTGACGTTTAAACATAAACCGTTTAACAAATATGCCATTCGAAATATCATTCCCGGATTGATATGGGCTGCTGGAAACATGTTTTTATTCATTTCCCAGCCTCGAGTGGGAGTCGCTACAAGTTTTTCGCTGTCACAAATGGGCATTGTCATCTCGACACTCGGCGGAATCTTCATATTACGCGAGAAAAAAACGAAACACCAACTAATTGGAATCGTTATCGGAATAATATTGATCATCATAGCAGGGGTCATGCTCGGACTGGCAAAAAGTTAATTGGAGGATGATGGAATGTATAAAGATTTAGAAGGCAAGGTCGTTGTGATAACAGGCTCATCAACAGGATTGGGGAAAGCGATGGCCATTCGCTTTGCGCAGGAAAAGGCAAAGGTCGTGGTTAATTATCGCTCGAAACCGGAGGAAGCGGATAGTGTATTGGAAGAAATAAAAGCAGACGGCGGGGAAGCGATAGCAGTGAAAGGCGATGTCACCGTCGAGGAAGATGTGATTAACCTCGTTCAATCGGCAGAGAAAAAGTTTGGAAAACTTGATGTATTCATCAATAATGCAGGAATAGAAAATCCCGTTCCATCTCATGAGATGCCGTTAAGCGATTGGAATAGGGTAATAAATACCAATTTGACTGGCAACTTCCTCGGCTGCCGTGAAGCAATTAAATATTATGTCGAGAACGATATAAAGGGTAATGTGATAAACATGTCCAGTGTACATGAGATGATTCCATGGCCTTTATTCGTTCACTATGCAGCAAGCAAGGGAGGCGTAAAATTGCTTACGGAAACCTTGGCCCTTGAATATGCGCCAAAAGGAATTCGGGTTAACAGCATAGGACCCGGTGCCATTGCCACCCCTATAAATGCAGACAAACTGGAAGATCCCGAAAAGAAAAAGGACCTCGAAAGCATGATTCCAATGGGGTATATCGGAAAGCCTGAGGAAATTGCCGCGGTTGCTGTGTGGCTGGCTTCCTCCGAATCCAGTTATGTAACAGGCATCACCTTATTCGCCGATGGCGGGATGACAAAATATCCTTCGTTCCAAGCTGGAAGAGGATAAAAGAAGCTCCAACAGCAAATAATCAACAGCTGGTTTCGGAATGATACCCATTCTGGAACCTTTTTATATTTCACTATTCTGGAAAGCGCCAATAGGTATGTGTACGAAACCTAAGCATAAGAAAGCGAATGCGTGGAGAAGAAATTGTATATGTGTTTCCTTCCTTAGAACTTAGCAAAAGAAGCAGGCATCATCACAGCGTGTTTCAAAAAGGAAAAAGCCATGGCTATCGGATCCTTTCACTCTTCCGCTCAAAGGAGCAGTTTTCCGGAATTTTTTACATGTTAAATAAAGATAATATTAAATTTCAAGTTTATTAATCTTTTATTAATATCATGTTAATGATTTCCATATAGACTAAATATTGAATACAAATAAGGAGGAAATAAAAATGAAAAAAATATTCGTAGCTTTACCAGTAGTGACTTTGTTAGTATCGGGGTTTTCCTACAGCACTGCAGATGCAAGGAGTGCTCTAGGCGAATTGCCAGTTTATCCAGATTCAAATCCCACTTCAGAAGTAAAACCGAAAGAGAAACCAAAACAGGAAGAAGTAGTTGAAAACAATGGCGGGAGTGCAATTGGGCATCTGCCAAGTAATCCAGACTCAACCCCCACTCCTGAATCCAGTTCTTCTATCCATAGTAAAATTACTATTCTAGAAGCATATGCAGGTGAAAATACAATAAAAGTCGAACATCCAGCTGATGATTTAACTCTCAACTTTTACCGTAATAACAAATATGAAGGTTCAGGTTCTGTTTATTATTTCTTTTATAGAGTTTGGGGTAATCGAGCAAGTTTCAATTATCCAGGCGAGGCATTAAAACCAGGCGATATTTTGCGGGTGGATACAAAGGATTCGTTCGGTCTAGTAACTAAAGGAAAAGAATTTAGTGTAAGTGATATGGGTAGACCGGAAGATAAAGTAACGGTTAATAACCTTAATGCTGGAAAAAACGTCACTATTGAAGGTGAAACAATGGAGAATGCCTGGATTTATGAAATATATGTAAATGGAAAGAAGGTTACTTATGTCCAAACAAATAAATTTTCCCCGGATGTATATTCAGTACAAGTTCCAAATTTAAATAAAGGAGATATTGTAACAGTTTTAGCCAAAGATATTAGTGAATCTGGCAATTATACTCATGGTTCGGTTACAACAACCGTGCAATAAGTTACCAAAGTAGAAACACATTCGCAAGTTTAAGTGGTTCAGTAGAAAATTGAACTGCCCCGTAAATGTTTTACATCAAACTTATTTTACGGGGTATTTTTATGGCTAATTTTACAGCATGTATTTCATGCTTACCTAGAGCCCAATTCTAGAGTAGTACAAATTTGTATAGTCAGTGCACATTCAGGCAAAGGCAAACTACCGGTCCCCAATATATAGGGGACCGGTAGTTTGGGTGTTTTTCCTAAGTCTTAATTAAAAATCCTCAGCGAGTATGATGATTATACCAGTCTATGAAGTTATCTACGACCGTATCGATGAACTGGACAGTCGATTCGTGTGTAAGGCTTCCGTCACTGTCGATTTTATCATGAACGGCTCCCACATATACTTCATTCCCTGGTAGGAGTGGTGAGGAGATGCCTAGTGCGAATAAGATATCACGTAGATGCAGTTGGGCTTTAACCGTTCCGAGCTGCCCCATTGACGCGCCCATGATCCATGATGGTTTGCCAATCAAGACTTTATCCACACGTGATAACCAGTCGATGGCATTGCCCAATACGCCAGGAATCGTTCCATTGTATTCAGGTGTCACCCAAAGAACTGCATCTGCATCGGCCACTTTGCCTTTGAATTCTTTCACGACGGCAGGAGGATCGTTTTCAATATCTTGATCATAGAACGGCAAATCACGAATGTTTAAGATTTCAAGATCGAACCGATCTTGATACCTGGTTTGAATATATTTGGCAAGCTTTAGGTTATAAGACTCTTTACGAATGCTTCCCACTATTGCGACAACTTTCATCTTCATTACCTCCAAGTGTTAATTTGTCATGGATAACCATGTTAATATGTTCCACTTACTCATTATAATTGGATTTATAATGAAAGGGAAAAATGATGCTTGAAGAACAGAAACAGCTACAAGAGATTGTATCCTTGTTGCCCAAGTCATACATACAAGACTATGAATCTAGACGAGCATTCAATTCCATGATAAACACGAGTATGTTAGAGCTTGTCAAGGAAGGTGTAATTACATTCTTATCAATTCCTCAAGATGATAGCGCAGAATATGGATACACGGCAATGGACCAACAAAAGGTTGCTGAGAAGATAGAACAATTACGCTTGTATAAGCAAGTGCATATGTATCCTGGAGCGGACGAGGTGGGAGCGACTTTATTGGCGCGTGTATATAATGAATGGATGGAGAAAAGGCCAAAGATTTATCCGGTTTGGCCCCAGTTAATTCCCATGTATGAGGCTCGCCCTTACGCTGAAAGTTTAAAGTCACATGTACTAGCGGCAGGCTGTCAATTAGTAACGAGCGCTGATGATGCGGATTTAATACTTGCTTATAATACTCCAGGCCGTATTATGCAAGAGGCGTGGAATCAACATAAAAAAGATATTACATACACAAGTTTTCGAAATATGTTAACCTTTGTTGATTCTATCAGAACGTTTATAGAATCCGGAAAAAAAGTGGTGGTTGCCGATGCTGCCTATGCGAACGGGGGAGATCGGGAGTTAATCACACTTTTGGATGAAGAACGAGTACTGGATAAATTGTTGTCCTATAAAGGAAAGGATGGAATACGAATTGTAACACACTTGGTTCAACCATTTGTCAAGGTGTTGTCGCTCTAAATGGTAAGGCGGACATCATCGAGGAAAATATCATGTATCATTTACTAGATGACTATTTTTATCAAACGGAAGTTCGAATGGACATGGTAGCCGATTTTCTCCCCAATTATAATCTAACGTACTTTAATCTGAACAATGAAGCGGGAGTTGTAAGTAGAGAGAGAGGTGATCGATTAATAAGGCGTTACCATGAAATGATTTTACATAGTTTTAAAGGAATCAAACTTGAAAAATCACCACATTCGCACCTTGGAATCGAATGTTTGAATGTGGAATGGTCTTACAAATTAATAGGAGAGGGGGAGGGACATGTTAACAACAATCAAAAAAGGGTTAGTTGTATCTTGTCAGGCTATAGAAGGGTAACCATTATGTGGATCTGATAATATGAAACGAATGGCAGATGCCGCAAAAAGAGGCGGGGCCGTTGGGATTCGTGTTAATGCCGTGGAGATTTTCATCTACCAGTCATCCCCGAAGGGAATATCAACACCGCCGATAGGCTTTAAAGCGCATCCAGTCGGGGTTTACCGAGCGCTTTGTCAAAGAAATTCAATCGATGAGAAACTCAACTTGAATCAAGCATAAGCCGGAAGATCCAAGTTGGGGTTCACATCCTGTAATTACCGGAGTTATCCTAATGACAGATAAGGGGTAGCTCTTTTCCCTGTGAGGCTGGGCTGCGCGGGCTTACCCGATTTTTATGGCAGCAACGTGGAAGAAAAAAGGCAACATATTGTGACAGACAGGCGAAAGGAAAGGGAAGTTCTTATGAAAGTCCCATAATAATATGTACAAGGTTTGTTCGTATCACGTCACTTGACCTTTATATTTCTTCATTTTCCTTACGACCGACGGCTGACTGATGCCTAAGGATTTTGCCATTTCATATGTGGATTTACATTGTTTGCTCGCTTTCATCAACATCCACTTTTCCACTTGTTCAAGAGCAGTCTTAAGGTCACTGTCGTCCACCAGCATTTGATCGAGCATCAAGGTATCATCTTGATTCCCAAAAGAATCTTGTCCATGCAATTGGGTGGGGAGGAAGCCTGGGAAAATGATGGAGTCTTCCGAGGTCAAAATGAGCCGTTCAATAAGGTTTTCCAATTCTCGCACGTTCCCGGACCATTTATGGTGAATCAGGATTTCATATGTGGAAGGATGCAATTTCTTATTCGTGTTGTATTTCTTGTTGATGATCTCGAGATTATGATTGATTAGGATGGCAATATCTTCTTTTCTTTCTCGTAAAGGCGGTATTTGGACGGGAATCACATTTAAGCGGTAATACAAATCGAGCCTGAAAGCACCCTTTTCGACCATTTCCTCAAGATTTTGATTGGTTGCCGTTACAAGCCTGAAATCAATCTTATGCTCTTTTTTTCCGCCGACTCTTTTAAACGTCTTCTCTTGCAGGACATTTAATAATTTCACTTGCATATCCAGAGGCAGCTCGCCAATTTCATCCAAAAAAAGCGTTCCGTTATCAGCTTGTTCAATCAAGCCTTCCTTCCCGTGCTTTTGCGCCCCTGTGAAGGACCCTGCTTCATACCCAAACATTTCCGATTCAAAGAGGCTTTCTGGTATGGTACTGCAATTGACTTCGATGAAGGGCTCTTTCCTGCGATAACTTTGATCATGGAGCCTTCGGGCAAAAACGCTCTTTCCCACCCCCGATTCGCCAAGTAGCATGACAGTGGCATCCGTTTTGGAAACACGCAGGATCGTTTTGGCGATTTGCCGCATCTCTTTGCTTCGGTAAATCAGTTCTTCCTGTTCCCTAAGCTCTTCTACCTCGGTTTGATATTCTTGGACCTTTTTCTCCAATTGGCCGTATTGATCCTGGAGCTTCCTGATTTCCGTTTGATCTTGGGTATAACTGACGACTCGAATCAGTTCACCATCATCATCAAAGATGGGGTAAGCTGTCGACATGACGATTTTTCCCGTTTTTGTATGCTGCATGATTTGGACAGGCGTTTTTTCTTTCAAGACCATTGCGGAAATTGAAGGTGAGAGGATCCCCTCCGTTTCAAGCTGATAAACGGATTTCCCAAGATAATGGTCGGGTTCAATTCCATAGATCCACCAATGGTTTGGATTTGTAAATAAAATGAATCCCTTTTCATCTGTCACGGTGATATTGTTATTGGAAGTGCTGATGATGCTTTCCAAAATTCTTTTTACGTTATGATCATTCATCATGTTCCTCCTAATCCTTCTTTCCATTAATTCAAATATAAATTAAAAAAGCGAGGTAAATCAAGAATTTTCAGTTATTTTGATTTGGAAATGAATCATTTCCTACTATAGTCTCTGCCCCGTAAGGTTTGCTTACAAGTTTCCAGAGAGTAATAGAGTAGCAAGGCTTGTCTTCATTACCTGGACACTTATACGGTTAACCTACTAATGTTTGGGTATAAATATAGTAGAGATGAATAATTCGGAGGAGTGTTGATTTGATGGAAAACAGAACCTTGGGACAGTATTTATACGATTGTTTAAAAGGAGAAGGAATTACGGAAATTTTTGGTGTGCCCGGAGACTATAATTTCTCACTGCTAGATACCCTGGAGGAATATGAGGGGATTGAATTCATTAATGGAAGAAATGAACTCAATGCTGGATACGCAGCGGACGCCTATGCCAGGGTGAAGGGCATTTCGGCATTGATCACCACCTTTGGTGTTGGGGAAATGAGCGCATGTAATGCAGTGGCGGGTGCCTACAGTGAGAATGTGCCGCTCATTCATATCGTGGGGTCGCCAAAGTCCATGATGCAAAAAGAGAAGGCGATTGCCCATCATACGTTAATGGATGGAGATTTTGATGTTTTTCGAAAAGTATATGAGCATATCACGGGCTATACAGTGGTTCTTACACCCGAGAACGCTGCTAGGGAGATACCGACAGCCATCAGGATCGCGAAGTCAAAGAAAAAGCCCGTTTATATGGTAGTGGCTATCGATCTTGTTACAAAACCGTTGCTTTCTCACAGTGAGCCATTGGAAAACGAGGCCAAAACGAACCAGGTCGCGCTGCAGGCAGCGGTCGAGCAGATACAAAAAATGCTAGAGCCGGTAAAGAAAGCTGCACTGCTTGTCGATATGAAAACACTGCGGTATAACCTTGGAGAATCTGTGCAGGAGCTTGCTGAACGGTTGAATGTACCGGTCGCTTCGCTAATGCAGGGGAAAAGCGGTTTCGAAGAGAGCCATCCTCAGTATATCGGCGTTTACGGCGGGGCGTTCGGCAGTCAGGAAGTGACGAAGACCGTTGAAGAAGCGGATTGTATCATTGCCGTTGGTCCTGTTTGGTCTGACACGAACACCTCAAAAGAGACAGCAAAGCTTGATCCGCTGAAAATGGTCGAAATCCAACCTGATTCCTTGAAAGTGGGGGCAGCCAGTTATATGAACGTCAAGGCGGAGGATATCCTGCATGCACTCAAGGACATCGGCTTCAAAATGGAGGAATCCGTTGCAACCATGGCGTTTCCCTATGACACAATGGCTGGTGACTCATCCGCACCACTGAATGCGGCTTCTTATTATCCCCGGATTCAGCAAATGTTAAAGGAAGATGACATTGTGGTCACGGAAACGGGAACATTCTCTTATGGCATGTCACAGGTTAGGCTGCCAAAAGGTGTGACCTATATAGCGCAAGGAGGGTGGCAAAGCATCGGGTATGCCACACCTGCCGCTTTCGGCGCTTGTATTGCCAACAAAAACCGCCGTGTTCTTTTGTTTACCGGTGACGGCTCGATACAGCTTACTGCACAGGAAATAAGTTCGATGCTGGAAAATGGCTGTAAACCTATCATTTTCATCCTCAACAATGACGGCTATACGATCGAAAAATTCTTGAACGTCAAGGTTGATATCGAAAAACAGAAATACAATGAGATACCAGCCTGGAATTATACAAAATTGCCTGAAGCATTTGGCCAGGAAGCCTTCACTGCTAGGGTCGAGACGAACAGGGAACTGGATGATGCCATCTCAAATGCTCAGGATTTGAACGGTGAAAAACTGTGCTTGATCGAACTGATCGTGAAAGATCCCATGGATGGACCAGAGTATATGCAAAAAATGAACCAGTACCTAGAAAAGCAAGAGAACTAAAGTAATACCATCCCCCCCTGATGATGATTTTTTCTGCATTATTCAAGAAACTGCGGAACCCCGCTAGATTATTGCGGCGGGAGGCTTGGCAGCCATTCACGGAAAGGGTGCGGAATTATGAAATCAATAAAAAAGGCCTTCTGATGAAGGCCTTTTTTGTTGGATAGATGATGTAATTGTGTCAGTGAACTCTGCACGGACGAATCATAAACAAGAATGGCAAGTTAAGAAGTAGAAGTAATCAGAGGATCATATCATTTTTGGTCAATGTCATTTCAAAATTGGAACCGCGAATTCTGAAAATAACAGTATTATAAAACTATCATGCAGGAATTGGCAAACAGATATAACTACTCTTTTGGCGTTTGCCTACCATTACAGGCAGATGATAATAAATGATTTAAAGAAAGCTGATTATTACAACAAACGATGGTCTATCATCGGAAAAATGGGTGAAATAGCCCAACGAAAGGAATCATCAAGCATGGAAGGTGCCTGTAGCAGGAGCCAACTCAATTATGTGATTATGGAAATGCAAAGTTTATTGCGTGAGGTATGAGGAAAAGTAAGTATTGGTCTTATAAAATAGTTTTTTCTGGTGTGATTAATCTTGCTGCGATTATCCACAAATTTGGGTTTGAAGCAGTCTATGTAATCGTGGTACCGCTAAGGTTAATGAGCGTGCAAGGCGTTAAACATTTACAGCAAAAGGAGTAAAATATCAGATTCTATTAACTTATATTAATAGAATCTTGAAGCTAATACGGTATGGCCCCTGCCCTTTTCTGTGCTTATATGATATATGGGGTAAAATTCATTTGGAGAACGGAGTTTAAAACATCAATAGAAATGAAAAAGGGTACAAGAAATATGGTTTTTATAAAAAATATTGGATTAAACCTATTAAAATGGTATTGAGAAATATAGGCGGTTTATTGCCTCAATCGGATCATCCTTTCGGAAAAAAATCGGCATTAATCAATCGTGCCATTTACCTACAGCTAAGATGGTCCATTTCAGTCATCCCCGATAGTAATCATTTCCCCTTATATAGCCTCTTAATCCACGAATGGATGTAAGCCCAGCCACTTCCGTTATAAATAATGGGGCTAAAAAGCCGGCTAAAACTAAGGCACAAGGCTGGTATGCCTTTTTAATCAAAGGGAATGGTAGCCTCCTGTATCAATATTCGATAAACGAGCCGTCAATCTCCCCGAATATAGAAGAAAGTTAATAATACAATAAGATGGGGAAAGGATAGTAGTATGGATCTGTGGGCAGAGCCCTTACGAAAATGTAAATCGTTTCATTGTTTAATTGAATTTACATTACAATCCCTTTATATTGAAAAGGTGGCAGTTCATTAGGTGAATTCAAGCAAGGATATGAAAATGGAGAGGATCGGTTTATTACGTGATGGTTATATGGATGGTCGGTTTTACTATTTTATTGGCTCTATTTCTACTATATACGTTAGTCCCAACGGTGCTTATCCGTGGATTCGGATTGGGAATAACCAAAAATATAAGGAAAAATGGCGGGGTAGCGCTAACTTTTGATGATGGACCCAACCCCGAATATACAACAAGATTGCTTGATCTTTTAAATAAGCATGAAGTAAAAGCTTCGTTCTTTGTGGTTGGCAGTAAGGTGAAGAAGAATCCTGATATCATTAAACGGATGCATGAGGATGGGCATGTGATTGGAATCCATCATTTTGACCATATTTCAAGTTGGGTCCTTTCACCATTTCAATTAAAGAAGCAATTGGGTATGACAGAAAAGGCAATAACAGAATGTACGAAGGAAAAGGTCGTTTTTTATAGGCCTCCATGGGGACACTTCAATATTTTCACACCTATTCTTAGCAAGAACTATAGGGTGATCATGTGGTCGGCCATCTTTGGTGATTGGAAAGTGCATAATTGCAGAAATAACCTGCTTGATCGTTTACGGACAACTTCCAATGAAGGCGAAATTTTACTACTGCATGACTGTGGTGAAACATTGGGTGCGGATAAGGAGGCACCACTGCATATGATTGAAAACTTGGAAATTTATTTACGCGAAAGTAAAGAAAAGGGAACGAAGTTTGTTACGTTAAGAGACATATAAATTCTGGGGGTACCATGAATATCGATACGATTTTACATTTCATTAATATATATGGATACCTGATCATTTTTCTTTTTTTGTTCCTCGGTATCGTTGGAATTCCCGCTCCTGAAGAATCGCTCCTTTTTTTAATTGGAGTGTTGATCGTCCAAGATAAACTCGCCTTTGGGCTATCGGTATTATCTGCTTTTCTGGGTGCTTTTATAGGGATGCTCGTAGCTTACGTTTGTGGGAAATATGTGGGGTACCCATTTATAAATAAATATGGCAAGTACGTTGGGATTACCAAGGAGCGTTGGGAAAAGGCAAAAATAAATTATATGGAAAATATCCAAAAGACGATCGTGTTTGGATTTTATATACCTGGGATGCGGCAAATTAGTCCTTATTTTGCTGGGATATCCAATATCCCTTTCCGTAAATTTTTCTTTCTTTCCTTATTGGGCACTTTCCTCTGGACTGTCCCCTTTATAGTGGCTGGATATTATATGGGGAATGCATTCAATATAAACCCTGAATATGTTCCGTATTTAGGTGTCTTTTTCTTATTTATTTTTGTATTATATGGGACTTTCAAATATATTAAAAGAAAGAAACAAAAGTCCAGTAATTGAGAGTCACTTCTTTTCCATGAAGCGTTAGCACTGATTTCCTATTGGAAAATAAGTTTATCAATGGAGACTTATTATACTTTGAACTATCATTGGAATTCTCGACCAACAAGAACGTGTACAGCAAAGATGATGATTTATTGTAGCAGGATCTCCGTTCTGAGCCTGCTAGTATTTGTCTATATGAAATATGGTATTCAAAGTATGATTTCTTAGGAGATGACACGTATGAAAAAGATTTTGTTTTTACCTCTCTTTCGAATGCAGTCAGGACATCATCAAGTTGCTGAGGCATTAATGGATATGTTGAAGAAGCATTCAAACGGTATCGATTTTAAAAAAGTGGATTTGATAAGCTATACAAATCATTCTTTAGAAAAAATGGTGACAACTGGTTACCTAAAATGGATCAGGTATGCACCAGAAACCTATAACCTCGCCTATAAAAACCTTTTTTATGTTCCAACATCGAAGGAATGGGCATTCAAATGGTATCAAACTATATTCTTAAGAAAGATGGAACAATTGATAGCTGAGGAAAAACCCGATTTAATCGTATGTACACATGGTTTTCCTTCCTATCTTTTGAGCCAGTTAAAGATAAAAGGGAAATGCAATATCCCGGTCATTAATGTATACACGGACTACTTCATTAATAATGTGTGGGGGACACAAGGGATAGATGCCCATTTTCTCCCTAGCCAAGAAGCAAAAGAAAAGTTAATGAGCATGTGTGAAATACCAAAGCAAAAGATGATGGTCACCGGTATCCCCGTCCATGAGGACATCACTAAAATCGCCAGTGAACCAAAAACATCGGATCGCCCTAAAATTTTGATATCGGGGGGGAATAGCGGTCTGGGCGGGATCTTGAATATAGCTGCCCAGTTAAAGAAGTCGACCGAGTTCGACTACTTCGTGCTTTGTGGCAATAACAACAAACTGTATGATGAGATCCAATCATGGAATTTGGCTCATATCAAGCCTTTATCCTACATCTCATCAAGAGTTGAAATGAATAAGCTTTATGAAGAGGTTGATGCCATCGTTACGAAGCCGGGCGGTGTCACCATAAGCGAAGCATTACGAAAAAGGCTGCCGATTTTCGTCCATTCCATGCTTCCAGGCCAGGAGGAAATTAATTTAAAGTATTTAAATGAACAAAAGCTTGTATTCGAGCTTAATCAGAAAAGGCCATTTGAACAACAAATGAAGGAAACGTTGTTGAACCAGGAATTAATGGAGAAATGGACCACTTCGATCGAGTCCTATCATAAGGAAATTGAACTTGATAAGCCTGAGGGGATGGTTGAAGTGATGAAGTTGATCATAAATCTCGAAGAAGCCAGCGACCTTCCGTATATGAGCAGTCAGACTAAAGTCATTTAAGGCATGGACTGCGTTACAGATGGGACGAGCTTCATCCCCTCCAAGATCATGTGCATCAATATCACTTGGAGGGGAGAGGGCTCATCCTTTATTAATGGTGCGGGATATATAGGGGCTTCCTGTCACCCAAAAACGCCACGGATAATCCTTGGCTTCCCCAGAGTTATCGATCCCGATGCGGGGGCCGCAGGAAATGTGTTCAGGCTGCTTCCCGGCAGCAAGATAAAGAGGGGGAGCCGTATAGGATCGGCCATAATCCTCCATGGTGATGCCCAGTGCTTTTGTCAGCTTCCCAGGACCATTCGTCCATTTGCGCATGTCGGCAATGCCGCGCCTTTCCTGCATGTTCTCAAGGCCCGAATAAGGTTCAACCGCCCGGATTAAAATGGCTTCCGGATTCCCGGCACCGCCGCTTACGACGTTGACCAGAGTATGGGTGTGCATGACATATGTATAAATCAATCCGGACTTACCGAACATCACTTCCGTCCGTTTTGTCCTTCTATTTCCAAAACTATGTGCAGCCCTGTCAAGAGGACCCATGTAGGCTTCGGTCTCCACGATGAATCCAGAAGCGGTACCAGCCGGTGTTTCTTTTACAAGCAGGCACCCGAGGAGGGATTTTGCCAGCTCGAGCGTGGGTTGTTCATAAAAATCGCTTGATAAGATTGAATGGTCCGTTATTTCGGTCATATGATCACTCCATTTTATTGCTTACAGGTAAATTTCCCTAAATAAAGAAGAAGAAAACATCGACTTGAAGGGATTAACAAGGCCGGCTGAATCACTCAGCCGGCCTTGCTTTTTGTCAACTTAATTCTTTTTCCGTTTCTTGATCTTTTTTGATTCTGCCCGATCCCACGGAAAGTGCCACTAATATGCCCGCTGCAACGAAACAGATACCAGTGACGAAAACACTGGAAAAGGCATCTATCCAAGCGTTTTCGATCGTTTTTATCAGGACGCTGCCAACTTCTGCGGGTACTTTAAGATTCTCGGGATAAAGCATGATGTTGAATAACTTATCCGTTTTATCCGCTAGTGCAGTCAGTGCCTCGTGCAATATCGGATTCTTTTCGCTAACTGCAGCATCATCCATATTTTTCTGTAGGTTATGATTCATGACTGCGTTCAAAATCGTGATGCCCATCGTCCCGCCTATTGATCGGAAGAAGGTAGAGGCCGCCGTGACCGATCCAAGCTGTGACTTAGGAAATTCATTTTGAACGGCAATCATCAATGTCGGCATGACAAGCCCCATTCCGATTCCAAGAACAGCCATGAAGGAATAGGCAGTGTAAATCGTCGTACTGCCATCCATCGTACTCATTAGGAAAAAGCCTAAGGTCGCAATGGCCATTCCAAAGGTAAGCACTGTGCGAAAACGGAATGTTAATAACAACCTTCCGCCTACGATACTGGAAAGAATTAAACCGACCATCATGGGGGTCATGGTCGATCCCGCTTTTGTAGGTGAAACGCCAAGCACTCCTTGCATGAACAGGGGAACGAACATGATCGCCCCGAACATGCCGAGGCCAAGCAGGAATCCGAGAATATTGGTGGTCGCAAAAACACGATTTTTAAAAAGGGCTAAATCAAGGATCGGTTCAACTGCTTTTCTTTCAAAAATGATGAATAGAGCAATGAAGATGATGGTAAAGCCGAAAATCAAGAGAGATTCAAGGGATGCCCATTCGAACTTATCACCACCGAATGTCAAGCCCAATAATAATAGGACAATACCAGGTATCAAGGTGAAGATGCCAAGATAATCAATATTCACTTTCTCCGTTTTATTGATCGACTCATGTTTCAACCCGACATAAATCAGAATGGCGGATAATAACCCTGTCGGCACATTGATGAGGAAGATCCAATGCCAACTGATATGGTCTACGATCACTCCGCCAAGAAAAGGTCCAATGACAGAACTTAACCCGAAGAGGCCACCGAATACTCCTTGCCATTTAGCTCTTTGTTCCGCCGAGAAGATATCGCCGATGATCGTCTGGGATAAAGGCATGATCATTCCGCCTCCTATGCCTTGCAGCCCCCTGTAAATGATCAATTGCTCCATGGAGGTGGCAGTGGCACATAAAAATGAACCAATCGTGAAAATGATCGTACCAAGCAGGTAGAGCGATCGCCTGCCATATAGATCAGAGAGCTTTCCAACAATCGGAACAACAGTCGTTGAAGCTATTAAATAGGCAGTCGTTACCCAAGCGAATATAGTAAAACCATTCAATTGTCCGATAATCGTCGGCATGGCCGTCCCGACTATCGTCTGCTCCAATGAACTGAAAAACATTCCAATAATCAACCCTGTTAAGACAAGCCTGGTATTGACTGCTTTTTTCTCCATTTGCATACCATATCCCCATTCCTCAAACTGTATTCCTTGTGACTGATAGGTCAAAATTATATAGGTGAAATGACCAATTAGTCAATGGTTTTTTTTCGCTAAAAAAATCAAGATTTTCTCCATGTCCCCTTAGTAATTCGGTTGGAAATCGCTAAATCCTTCCTATTGAATATTCCGGCGTGTTTCCATATAACAAATCCGATATAATAAGAAGGAATATAGATGGATCTGGATAGGAAGTGTAAGATATGAATGAAAAAATCGGTTTTATTGGCTGCGGTAAAATGGGGGAGGCCATGCTGGAGGGCGTGTTGCTTGCTGAGGTCGTTTCGTCCGATCGAATCATGGTAAGTACTGCAAGCATGGAATCCATGGCGAAGATCACTTCGAAACATAAGGTTAAGGGCACCATTGATAATGAAGAAGTTGCCGCGTTTGCCGATATTCTCTTTCTTGGGATTCAACCTGCCATGCATAAGCAAGTGCTTGAACAGGTGAAGGGTCATGTAAAAGGAAGCACCGTGATCATTACGATGGCGGCAGGAATCAATATATCCTTAATAGAAAACAGCTTCGGAAGGAAAGTGAAGGTCGTAAGGACGATGCCAAACACTCCCTCCCTTGTGGGTGAGGGCATGACAGCCATAAGCATTAACGATGAAATCACGGATGAGGATATCGCAACTGTAACGGCACTGCTCAATAGCTTTGGAAAAACGGAGATCCTTCATGAGAATTTGATGGATGCAGTGCCTGCCATAAGTGGATCGTCTCCAGCATATGTATACATGTTCATCGAAGCGCTTGCTGATGGCGGGGTTCGTGATGGCATTCCGCGAAAACAAGCATACCGTATGGCAGCACAAGCTGTAATGGGGGCTGCTAAAATGGTTCTTGAAACGGAAAGGCATCCAGCCGCTTTAAAGGATGATGTATGCACTCCAGGCGGTTCAACGATAGCAGCAGTGGCTGCTTTGGAAGAGGCACAGCTTAGATCGGGCATTTTACAAGCAATGAAGGCATGTACGGATAAAGCGAAAGGGATTGGCAAATAAGAGAGTGACGATTGCCCCCCAATGGGCAATCTCCTTTTGATTATCGTTTTCAGAATGTTTGGTCAAAAAAAGGAGGGTGCAGGATGAATCAGTACATAGAGGACTTAAGGAATATATTGACGGATGAGCAAGTATCGGTGAATGAAACGTTATTGGAACAGCATAGTCATGATGAATCGTACCATACACCGCATTTACCTGATGCGGTTATCTATCCAAAGGATACGGCAGAAGTAAGTGCAGTCATGAGGTATGCGAATGACCACGATATTCCTGTCATTCCGTTCGGGTTAGGATCAAGCTTGGAGGGGCATGTCGTTCCAGTTAAAGGAGGGATTTCCCTTGATATGACCTTGATGAATCAAGTTTTGGAAATCAGGGAAAATGATTTTCTCGTTAAGGTGCAGCCGGGCGTGACAAGGACACACCTCAATAAAGAGTTGAAAAAGTATGGACTGTTCTTCTCCGTCGATCCCGGCGCCGATGCGACGCTGGGTGGAATGGCCGCCACGAATGCAAGTGGGACGACCTCGGTCAAATATGGGATAATGCGTGATCAAGTCAGGGACCTGGAAGTCGTACTGGCAAACGGTGAAGTGATCCACACGGGCAGTTTAGCGACAAAATCTTCATCAGGCATTCATTTGAATGGACTGTTTGTAGGATCGGAAGGTACATTAGGTGTTTTTACTGAGCTGACACTAAAGGTATATGGAATCCCTGAAGTCACCATGGCAGGAAGAGCGACGTTCCCGACCGTCGAACAGGCTGTATCTGCGGTCAATGGAATCATGCTTGCAGGAATCCCGATTGCACGAATTGAATTGGTTGATGCAGAATCGATAAAAAAAGTTAATCAATTCATGGATAAAGCCTATGATGTCAGACCTACCTTATTTCTGGAATTTCACGGGAATTTTGCCGGTTTGGAACAAGATGTCCAATTCGCTAAGGAAATAGTAAGTGATTTTGGATGTGGCGATATCCAGTTCGAAATGGATTCAAAAGCACGGAATGCTTTGTGGGAGGCACGCCACAATCTGGCGTATGCCTTCATTCATAGTGCACCGGGCAAGAAACTGATGGTGACCGATGTAAGTGTACCGCTGCATGAATTATCGAATGCCATCTTGGAAACGAGGAAGAAGGTCGAACTTTCCAAAGTGGAGGGAGCGATCGTAGGACATGTAGGTGATGGCAATTACCATGTTTTGTTCATGATCGATCTACAGAACGATGAGGAAGTGAGAGAGGCGAAACGATTAAATGAAGAAATTGTCGAATATGCCCTATCGAAAGGTGGCACTTGTACCGGTGAACACGGTGTCGGGATTGGGAAATCGAAGTATCAGTCAAGGGAGCACGGAGCAGCTTACCAAGTGATGAAAACGATCAAATATGCACTAGACCCGAAAGGAATTATGAATCCAGGTAAAATTTTCGCAGATTAGAAGAGTTTCAGGGTGCTAGATGAGCAGTAATTGGTGAAAGGGCAGACTTGCCGTTCCTATAACCATGTAATATAGAACGGCAAGTCAACTCCAATTACATGTAATTGAACCACATAAGCGTCTAAAAACGGAAAAACGCCTGTAAAAAAAATCCGTCCGAGCAGAAAATCCGCTCCACATCGGAAAAATCCGCCCGTCCGAGCCCATAATTCGACCAACATCGGAAAAAATCGCCCGTTCGAGCCCATAATTCGACCTACATCGAAAAAATCGCCCGTCCGAGCCCATAATTCGCCCTACACCGTGAAAAATCCGCCCGTCCGAGGCCATAATCCGACCTACACCGTGAAAAATCCGCCCGTCCGAGCCCATAATTCGACCAACATCGGAAAAAATCGCCCGTCCGAGCCCATAATTCGACCTATATCGTGAAAAATCCGCCCGTCCGAGCCCATAATCCGCCAAACATCGGAAAAAATCGCCCGTCCGAGCCCATAATCCGACCAACATCGTGAATAATCCGCCCGTCCGAGCCCATAATTCGACCAACATCGGAAAAATCGCCCGTCCGAGCCCATAATTCGCCCTACACCGTGAATAATCCGCCCGTCCGAGCCCATAATTCGACCAAAATCGGAAAAATCACCCGTCCGAGCCAATAATTCGACCAACATCGGAAAAAATCGCCCGTCCGAGCCAATAAATCCGCCCCGCAATGTGAATAATCCGCCCGTCCGAGCCAGTAATTCGACCAACATCGGAAAAAATCCGCCCGTCCGAGCCCATAATTCGACCAACATCGGAAAAATCACCCGTCCGGGCAGGAAAACCGCCCCGCAACGTAATAATCCGTCCGAACGAGTTAATATTTCGCCCAGCATCAGGGATAAACCGGCCCACAGCAAAAAAATCCTGAGATTTCCGAAAAAAACTCCAGACACGGTTTTGTGTCTGGAGGATTCTTTTTTATATTAAGCGTTAATGTTATTTGGGTTTAAAGCATTTTCAACACTCACATAGTTGTAGCCTAAGTCGTTTGCAACTGCTTCGAACGTGATTTCACCGTTCGCCACATTGACTCCTTTAGCAAGGGCATCATTTTCAAGGATCGCTTTAAGAGCTCCTTTGTTTGCGATTTGAAGGGCGAATGGAACCGTTACGTTCGTTAAAGCGACAGTGGATGTTTGAGGCACTGCTCCTGGCATGTTCGCCACTGCGTAATGGACAACTCCATGTTTTACATAAGTAGGGTTATCATGTGTTGTTATGTGGTCAACCGTTTCAAAGATTCCGCCTTGGTCGATTGCAACATCGACGATCACTGAACCTGGAGACATCGACTTAACCATTTCTTCCGTTACGAGCTTTGGAGCTTTGGCACCCGGAATCAGTACAGCGCCAATCACCAAATCAGCATCCTTGACTGCTTCAGCGATGTTATAAGGATTTGAGATAAGCGTAGTCAGCTCATTTCCGAAAATATCATCCAATTGTCGAAGACGGTCGGGGCTTAAGTCAAGAATGGTTACATCTGCGCCTAAACCAATTGCAATCTTAGCTGCGTTGGTCCCAACCATTCCTCCGCCTACAACTGCGACTTTACCGCGTTTCACTCCAGGAACACCGCTTAATAGGATTCCTTTGCCGCCATTATTCTTTTCAAGGAATTGAGCACCGATTTGCGCAGCCATACGGCCTGCCACTTCACTCATTGGCGTCAATAACGGAAGTGTGCGGTTTACTGCAACCGTCTCATAAGCAATGGCCAAGACACCGCTTTCTTTTAGGGCCTGTGCAAGGGCCGGTTCAGCTGCAAGATGTAGATATGTGAAGAGAATTAAATCTTTACGGAAATATTTATACTCAGATGAGATAGGTTCTTTTACTTTCATGATCATGTCTGTACTTGACCAAACGCTAGCGGCGTCCTCGACTATTACTGCACCAGCTTCTTGGTATGATTCATTTGTAAAACTGCTTCCTAGACCAGCGTTCATTTCGATTAATACTTCATGTCCCGCATTCACTAATGCTACAACGCCTGCTGGAGTGATAGCTACACGGTTTTCATTGTTTTTAATCTCTTTCGGAATTCCTATTCTCATCTTAATCCCTCCAATAATATGTTTTACTATTTGTATCACAAGTATAGTTGGAAAAAGAAACAGTTAGTATGTGGAAATCAGAAAAATGAAAAAGGTGTATTTGTGAAATTCCACAAACGCAGATTCAATAAACATGGACTGGCTCGTTGTGAGCCCTTCATTCATATCAATAATGTGACATAATATGACAAAGGGGCTTAACTTTTAACTGTCGATTCTTGAATGCGCTCTAAAATCCGTCTTTTCCTATACAGCATGATACCTGTATCAGCCATATCGGCAATCATGGAGCGATTGGTCATGGCGCCAAAGATCATCCCGGCAATCGGAACGATTTGCAAAAGCTTCTTCCAGCCAAACTGATCACGATATGTATATACGACTTCGCGCCATCCTTGCAGCTCGGAGGCGATTTTTCTCTTTGATTCAGAGTCAGGCAAGTTCATTTTTGACAATTCCTCTAATATGGCCTTTTTTCCAACAACATCCGATGTTGTGAATTGCAGGCATTTGACGATGAAAATCCGTTCTTGACGGTCACGGGGATTGAAGCCATACGTGATGGCGATATCCTGAAGAATCTTGATCGACATGCCGAGAAGAAGGGGAATATCAATGGCCAAGGTGAAGATTCCGCCTATACCGGTGGTGGCTCCTTGAACCGTGGCCAATTTGCTGCCGGAATTTTTAATATCCTGGCTCACGCCATCCATGACATGGAGCGGCAAGCTTGAAACATCATCCAGACCATTAATATTCGTTTCGGGACTTTGGGCTTGAAGCTTAGCCAGGATGTGGGTCTCTTTCGTTAAATACTTTCCGCCGGTCTGAATGTAGCTGCCGATTTCATCGAGCATGATCCCCAATTTATCCTGAATGAAGTCTGGGGTCAACTTATCCAAAAGCTTGAAGGGGAGTCGTCCGATTCGTTCCCAAAACCATAGTCCCTTTTGATCCTTCTCCCATTTTTCGATGGTTCGTAATTCTTTCTCAAGCTCTTCTTTTGTTTCCAGTTTCATAAGACCAACCTTTCCATGCTTCTAGTATCTCCTTAGCAGGCACTATTTCATCAATTTTTCTTGAAATAATCATCATATTGATCCAGTTTAATATTTAGAAAAAGGGACATTTTTTGAATCGGGTCTTTTAGACGGATGGCCCCCACTTCCGATATTCGCTTTAAACGGTAATTCAATGTATTCACATGAATATGAAGCTTTCTCGATGCTTCGTTTGGGTTACAGTCCTTTTCCAAATAAACGGTGAGTGTTTGCAGCAATTCGGTTTGGTTCTTCATATCATATGCTTTTAATTTTAAAATGGCTGGATGGGCATGACGCTGTTTATTGCCTGCAAGCGCTTCAATCATTTGGAACATGCCAAGCTCTTCATAGTGTACGATGAGCTTCATATCATCAGGGAAAATATTCTTCATCCTTAACGTGTATTGTGACTCCTCGTAGCTTGATTTAACATCCAGAAAGTTTTTATACGTATTGCCAGCCGTACCAAGGATATGCTCTACACCGAAGCGCTGTTTCATTTCCAAGATGAAAAATGGAATGAAATCATATATGGATGTAGTGAAAAAAGGACTGTTTTCCTCTGTGGCGCCTGCGAAAAGAATGAGCTTGTTTTGGTCAATGGCAAAGAGGGAACTGTTTATCTTTTGAGTAGTCGTTAGCATGTATGAAATGTATCGTTCCACTTCACGATTGATCTCTTCAGGAAATTCGAATACCATGATCGAAAAAACAACAGGAACATGAAGCGAAAATTTCGTGAAGTTTTCAATTATTTCTGCTTCTTCTTGATAGTGTCCTGTCAACAGGCGCCATAGGAATTCCTGATGACCCGCTTCTTTCCGTTTCTTTTTCAGCTGCAATTGCTGTAACTGATTTTTTGCCTCCTTGGCTGCAAATTGGAGAAAGTCCATATCTTCATCGGAGAACGGCGCATTGACCTCCAAGGCCCAGATGAAACCAAGGACTTCATTATTTTTTCGAATGGAAACCGCAGCCCTATTACCGAGGCCAACATCATTGATGGCCCCGATTTTGATGGGGGCATCCTTTTTCAGTAAAGCAGGGATGATGCCATCTTTCCATAAACTATTGATGACCTTTTCAGGGACCCGTCTTCCGATGATGGTCATTATGCGTGCCTGATCGGTAGTATCATCATGTGTGCTATATGCAAGTAAACGGTGGTTACCGTCCTCGATTGTAATAGGGCAACCTAAAACCGAACTGATTCTATCGGCAAACTCCATCATATCTCCATAAAGGTCTTTAAAAATATCTCTATTTTTTTCGAATTCCTTCATATTTATTTTTGCCCCTCGCTAAAAAAATTCCTTCTCCTTGAATTTTATACGATTTTTATTGAATACGCATGGATTAAATGCATGCGGGGGTTGGTACATAAAACAGAAAATCCCTACCGATGGAAACCGGAAGGGATTTTCTGTTTTTTTAAAATAGGAAATTGATTAGTAAATAAATCAAACCTGCCAATGTTGCAGAAATGGGAATGGTGATGAACCAAGTGATGATCATTCTTTTTGCCGTTCCCCATTTTACGCCTTTAACCCGATGAGCCGATCCTACTCCAAGAATGGAAGAGGAAATAACGTGGGTAGTACTGACGGGCATGTGTATTACGGTCGCGCCGAAAATGATGAAGGCACCGGTTAAATCCGCCGCTACACCATTTACTGGGCGGATCTTCATGATCTTGCCGCCGACGGTTTTGATGATTTTCCATCCACCTACGGAAGTTCCAAGCCCCATTGCTAGCGCACAGGAGAATTGGACCCAGAAGGGGATATCTGAACTTGAAGCATAACCATTCGCAATAAGGGCCATCGTGATGATACCCATCGCTTTTTGGGCATCATTCGTCCCGTGAGTATACGATTGAAGTGCTGCAGTGGCAATCTGTATAGTACGGAATTTTTGGTTTGTTTTCGTCAGATTATTGTTTTTGAAGACAACTTTAAAGATGCTGTATACGATAAACCCGATTGCAAAAGCAATTAGCGGGGAGAAAATCAATGCTTGAAGAATTTTTAGGAATCCTTCCCATCTTATGCCGGCAAAACCAGCTGCAGCAATGGCTGCCCCTGCAATCGAGCCGATCAGTGCGTGGGAGGAACTGCTTGGTATTCCGTAGTACCAAGTGAGTAGGTTCCAAAAAATCGCGGCCAGCAAAGCGGCCAGGATCACATAAGAACCATTAGGAAGCGTGAATGGGTCCACGATATCCTTTGTAATGGTCTTCGCCACGCCAGTAAATGTCATGGCTCCGACGAAGTTCATGATGGCGGCCATGATGATGGCATGGCGGGGCTTCATGGCCTTTGTTGAAACGGCAGTCGCTATAGCGTTGGCTGTATCATGAAATCCATTGATGAAGTCAAATGCTAAAGCAAAGAAAACGATTAATATTGTCAGAATTAATAAAGTATCCATTTATTTGGGGTACTCCTTAGGCGTTTTTCATTATGATTGTTTCAAGTGTATTGGCCACCGCTTGACAGTGATCGGCGATTTCTTCCAGGCTTTCGTAAATTTCTTTATATTGGATGATTCTGATTGGATCTTTTTCAACTGTAAACAGGTTTTTGATCGATTGACGTTGAATTCCGTCACAAACAGATTCAAGATCTTTTATTTTAATTGCATTCTCACGAATCATTGGTAATTTTTTTGTCGAGAGAGTATCTACAGCTGTTTCGATTTCATACGTACATTCCTTGATTGCATCAACAAACTTCAGCATATACTCGTCTGCATTGACGATCGAGTACATTTCGAATAATGCGGAACAGTGCTCCAAACCATCAATGACATCATCCATTCTCATGGTTAATTCAAGGATATCCTCCCGTTCGATAGGAGTGATGAAAGCGTTGTTCAACTCTTTGATCACGTTATGGACCATTGAATCGCCTTTATGCTCATAATCTTTCATCTTATCTGAAAATACTTTTAGATCGGAGATGTTTTTCAGCTTATAATCCGCGAAATAGTCAGCACCTTCTTTAAGGTTTTGAGCGATGTTGAAAAGCATTACTGCGAATTTGTCTTTTTTTGATTTAAAAGCCATGTTGAAGCCTCCCAATTATTCATGCAATTTACGCACCTTAGTCGTACGCTTAGTATTAACAAGTTGATTGTAACGAATTCATATACATTCAGGGAAGGTTTTTCGACGAAAATTTACAAAATCTTAATAAAACTTTACATGAGAAAACAAGGATAAGTAAAAAATGGGAACCAATTACACTTATTAAGCGGAAACCGATGTAAAAAAGCCTCTCCGGAAGGAAAGGCTGACGATGTTATAAAAACAGGGCAATAATATAATAAATCATACCGGCTAATGAAGCGGAGATGGGCAATGTTATGAACCATGTGATTAACATGCTTTTAGCCGTTCCCCATTTTACCCCCTTTATTCTGTGTGCAGAACCGACCCCAAGGATGGATGAAGAAATGACATGTGTCGTGCTGACAGGCATGTGCAGGAAGGTAGCACCGAAAATGATCGCCGCTCCTGTCATATCGGCTGCGACTCCGTTAACCGGTCGAATTTTCATGATTTTCCCACCGACGGTTTTAATGATTTTCCAGCCTCCGATTGATGTTCCAAGCGCCATGGCTATTGCACAGGATAATTGGACCCAGAAAGGGACTTCGGAATTAGTGGAATACCCGTTAGCAATTAAAGCCATGGTGATGATACCCATGGATTTTTGTGCATCATTCGTTCCGTGTGTATAGGATTGAACGGCCGCCGTGAGAATTTGTATTCTTCTGAATCGCTTGTTGGTCTTTCCTAAATTGTTGTTCTTGAAAATCACCTTGAAGATGCTGTATACAATGAATCCAAGTGTAAAAGCAAGGATGGGTGAAAGAATCAAGGCTTGGACAATCTTGGTGAATCCGCTCCATTTAATCGCATCGAACCCACTGGCGACAATGGCCGCCCCGGCTATTGAACCGATTATCGCATGAGAAGAGCTGCTTGGAATGCCAAAATACCAGGTCACCAAGTTCCAAGTTATTGCTGAAAGAAGCGCAGCCAAAATGACATAAGAACCGTTGTTCAATGTGAATGGATCCACAATATCCTTCGTAATCGTATGTGCCACACCTGTAAAGGTCAGTGCCCCTAATAAATTCATGGCTGCAGCCATGATGATGGCGTGGCGCGGCTTAAGCGCCTTGGTTGACACAGCTGTAGCGATGGCGTTCGCCGTATCATGAAATCCATTGATAAAGTCAAAGACCAAAGCAAAAACGATAATTAACGCGGTTAAGATGAAAATGCTACTCATACATGGAAGACTCCCTTAATATTCAAATATGTAAAAATTGAATTTGGATTGTAAACGCTGAAAGGTTTGTTCTGCAACTCCTCATTATTTAGAATGGGGGTTTTACGTTTGATTATTCTTTAAAAAGCGCACCTTCTTTAACTTGTTTTTAAACAACTATTCAATTGTAACGAATTTCTTATCTATAAGGATAGATGTTTGGTCATTTTTTTACAAAATATTTAATTTAGTGAAGGAATAAATGTGTGATTTTTCCTTTTATCTGGTGGATTTTCATTTTAACGGAAACGAAAATACGAGGCTTATGGTTAGAAATAGGAGAAAGGGAGTTGTATAATTGGTAAATAAAAGTATGGGGGAATGTAGATGATTTCAAACATTGGGGAAACGATCACTTTACATAATGGGGTTAAGATGCCGCAACTGGGTTTTGGTGTTTTCAAGGTGAAGAATGGCAATGAAACGGTTGCTTCCGTCAAGAAAGCAATTGAAGTGGGTTATCGTGCGATTGATACAGCAGCCATTTATGAAAATGAAGAAGGGGTTGGACAGGCAATCTCTGAGTGCGGAGTTCCCCGTGAAGAGCTGTTCATTACATCTAAAGTGTGGAATACGGAGCAAGGATACGACACTACGCTTCAGGCATTTGATGATAGCTTGAAACGCCTTGGTTTGGAATACTTGGATTTATATTTGATCCATTGGCCGGGCAAAGACAAGTACTTGGATACATGGAAGGCTTTGGAAAAGCTTTATAAGGATGGAAAAGTGAGATCGATCGGTGTGAGTAATTTCCATGTTCACCATTTGGAAAATTTACTGGCGAATTGTGAAGTGAAACCAGTCGTCAATCAAATCGAATTGCATCCCCTTTTGACTCAGAGTGAAATCCGTAATTACTGTGAAAAGAATGAAATCAAGGTGGAAGCATGGAGCCCGCTAGGCAGGGGGAATCTATTGGAAGAACCGACGATTAACCATATTGCGAAAAAGCATGGGAAAAGCCCAGCGCAAGTGCTGATTAGATGGCATCTACAACATGATATCGTCGTTATACCGAAATCGATCACACCGGCCCGTATCGAGGAGAATGCCCAGGTGTTTGACTTTTCTTTGAGCCTTAACGAAATGAATCAAGTTGATTCCTTGAACAAAAATGAACGGTTCGGAAGCAATCCGGATGAGGTTTTGTTTTAAATACGGCGGAAATCAGAGGCTGTCCCACTAAGTGGGTTTCCTTACCTGACTGCAGACAAACTCGAGAATAATGGAGTTTGTCTGCAGTTTTTTTAGGTTTTAGCAGTTCATTACATTCGATTTGGAACTCCGGAATTCCAAATGCCCACAGTATTTGAATCTTGGACTTTGAACGTTCGTATCACTGCAGGCACTTATCCAGGAGCCAGGCGAGGGAAGGCTCCCAAAACTTCTATGCCGGAAAGGGAGGGATGTACCCAAAGGTAGGGCATCCTCTTTCTTTTATGTAGGGACATATTTGAGGCAGTTCCTGCTTATACTAATTATGTGACAGAATTAAGCGTAATATATACCCGTTCATTCCTTCTAATAACCTTGTTTTTATTGCCAAATATATTTTAAAGAAATTAGGTTTTAGATTATAGAAACGGGGAAAATAATGAGTACAGCGGCAAACAAAAAGAAAACACACTAACATCGAGGAGCGCCAATCAGTTCCGCAGGGCTATAGCTAGCTAACTTTACCCACTAATTTAAAACAGTCACATTCATTAAAGAGTGTGCAAAATTGGCATCATACCATTTGAGTGTAAAGGTAAAGAACTGGATGGGCAGGACTTAACGTAAAGAGATTTCTTGAGTCTGCTGGAAAAAACAACTAATTTGAAGGAGGAAATATATTATGGGATTTTTATGGTCATTAATTATCGGAGGTATCATTGGTTGGTTAGCAGGTATGATCGTTGGACGTGACGTACCATTTGGAATTATCGGTAACATCATTGCAGGTTTTGTCGGTGCTTGGTTAGGTTCATTAATTCTTGGAACTTGGGGACCTTCAGTAGCAGACTTCGCTATCATTCCAGCATTGATTGGTGCAATCGTATTTGTCTTCATCTTAAGCCTTATCTTAAAAGGCATGAGAAAAGCTTCATAATATAAAAAATAAAGCTGGCCCAAGCGGCCAGCTATTTTTTTGTCCATTTATGATGAAAAGTCTTTGCAAAGGGTATTGCTCGCCTGCTTAGATGAATGGGCTGAACATCGTTCTGTGGTGGAACGTTTTTTTTTCCATTAAAGGTTCCTTCCATCAAATATTTCAGGTTTATCCAAGAATGGCGCTTCTATTGTCATTTTTTCTTCGGAAATCGGGTGGGTGAATTCGATTTTTCGTGCATGCAGCGCTTGGCGGTGAAAGGTTCTTTTGCCTCCATACAATGTATCGCCTGCCAACGGATGATTCAAATGGCTGAAATGAACCCTGATTTGGTGCGTTCGCCCGCTTTCCAATGTGCAGCTGACAAGTGACAAGTTACTTTTGGAATCGTGATTGAGAACCCGGTAATGGGTGATGGCAGTCTGGCCGGTCGGTGACACTCTGCGTCTCGTTGCATGATGGCGGTCCCTGCCAATTTTCTCATTGATTTTTCCTTCCTTCTTATGAAGAGTTCCCTCGACTAAAGCTACATACGTCCGTTTGATTTCCCTTTCTTCCAACATTCTATCAAGCATTGACCCGATCAGGCGGTTTTTGGCAAAAAGGACTGCTCCTGTCGTATCTTTATCAAGCCTATGTATATGCTTGATCATACAGGTCTGCCCGGTTTGTTGAAGATAGTAGGCGACTCCATTGATGAGGGAATGGCTTTCACCAGGCTGAGACGGGTGTGTATCGATGCCAGCCGGTTTATTGGCTACCAGCAACCATTCATCCTCATATAAAATCGGAATGTCTAAGTTAGTCGCTTGAACGGTTTCATTTTCAGCGGCATCCATTAATGGGATGCTGAGCAGATCTCCTTGCTGTAGGATGGTGGACCATATCGCAGTCCTGCCGTTCAGCATCACTTCTTTACTCATTCTCCATTCATGAACCAGCTTCTTTGGGGCCTTCCATCGTTCCTTAAAGAGTTTTTCCAGCGATAGTCCATTCCAATTTTCCAGGACTTTTATGAACATACTTTGATTTTTTGTATTAAAATCTTCCATGGCAATTCCTACTTTCGGCTTATTTGGTTGAGATTAAATGAAAAATGAATATAATAATTACAGGTAAGATATAAAAAAAGTAACAAAGGACCTATTGTCAAGATTGTGGTGGTGGAAATTACCACATATTTTTTACAATTTTTATGTTATTCTATTGAGAAAGAAATCGCTCGTCCTAGAATATACATATATTAGATAGGTCTAACGGATCTGAAAAAAGGTGGTTTTTTTATTGAAGACGGTCTTTTCTTCAACAGAAGAACAAGAACAAGAAATAGCGAGTCTCGTTTCGAGATTCTACGAAACTGTATTTCCAAAATACTTTACCAAAAGTGAAATTCTTCATTTTCGGAAGATAGGCGTTTTAGAGCGCAATCGCAGCAGCAGTAGGTTTACCTATCTGGGCACCTTAAGGGATGCTTTTCAAGTAATGACCTGCCTGCATGTACTCCTATCCATATTGGGCAAACAGCAGGCAGAAGAATGGATGAATCCCGATTCGGCGGAATTGTTCCAACATAACATAACGTTATTAAATGAATACGGAATCTTTTTCCCTTTTTATTATGACCATTTTTCAAATATGAACCAAGAAGCGAGTAATGATTTGCAAATGATGGATGCCCAAGTGGCGAATCAATATTTAGTATAAGCCCAAAAAAATGAGCAGGCTATAACGGGAGAAGCATTTTCCGTCAGGGCCGGCTCATTTCTTCATTAATTAATGTCGTTGTCTTCGAACCACTTCTTGAAGGTTTCCTCTTCTTTAAATCCAACGATCCGTTCTTGTTCCTGTCCATTTTTATAATGGACGATGGTCGGGGTATCCTTGATGCCATAATCGCTCCATCCTTGCTCAAATTCCAAAAGATTATATTGAACAAGATCGATTCCCAGTTTTTCCGCCAACGGCGCTACGATCGGAGTGGTCTTTTCACTATAACCGTTTTTAGGGCTGTAGTAATAAACAGTCACGTCTTTATTGTCTTGGAGGTCTTGCTCCAATTCCTGGGGCAGTATCAAGTTTTGATAATTGGGATCATCCAGCTGATCGACAGTGGCAGGGTCAAGTTTATCCTTGCCGTAGGGATTTCCTTTTGATTTTTCTTCTTTTTTCATAGTTGTCAAAACGCCCATCAGGACAAATAAAGCAACGATTATCACTAAAATAATAGCCATTTTCTTCATTAAGCTGCAACCTCCTTGGATCTTGTCCAGACGATGTAACTGCATATGGTGACGAATGCAGTCAAGGCTAGGAACGGGTCGGTAATGAAACCGGACACGTTCATGTATTTTCCTCTGCAGGTGCTCCTTCAGCATGCAGAGGTATGGTCAGAAATTAATGATACGTGCAAATCCACGCATCGATTCGAATAACATGATCCAATGATTTTTTCTAATGATTGCAATTCCTAAAAAAGGATACTATGATGATTCGCGGGACCAATAAAGAGCATACAGATCGTTGCACTTTTTTTAAAAAATGGAAGCTTTGAAACATCGCACAGATGGATGCAGCTCAGGCTAAGATTTACCCGTTTTTTTTTCTGCGGTTTGGCTCGTGCCTGGTGCCTCTTCCCCATCTCTTTTTGCCCTCAAGAAAAGTATAGTATGTATGGATGGGGTCTGTAAAATATATATTCTTTTTCGGGGGAGATTAGCCAGGTGAATTCGAGATACATGGATAGGTACAGTTGTTTTAATTTTTGGATAAGGGGTATAATTCTTATGGAAGAGATTAAAGGAGTTTGAGGAAAATGCCTAATTTGGACTTGCATAAATATGAAAAAATAATGGAAATACGTAACATGAAACTAGAAGACATAGATGAAATAATCGTTTTGCAATCGAGTTGCTTTCCAGGAATGGTTCCTTGGAAGCGGGAACAGCTAGAGAGTCATCTGGAAATTTTCCCCGAAGGGCAATTCGTTGCTGAATATGATGGAAAAGTGATTGGGTCATGCTCGAGCCTCATTATTAATTTTGACGAATATGATGATCGCCATACATGGGACGATGTAACGGATAATGGATATATCACGAATCATAATCCGGACGGGTATAATTTATATGGAATCGAGGTCATGGTCCATCCAAATTTCCGCAGGATGAAAATCGGCCAAAGGCTGTATGATTCAAGAAAAGAACTCGTTGCGCAGCTGAACTTGAAAAGCATCATCATCGGCGGCAGGATACCTAATTACCATAAACATGCTGATGAGCTTTTACCAAGGGAATATGTGAAAGAAGTACAGTTGCATAAAATATATGACCCAGTACTTTCATTCCAGCTGTTAAATGGATTCACGCTCATGAGGATCAATCCGAATTACCTACCGGATGACCTGCAATCGAATAAGTACGCCACGCTCATGGAGTGGAATAATGTCGATTACCAGCCGAAATCCAAACGTTATTATAAAACATCCGAACCTGTAAGGATATGTGTGGTGCAGTATATGCTGCGCAAAATCGATTCCTTTGATGACTTCGCCAATCAAGTCGAGTATTTCACTGACGTAGCTTCGGATGCCAATGCCGATTTCGCGGTATTCCCGGAATTGTTCACCACCCAGCTCATGTCATTCTTGAATGAAAGATCGCCAAGCTTGGCTGTAAGGAAGCTATCCGATTTCACGGAGCAGTATATTGAATTGTTCACCACTCTAGCTGTAAGGTATAATATCAATATCATCGGAGGTTCTCATTTCGTGAAAGAGGACGATGATAACATTTATAATATAGCTTATTTATTCCGTCGTGACGGGACGATCGAAAAGCAATATAAGATTCATATCACACCGAATGAAAAAAAATGGTGGGGGATCAACGCCGGTGACCGGGTTCGTGTCTTCGATACGGATTGCGGGAAAATTGCGATACAAATTTGTTATGATATTGAGTTTCCGGAGCTTGCCCGAATCGCAACCGACATGGGAGCCAAAATTATCTTCACGCCATTTTGTACGGAAGACAGGCAAGGTTATTTGCGCGTTCGCTATTGTGCCCAGGCCCGTGCCGTCGAAAATCAAATTTATACCGTCATTTCCGGAACGGTCGGCAATTTGCCGCAAACGGAAAATATGGATATCCAATATGCCCAATCGGGTATTTTTGCTCCATCGGACTTCGAATTTGCCCGTGATGGCATAGTCGGGGAAACGAGCCCGAACTTGGAGATGGTCCTGATCGGCGATGTTGATCTGGAAATACTACGACGAGAAAGACAGTCGGGTACGGTAAGGCAATTGAAAGATCGCCGCCATGACATATACAAGCTACACTATCAAAAAGGTGAAAAATAAACGGTTAAAGAGCTCGTGATGAGAAGTTACGCTTCGTGTGTTTCCTCTCATTTCGAGCCTTTACTTCATTTATTGGAAAAAATGTGATAATTTTGTATATGTAAGCCAGATACATAACACATAAAAAAAGCGTTTGGAGGAGATGTTGGAGATGGACTGGAAGACGTTATACACCAAATGGGCAGGGTACCAGAACTTAAATGGGGAATTACGTGTCCTCCTTGAGGAAATGCAGCGGGATGAAGCGAAGCTGGAAGATGCCTTTTATAAAAACTTAGAGTTTGGGACAGGCGGCATGCGCGGGGAAATCGGAGCTGGAACAAACAGGATGAACCTTTATACGGTTAGGAAGGCTACGGCTGGATTAGCTCAATTCATCACGTCGTTTGGGGATGATGCAAAAGGAAGAGGGGCTGTGATCGCTTATGATTCAAGGCACAAGTCCCCTGAATTTGCGCTTGAAGCAGCTAAAACATTAGGGACATTTGGAGTGAAGGCTTATTTATTCGATGAGCTGCGCCCGACTCCCGAATTATCCTTTGCTGTTCGCGAGTTGAATGCATTTGCTGGAATCGTCATCACGGCAAGCCACAATCCGCCTGAATATAATGGATACAAGGTTTATGGTCAAGATGGGGCACAACTGACGCCAGAAGCTGCGGATCAAGTGATCGGCTATGTGAATGGGATTGAAAGTGAGCTTGATATTCACGTAGAAGAAGTTGAATTCCTAAAAGAGAAGGGCCTTATTGAAATCGTAGGTGAGGAATTGGATGCGGCCTACAATAGGGAGTTGCTGACAGTTCCCGAGAATGCTGAGCTGGCAGAGGAAATCGATGTGTCTATCGTTTTTACGCCGCTTCATGGAACGGCAAATAAATCAGTCAGGAGGGCTCTGCAAAGCTTAGGCTATCAAAATTTACATATCGTTAAGGAGCAGGAGCTGCCCGATCCCGATTTTTCGACAGTCAAGTCCCCAAACCCCGAGGAACCAGCTGCATTTGAAATGGCGATCGAGCTCGGAAACAAAGTAGAGGCGGACATATTGATTGCAACGGACCCGGATGCCGACCGATTGGGAATTGCCGTGAAAAACGAATCCGGCCAATATGTTGTCCTTACGGGAAATCAAACTGGGGCCCTTTTCCTTGATTATTTACTTGCCCAGAAAAAAGAAAAAGGGGAGATTCCAGCAAACGGAGTCATCTTGAAAACGATCGTCACCTCGGAAATAGGCAGGGCGATTGCAAAATCCTACGGCCTGCATACAGTTGACGTTCTTACAGGTTTTAAGTTCATCGCCGAGAAAATCCAGCAATATAATGAAAGCGGGGAACACAGCTTTTTATTCGGATATGAAGAGTCGTACGGTTATCTGATTAAAGACTTTGCCCGTGATAAAGATGCCATTCAAGCGTCCATACTCGCTGTAGAGGTTTGTGCTCATTATAAAAAACAAGGGCTCACTCTTTATGAAGGGTTATTGAACGTGTTCGAAAAATATGGCTTTTACCTTGAGGGGCTGCGCTCATTGACGCTGAAGGGAATCGAGGGTTCGAAACAAATTTCTGGAATATTGAATCAATTCCGCCAAAACCCTCCTGCACAAATTGCCGGCAGCCGAGTAATCACAGTGGAAGATTATCAGAGCAGTAAGAAGTTAACATTGCCTTCAAATGCCGAAGAAGCGATCGAGCTTCCTAAATCCAACGTATTGAAGTATTTTCTCGAAGATGGCACATGGGTATGCCTTCGCCCTTCTGGCACGGAACCGAAAATTAAATTTTATTTTGGCGTTCAAGGTAAGTCAATGCCGGAAGCTGAAACCAAGTTATCGGCAGTGATGACGAATTTCATGAGCCAGATAGAAGCATTAGTTTAAGAAAACACAATGTAATCATTCAGTTATCCATACAGACTGTAGACAAACTCAAGAACTATGGAGTTTTGTCTATAGTTTTTTTGTGGTTATGTAATTTATCCGTTCATTTTCACTCTGAGCGATCATGAATGTTTAATTCCTATTGTCCACAGAGTTGGAGGGTTTGTACATAGAACGTTGCATTCGACAGCAGGCAACTCCCTTATCCAGAGGAGGCCGGGGAGCCGCCTCGGCCGCTTGCGCCTGCCATAAAAACTGCTTAGCGTAAGACTGAAGGTGAGAATTCGTTTTCTTTGACAGTAAAGGCGAGAAGATGACGAAAAATATTTAGAAGCTGACATTTAATTTCAAGGTAATTCAGCTCCTATTTTTGGTATACTGGATTGGCGAGTGATGGGAGTCAATCGATTATCATCTAATAAGAGAGAGCCTTACAAATGGAGGGTATAAACATGAAGTTAGTAATCATTAATGGTTCACCACGTAAACAAGGACGTACAGGAATTGCATCACGCTACATATCCAAGAAATACGGAGCGGAACTTATTGACTTAAGCAATAGTGAGATCCCTTTGTATTCTGGTGAAGGTGAGCAATATCAATTGGAAGTGATTCAAGATCTTCGTAAAAGCATCGAGGAAGCTGATGGAGTGATCCTTACCACTCCTGAATATCATGGTTCCATGAGTGGTGCTTTGAAGAACGCTTTGGATTTTCTAAGCAGTGAGCAATTCGCACATAAACCAGTGGCATTACTAGCGGTTTCCGGTGGGGGAAAAGGCGGGATTAACGCCTTGAATTCCGTGAGAACTGTTGGGCGCAGC
Source organism: Bacillus sp. mrc49 (assembly GCF_002803435.1). NCBI lineage: Bacteria > Bacillati > Bacillota > Bacilli > Caryophanales > Bacillaceae > Bacillus > Bacillus sp. mrc49. The sequence goes on along the minus strand of NZ_PHNG01000687.1, from coordinate 18,973 downwards.
CTTTATGCCAATGTAATCCCGAAACAATTGGTTCTTGATCCACATTGCTTCGATTATGAAAAAGATGGCTTGTTTGAAGAGTCAGCCGTACTGGTAGAAGGCTTACTCGCTGAACTTAAAATGTATGCAACTGCCTATGCGACAATAAAAAAATAATGAGATGAGGGTCAGGTATATGTATACCTGACCCTTCCTTGTTTTTATGGGGTTTACCAGCCAAAGTTTATCCCTAAAAATCCATCTTCTTGTATATATTTTCCCGTTTTGCAAAAACTATAGGTGATTTAGCCTGGAAGTTCACTTAAATAAGCATTTGTTTTTTCTGCTGCATGATCCAAGTAACGGAGCAATGCATAAAGCTGAGATTGAACGATTTGATAATCATGCTCAAATCTGTAGGCGTGTAAAAAATGTTCGATTTTTTTCGAAAGGATATGGTCTTTCGTTCGAACCATCAATATTAACAAGCTGTCCCAATCAGAACGATGTGTGTGAAACAATGCCTGATCATAATCCGCGATCCTCATGTAGTTCTCCCCCTTATTAAGGAGCTATTTGTATTTTGTTCAGTTCCCGATTAACTTCTCCTAACAATAAGTGGCGATGTATTTGGACCGCTGTTGTTGCTTTTTACCTGAATAAAAACAAAGGTGAGTAGTTATCCATGAGAAAAATAATGCTGATTGGAATATTGTCCCTTCTGTTTCTTCCGAAAACGGTTCTCGCAGAAGCTGTATATTCCCCTGAACGTATGGAGTCGGACCTGAAAGCAATCCAGGACCAATATAAATTGGACGTACAAATAATCGGCCAAACGGAAAAAGGGAAAAATATCAAGGCAGTCAAGTTAGGAAATGGAAAAAAACCAATTTTGCTTGTTGGATCGCATCATGGCCGCGAGTGGCTAAGCTCAAAAATCCTAATTGCAATGCTTGAAGACTATGCAGCCGCCTATCGTGCAGGAAAGCCCGTCGAAGGGTACCCTTCGGAATTATTGAATCAAGTCAGCATATGGTTTATCCCGATGCTGAATCCGGATGGCGTCAGCATTCAACAAGGCGATTTATCAAGCTTGAACGTTCTTGAAAAAATATCCGTCTGGAAGATGAACAGGTATAGTACAAATTGGTCACGATGGAAGGCAAATGCCAAAGGAGTCGACTTGAATAGGCAGTATCCGGCTGGATGGAAAGAAGTCATAAGCCATGAAACGAAACCAACTTACCAATTTTTTAAAGGGGAACAGCCCCTTCAGGCAGCCGAAGTTAAGGCGCTTGTGAAATTCACTGAGGAAATTGACCCTCTTATCGCGGTGTCCTACCATACGTCAGGAAGGGAAATCTTTTGGCATTTTCACAATAAACGCGAAAATATGGCTAGGGATTATGGGATTGCCAAAAAAACGGCGGAATTGACTGGGTATGAACTGACCTTTCCCGAAAAAGAAGCGGTAGGCAGCGGTTTTACCGATTGGTTCATCACAAAATTCAATCGTCCCGGTATGACAATCGAGCTTAGTTATTTAGTGGATGAAACCAATCCACCGGTAACTGTATTTCCCGAGGAATGGGAAAGGAATCGTTCCATTGGTATCATGCTTGTAAAAGAAGCGAGCCAGCTGCATAACAATTGAACAATATTACATAATAATACGGAAGAGTAAGTTACGAGGAGGGAAAATATTGAAGAAAGTCATCATGATATTTATCGGAGTTTTTTTGCTTTTCCACACAGGGGCGATTTCAGCAGAAGCTGCCGAAAAGCCCGATTATGAAAAATTCGGTAAAATAGCGATTGCCGTTGTCCAGGCGGATTATCCCGAAAATGAGGTTACTGATTATGAATATAAAGGCAGAAAAACAGTAGCGAAGAATTTTGTCGAAGACGATTTCAAATTTTTGGTCGGATCTAATGGAATGGAGTTCAATGTCATCGTGACCGTGCAACACGATTTGCGAAATAAAAAATTGCTTAGTTTAAAGGTCACGGAGCAAAAAGGAAAGTGAGTTCAGATTACGAACAAAAGGGGCAAACCCCTTGCCGAACATCTTCGTCTGCAGAAGATGTTTTTTTCGCTTCTTTTAGGAATGGGGTCAATGATCAAACTTTAGGTGATATGACCGTCCATATTCCGCTTCCATGAACTTTTGATTGCTTTTATGAGCTGCATACCAGTATAGTTAGTATGGATTGAAACAATATAGCTTGATTTTAGGGGTATCAATATCATGAGAAAGTTTAAAAAAGTTTATGTAGAAATTACTAATATATGTAACTTAAAGTGTAATTTTTGTCCTAGCTCCAGTTTGCAAAGGACCCTGAAGTTCATGGATCCAGAAGGTTTTACGCATGTCATTGAGAAAATCAAACCACACACCGATCATATTTACTTCCATTTAATGGGGGAACCATTTTTAAATAAAAATTTGGGTGCATTCCTCGATATCAGTGCTGAAAATGATCTGAAGGTGAACATTACAACGAATGGCACTTTGATTCAGAAGGTCAAGGAAAAGCTGCTTTCGAAAAAAGCCCTTCGTCAAATCAATATTTCACTTCATAGCTTTGAAGCGAATGATACAACAAATAGCCTTGACACATATGTCAGTAATATTGCCGACTTCATTAATGAAGCCAATGCGACAAGTGAAGTGATTTGTGCCATCCGTTTATGGAATATGGATACCGATGAACTAAAAGCGAGTAATGGCCTGAACGACGATATACTTAGCATGTTAGAGGAGAAGCTCTCGTTGGATATACGTCTTAGCGAAGCACTTCAGCAAAAGAATAATATCAAGTTGAAGGATCGGGTTTATATAAACATGGCCGAAAAATTTGAATGGCCGGAATTGGATCGTGACATAATTGACGAGAATATATTCTGCTATGCGTTAAGAGATCAATTGGGAATCTTGGTGGATGGCACGGTTGTACCTTGTTGCTTGGATAGTGAAGGGAAAATCCCGCTTGGCAATATTTTTGAAACGTCACTTGAAGACATCCTGAATGGTGAACGTGCTAGAAACATGTATGATGGCTTTTCCAGAAGATGCGCCGTTGAAGAGCTGTGCAAACGATGCGGCTATGCGAAACGTCATAAAAAATAAAGTAAAGTAACCCATGGAGCCGGGCTTCGTGGGTCTTTTTAGAGAGGCGGTCGTTTTATTGATAATCCTGGATATTGGTATTTCACAAGGCTCTTAAGATTTATCGGAGCAGATTGCGAGACACCTGCGGGAGCACCGGGACACCCCCACAGGCGTTCCCCCCCACGACCGCCCTCTATAGAGCTGGGCATTGGAGGTGAACCACCAAACACCATTACTTGGTGAATAGCAACAAAATATGCAAAAACAGCCTTTCATAAACATGCCATGTTAAAATAATCTCGATCGTTGAATGCAGTCATCACTTCAAATTATCGTATTAAAAGTGTAAGATTTATATCATGGTTTGAAAGGGATGTTTTATTTACAGCAAAAGGTGGGGGCTGGCCAAAAACAGGTAGCAGAATAGTTGTTAGTGCAATCAAATATATGGGCAGTCACTTCAGCCTAAAAGCTTTTGGCGGAAATTGGCGTCCGCTTTTGTTATTCATTAGGGTTAATTGAATTGGCGGAACTTTAAAAACTTATCCATAATCAGTTATTATACTAGAACAGCAGCTTGAATGAATACCATACTTCCAAACTTGAAGCTGCCAATCAGCCCAACTTCATGGCTCAAGAGATGGGGCGGGATATACGCGGCATGGAATAGACGAAACAGATACTTTCCGATAATGATTTCTTCAAAGTGGTCGATAAGTTTGCCATAGCTGTTAATCATTTGATTTCTGGACATCGTTCTTCATATCGGCAGCATATTGGTTAACTTTTATGTGCAGGATTGTTCGGGAGGATTTCCATTTGTATGGACCGGATACGGATGATTTGTTTTTTCAAAGAAATGAAATGACTGAAAATTCCGTTTTGTCGGCCCTTTCGTTCCAACGATTGCTGACCTCGACATCGAGAACCTCACCATCGATTCGGAGCCTGATTCATTTTTCTGTATTGAATAGTTTGTTAGCTGGTGTATCGATTAAAGCTGAGCAACAGTTCAAAGAAAGAAAAGCCATGTATGATGCGTTCAACCAAGATGACTATTCTTTTGAAGATCCAAACCGATAAGGGAGAGAATGATATGGATATTAAACAAACGATAGAAACATTAAGGCCGCGCATCTTTGGGATATTCGACCATCTGCATGCCCATCCTGAAACGAGTTGGAATGAAGTGAATACGACCGCCTTCATTTCCAATATTTTAAGAGAAAACCACTGCACGGTACAAACCTTCGAAAGCTGCACAGGAGTGGTCGGGGAAATCGGTGCCGGTGCTTTCACGGTTGGGGTGCGCTCGGATATCGATGCACTTTGGCAGGAGGTGCGTGGAGCGTTTCAGGCTAATCATTCCTGTGGGCATGATGGGCATATGACCTTGTTGCTTGGGGTGTTCCTCGTATTAAACGAGATGAACTATAGGCCGGCAGGTAAGCTGAGATTGATTTTTCAGCCCGCTGAGGAAAAAGGGACGGGTGCCTTGAAGATGATTGAAGAGAATGTATTGGATGATGTCGATTTTCTTTATGGGGTGCATTTAAGGCCGGTGGAGGAAGTGAAGGACGGGCAGGCGTCGCCAGCCATTGTTCATGGCGCCGCCCAGTTCATGAAAGGCGAAATAATCGGGACGGATGCTCATGGGGCAAGACCGCACCAAGGCCAAAATGCGATTGAAATTGGAGCATCATTCGTCACATTGTTAAACGGCATCCACCTCAACCCATCCATTCCATATTCAGTGAAAATGACGCAGTTCGCTGCTGGCGGTGAAAGCTCCAATATCATTCCTGGAAAAGCCAGTTTCTCATTGGATTTACGGGCTCAAGATAATGAAATGATGAAACTGCTCACCAAAAAAGTGGGGAAAGTTGCAGAGTCTCTGGCGATTGCTAACGATGTTGACATAAAACTTCAGCCGGTATCTAATGTAGCTGCGGCAATCGTGAACGAACAAGCACAGGAAATAATGGCTGAAGCTATAGCTGATACACTCGGGAAAGAAAATCTGGTGGCACCAGTCGTAACGACCGGAGGGGAGGATTTTCATTTTTACACGCTTAAAAAGCCAGAAATCAAAGCGACAATGCTTGGGTTGGGGTGTGATTTGGCACCTGGGCTCCATCATCCTTATATGACCTTCAACAAAAATGCTTTGCTTTCTGGAATTGAAATCCTGACGAAAGCCATCATTTTTACTTTTGAGAAGTATGGGAAGCCTGAGCTTTGAATGTCAGATGATTTAATCTTTAAATCGCTATCATCAATAGCAGATCATGAGGAGATGCAGCGGGTTGAAGTCCTTGTATCGGGCATGGATTTGCATTCCTTCACATCAAACCCTTACCGCGGTTAAAATGGCGGATTTGTAGTGGGCCGGGTCATCGATAAGGTGATGACATTTTCTTGTTTCATGCTCCCTGGTTCCGGTGCGATTTTCGAAGACAACCCGGCTTTCCAGGTATAGCCTGAGTTTTTCGTCATGACCGTCCTTACGATTGGAACACTGTTATCCATCATTAGTGCCGTCACACCGCTATTGTTCATCATCATGTTAATTCATTCACGTTATCATTTTTACAGCCAATTCCATCTTTATTAAAATTCTATCTTCTTCGAGTAAAGGAAAGCCTATAACCAGAAATTGGCTAAAGGTTCATGGCTATATGCTACATATCATGTTACGGCTGGAATGGCCATGCTGGCCGTAAAAGGACCTTCAGAATAGGAAAGAAGCCGGTATTGGAGGTGTTTTGGGAAATATCGGATTGGGCACCCCGTTTTATATCTCTGTGATCATCGCTTTTTTTGCAAGCTTCGCCGGCTGCATTAAATTGGTAGGAACGGTGTATCCAATCACAGGATTTTTAGGCTTTGTAATCATGGCTGGACTAATCATCCTTTGGCCCCTTTTCTAAAAAGCCGGTGATTAGGGGATTCCCAAAATAGTGAAATACGGTCTGAAGGATATCATTGCAGCGGTGCAGGGCTGGCATCTTCATCAAAGTGAAGATGTTTTTTCCGTTATCGGTGACCTTTACACATGATCACGGCATTTTTCCTCCTTTTTTTCATACATTAGTGTAAAGGCGGAAGACAAGGGGGATATCGGATGAATGGAGCGGAGCAAAAGGCTCTGGAATATGCCATTAGTGAGATAACAGAAATAGCAACTGGATTCGGATTGGATTTTTACCCGATGCGTTATGAGATTTGTCCTTCGGAAATCATTTATACATTTGGTGCCTATGGGATGCCGACCCGTTTTTCTCACTGGAGCTTTGGAAAACAATTTCATAAGATGAAACTGCAGTATGACTTTGGGTTAAGCAAAATCTATGAACTTGTCATTAACTCTGATCCTTGTTACGCTTTCCTGCTGGACTCCAATTCACTTGTACAGAATAAATTGATTGTTGCCCACGTATTGGCGCATTGTGATTTCTTCAAGAATAATATTCGCTTCAATAATACGAAGAGGGATATGGTCGAAAGCATGTCAGCGACTGCAGAAAGAATCCGGGATTATGAAATCCTGCATGGCAAAAAGGAAGTGGAGACGTTCCTTGATGCACTCTTAGCCATCGAAGAGCACATCGACCCTTCGCTGATGAGACCTAAGCTAGCCTGGTCGATGGAAGACGAGGAAGAGGAAGAAGAGATAAAACCGGCAGCGACTCAATACGATGATTTATGGAACCTGGATAGCAAGGATAAACCGAAGAAATCGAGCATTAAAAAAAGAAAAAAATTCCCGCCGCGGCCTGAAAAGGATATTATGCTTTTCATTGAACAGTACAGCAGGGATCTAGCCGATTGGCAACGGGATATCATGACGATGATGCGGGAAGAGATGCTGTATTTCTGGCCTCAGCTCGAAACGAAAATCATGAACGAAGGCTGGGCTTCTTATTGGCATCAGCGCATCATCCGCGAATTGGATCTATCCTCAGGGGAAGCGATCGAGTTCGCCAAATTGAATGCAGGCGTCGTTCAGCCATCACGCACCAGCATCAACCCTTATTATCTTGGATTGAAAGTGCTTGAGGATATCGAGGAACGCTATGATAATCCAACCGAAGAAATGATCAGGCTGGGCGTCAAGCCTGGATCTGGCCGGGAAAAGATGTTCGAGGTCAGGGAGATCGAATCCGATATTTCCTTTCTCCGGAATTATTTGACGAAGGACCTGGTCATGCGAGAGGATATGTATCTATTCCAAAAGCAGGGCAAAGATTATAAAATCGTCGATAAGGCATGGGAACAGGTCCGCGATCAGCTCGTCAGCATGAGGGTGAACGGCGGATTCCCATATATCACCGTGAATGATGGCGACTACATGCGTAATGGTGAGCTATATTTAAAGCATTGGTTCGAAGGTATAGAGCTGGACCTGAAATACCTCGAGAAAGTCATGCCATATATCCATCAGCTCTGGGGACGCTCCGTGCATATGGAATCAGTGATGGAAGGAAAAGAGGTTCTGTTTTCCTATGATGGAAAAGGGATTCACCGAAAATATTTATAATGCTGAAAAAAACTGCCGGTCATTCGGCAGTTTTTTTGCTTCAAGCTCCATTATAGTCAACTTGGGACATTTTGTTGGAATCAAGGTAATACGTTCTGTCAATCCAAGCGCTACTTTCTCGGCCTCCGGATAAAGTTCACGTTCCCATACACTCACACAATAAATCTGTTTTTCCTATTTTTAGGCAACAGCTGTATGCATGTTGATACAATACGCATAACCGTTCATCTGGCAGCCCTACAGCCGGTGCCTGCGGCGATAGATCGGATCTTGCACATCACATGCGCAACAAAGTATGCCAAAAATGCCAAAGCAAAAACCACACACTGACAAATTCAATTAAGTCAATGTGTGGTGTCTTCGTGTATATAAAGTCGATGACATCGAGAATGGATCATTTGCCCTTAGTGAAATACTCTTTCGTAAAAGAACGAACTTCCTTCGGTAAAAGAACATCCAGTTCAGCCTGTAGCTGAGCAAGTGTCTTCTGACGGAGAAAAGCACGCATTTGCTCTTCCGCTTGTAGCATGGTCAAATTAATGGGACAAGAAAGATTTCCCGAAGGGCAAGAAGAACAGATAGATTCCTCTTTATCCTTGTATGGCAAACCACCCTGTAAAATGTTTTTACATTGAAATATCGGTTTTACCCCTTCAACCGCTTCGACTACATCCCAAAAAGAAATTTCCTCAGCGGATCTTGCCAACTTATAACCACCTTTGACTCCAGGAACTGAACATACGATGCCTGCCTTAGACAATTTACCAAACACTTTTGAAAGGAACGTTTCCGAAAGCCCCTGAAATTCGGAGAGCTCTTTAATTCCAACACTCGTCTTCTCTGGTACATCAATTAAGTAAACAAGACAGTGCAATGCATATTCGACTCCAACGCCATATGACATAATAACTTCACCTACTTTTCGTTCATAAGATAATCAAATGTATATTAGAAGTAATAGATAGTTTTGTCAATCATGCAAACCTTCGATCCATCATTCACTGGAGAATTTTTTTGTTTGACAAACAACATAATCAGAGGTATATTATTGATCGAGTTAATCGTCGATTGAATTAATCTTTAATTAAATCGCCATTCTATATATCCGAAGGAGATCCTACCTATGAGTAAATTGCTAATTATCAATGCACATCCGAGAGTCGATTCTGCTTCTTCTTTTAGCCTTAAAGTATTCCATCATTTTCTGGCGCGTTATAAAGAAATACATGGTGAAGAAGAAGAAATTGAAGAAATAAAATTGTACAAAGATGAAGTACCGGCGATAGATGAACAGGTGTTGAACGCCTGGGAAAAAACCGCTAAGGGCCTAGAGCTGACAATGGAAGAAAAAAGAGTGACAGACCGCATGACAGAAGTCTTACACCAATTCAAAAGTGCCAATAAATATGTGATTGTGCTGCCTCTGCATAACTTTAATATTCCATCAAAGTTAAAAGATTATATGGACAATATTATGATTCCAAGGGAATTGTATAAATACACAGAAAACGGGTCAGTGGGTCTATTGAAAGATGGACGGAGCATGCTTGTCATACAAGGAAGTGGATCTATTTACACAAACGATGATTGGTATGCAGAAGTGGAATACTCCCATAAATACTTGAAATCCATGTTCAATTTTTTTGGCATTGAAGATTATGAAATGTTGCGTGTACAAGGAACGGCCTTGATTGGCGGAGAAGAAGTGTTAGCAAAAGCATATGTGGAAGCGGAAGAAGCTGCTGCTGTATTGGCAGCGAAATAGGGAACTATTGTAAGCTTGGAAGCGACAGTTTGCAGTGTGAAACGGATATCCGAGCAACTGCAATAAAGGAGAGTTCATACTGTGGCAGTCCTTCGTTGGCAAAAAGACCAGTCGGAAGTCAGGCTGGTCTTAATATATTTTTATTTTAAGTGCTAGGTTGCAATTTGAAACCAACAACCATTACGCATCAGAAAGAAAAAATTACAATAAATCTCCTAGCCTAACCTGTATAAACACTTTCACATGCTCCAGGTTTCGTTCATAAAAAAAATGATTTTTAAATTGGCCAGCAAAAGGTTGATCATGCCATTCGCCTTCTGCTCTCATCATCCTTTCCATTAAGTCGGCGTCTGAACTTCGGTAATTTACCCTTGGCGTTTTTTCACCCCAAAAGTATAGTATGGAAAAAAGCCCACTTTAATTTCATCGTTGATAATATAAACTTGTTTAGTTTTAAAGGCGTAAGTAAAAAGGGCATTCTTTTTAATAACTTTATGTAGCTATCCTGTCCTTTCCATATTATCGGAGGCCCCCATCATACTTAAAGGTTATGGCCTCCGGTTTGAAAAAGGGCTTGGAAAGGCCCTTTTTATTTGGTTAGCGTTATGCCCTCAAGGACTTGATCCCAAATCTCATGGTTACTGGGATCTTGACGTGGAACTTGTACTAAAGAAACCCCGTCTAAACCCCATTCCACTTCTCTTATTCCCTTTAAACCTTCAAGCTGCTCCATTAACAGAATCGTTACTTTACCCTTAGTGAGTCCAGACAAGATGGCTTGTAGTTCTGCGGTGTTTTCATAATTCGCGTTTAGCCATTCATACCTTATGAATAAAGTGGATTGACTTTGGGCAATTTGTGTGAAAAATCGTTGAATTCGAGTGTTCAATTTTTCCTTATATAATGGATACTGAGCTGTCCAATTTTGATTAACGATCATTGGAAAATCATGAACGGAATCAATCTTATAACGACTATCATGAATGAAATGTGCCTTGGCTGGTTCGGTTTCTCCTTCTTGAAAGACGGCATTACCTTCATCAACGAAATGTGCCAGTATGTCCTTTTCCACCATATTTTCCAGCTCCATGAAACCCTGAAACCCATTTCTCAATAAACGATTTACTTCGGATAGATTAGGGGATTGAACCCAATCGAAAGGCAATGAATGCCTTCTTAAATCATGACGTTTCGAGTGCAATGCGGGACCGCACCACGCGCCTAAGCTCACTACCAAATCATAGGATCCCTGGATATCTTGTAATTTCATAATCATCACCCCATTTGCTTTTTTTACATACTACGCAGGATGGATTGGCCTTGATTGGATGAGGGCGTAATTACTTAATAAAAACCTAATGTATATCGCCCTTTGTATTAGAAACATTATATTGACATTTCCATTCATCCAACTGATAATGAAAATTGTTATCAACTAAATTACTAGTATTTATATATTTGAAAGGTTATACTGCATGGTTTTGGATTCAACTAACGAAATATTGCGACAAAACGTACGATCGAGCGGAAGCCCAAAAAATGCATGAAGGATCAAACGTATTTGAAAATGATGACTGTCTCTAAAAATATTCCCAAAATACTAGCGTACAAAGGTTGTGTATCATGAAAAAAGAAGGATTATGGACAAAAGATTTTATTTCCATATCGGTGGTTAACTTCGGATTGATGTTATCGATGTATTTACTGTTAGTAACGATGGCGCCCTATGCTATTGAAAAATATGGTGTTTCGGTCAGTACTGCTGGATTGGTTGCCAGTATCTTTATAATTGGCGCTTTAATGAGTCGCTTATTTGCTGGTCGGCAAATAGAAATGGTAGGCAATAAAAAAATGCTGATGATGGGGATTGCCATCTATATCATAATGACTTTTTTTTATTTTATGCCTACCAATATCTTTGCCCTCATGGTTATTCGCTTTTTACAGGGAATAGGAGTGGGAATGGCGACTACAGCAACTGGAACCATTGTAGGGAAGGTCATCCCGCCTAATAAATATGGAGAAGGAATCGGTTATTTCAGTTTAAGTGCAGTGTTGGCGGCAGCTATCGGCCCTTTGATTGGAGTCGCGCTTATAGAATATATTAATTACACGAGTATTTTTGTATTTTCATTAGCGGTCGGGTTTGGGAGCTTGATCATTTCCGTTCTTGTCGATTCTCCAGCAAAGGAGATAATGTCGTCTGCCAGGAAACGATTTACGTTTTCCAGTTTCATTGAGCCGAAGGCCTTGCCCATTTCACTCTCGATATTCGTAATAGCACTTGGGTATTCAAGCATTCTGTCATTTATCACCGCGTATACTGCGGAAATCGATTTAGTAGAGGCGGGCAGTTTTTACTTTCTTGTCTATGCACTGGCCATTATGGTTTCACGGCCATTTACAGGGAAACTGGTTGATTTGAAAGGCGGCAATAGCGTGGCTTATCCTGGCTTGGTTTTATTTGCAATTGGTATGATTCTAATTAGTCAGGCACAAACGAGTTTCGTCTTTTTAGTGGCATCGGCCTTTGTCGGATTAGGGTATGGGAACTTCCAATCTTGTACACAATCACTTGCCATCAAGGTGACCCCTAGGGAAAGAATCGGATTGGCAACATCGACATATCTCGTTTTTCTTGAATTGGGGATAGGTTTTGGTCCATTCATATTAGGCTGCCTGGTCCCTTTAATCGGATACAGAGGTATGTATTTATCGCTGGCGGGGCTAATTATAATGGGCATACCGATTTATCATGTTCTTCACGGTCGGAAAGATAAGGACGTACTCGTTTCGAAAATGACATGAAACATGTTCATAAAAAAGGAGCTGCTATAAATCAGCAGCTCTCCGATCGCAGACAATCTCGATAATAATGGAGGCTGTCTGCCTTTTTTTTAGTTTTTACACCTTGTCCGTTTCGTTCCATGCCCTTTTGCATGTAAACTAAGCTGGAATCCTGATTGCCCGCAGACTTGAAGGCTTTGTATTGGGTCGGTCATCCCGCTCTCCTTATAGTCTGGGCGAAGCGTCCAGCATATTGATAGGTAAGGCGATCACTCACACCGTGTAGAAGAATGCCATAATACCTGCTTCCAATCCAATTCATAGACCAAAAGGTTTCGGAAGGGAATCCCTCCGAAACCTTTTGGTCTATGAATTGAACGTTCTTGGTTAGATTTTAACTTCGACCTTAGCATCTTTCTTAAGTTCTTCCACATGTTTCACAAGCTTTTCTTGTTTCTTTTGCTGTTCGAGTTGTTCCTTGATTTGCGGTTTCATTTCTTCCAGTTTATTTACCTTTTGCCCGCTTGCCTTGGATTGCTCGGCAATCTGATCATAATATTTCTGAATTTCTTCATCCGTTGGCTCTTCTACTTTAATCTCATTTTCTACATACTTTGTATAGGGAATATTTTCGGCAATCTGCGTGTTTAACGTTTCTGAATTCAGGCCTGCTTGCTTCATCGCTTCCTTGAATTTTTCCTCGGTTTTATATTGCTCTTTGATTTTCGCAAGTTGCTTTTCGATTTCAGCCTTGGAGGCTGTGTAGCCTTTTTTGTCAGCAGCTTGCAGCAGTAATGTTTGCCCCACTAACGAATTGATCGTTTGCTCTTTAATTTGTTTGGCACCTTCCTTGGTAGTTGGGTCTTGTCCAAATTGCTGCATTTGCATTTGTGTTGACGATAACACGGTATTGTATTCCGCACCGGTAATATTTTCGTCATTGACGGTGGCTACCGTTTTCTTTTCATCCACTTTTTGTTTGTCTAGTTTCTTCTGCATTTCTTCCATCTTTTTTTGTTGTTCCTCAGTTGCTTTAGCCGTTTCTTTGCTTTGCTGTGCCTCGGTTGTTTTAGTTTCTTTCTCGTCATTCTTTTTATCCGCGTCATCGTTCGATCCACAAGCCGTCAAGGCAACAGCCAATAATCCGATAACGATAGGGTACAATAGTTTTTTCATGTTCAGTCTCCTTTCGTATTCAGTGCTAAAAAAAATCATCTAATGCGCATTATATAGGAATTGCCCTTGAAAACACAATTAAATCATTCTATTTTTCCAGAAAACAGGAATATAGTAGAGTCATCTCCCGAAGATATCGGTGATCCTTTCCAGCAACTGAATCGATTTACCCTTTGCCCTGCGAAGATAAAGGGAGCTAAGAATGATTTCGCATGCAGTCAAGTTCCTGAAAAATTCATGACATAAGTAACCACCGTTCAAGTTATTTTATGGTATTATATACCTTATTATTCAAGAATAGTTCATTTAACCTAGAAGACACGGGCAGCAGAGAAAGAAGCAGTTAGCGGGGGGATGGAATTTGAAAGGGAAATCTGTACTGCCAATTGAATTGGCGGGATATTTAAAGCTGGGGGATGCCGTCATCATTACGGACCAAGATCATCGGATACTTGATATTAATCGTTACTATGAACAGACGACAGGATATACAAGGGACAGCATAATCGGTTTCAAAGCTGGTTTTTTAAAGTCAGGTATAACACCAGCAACTACCTACACATCTTTGAAAAACGAATTAAGGAACGGGAATCCCTGGTCAGGGGTATTGACCAATCGGAAGAAATCAGGTGACGTATGGCATTCCTCGATAACGATCACACCTGTTCAAGTGAAAAACAAGTCTTATTTCGTCGGGGTTTTTCGAGAATTGGAACAATTGAAGGAAGGGGTTTATCTTTCGGAAAAGAAAAGGACAGAGACGCAAAGGGAATTATTGAAGATCCTCGCCATTTCATGCGAAATTCGCGATCCAAGCATAGAGGAGCATTTATCGAGAGTGCAAACTTTAAGTGAAAAGCTTGTAATCGTACATAATAGGCGAATGCAGCTGGGGATGTCTGCTAGCGATATTCATCATATCGCTCATGCGAGTATTCTGCATGATATCGGCAAGGCGGAGATTCCTGAAGGGATCCTATATAAACCTGGTCCATTGTCTCCGTATGAACGAACCATCATTGAGATGCATCCATTTATGGGAGCCGATATTTTGAATAAGATCTCTAGGGAAATAAACAATGAGTTCATCAGCAGTCTCGAAGTGGCGGAAAATATTATCCTTTATCATCATGAAAAATGGGATGGAACGGGATACCCCCATCATTTGAAAGGGGAGGAGATTCCATTGGAAGCAAGGATCACTGCGATTGTGGATGTGTTCGATGCCCTGACAAGCAGAAGGGCGTATAAAGACTCTTGGTCAGTGGGACGGGCATTATCTTTCTTGAACGAACAAAAAGGAAAGCATTTCGATCCAGACATGGTAGAGTCTTTCTTTGAATATTTCGCCGTAAGGGATCAAAAGGAAAAAGGCTGCGAAGCCACGCGCAGTAAGGAGGACATTACATAAGGAACTCGGCGAGGCCCCTGTGCAGCTGAAATAATGGAAGGGAGGAATCTCATAGCCATAAGGAAGAAAACGGAAATCTTGTTTCTTCGAATAAATGTATGCTAGCGAATATTAGTAAAAAGAAAAGTCTATTGAATTATAGTTCTGTATTCTTATTTCTTTTAACGTAATAAAGGACTGCCATAATGAGAAGCAGTAACACCAAAAATATTTTCACTTCGTCTGAAGCCTTCAATACTTGGTTCACGGAGTACGCCTCGATGAGGAGGGCGGGCATCTTCCCAATCGATGTGGCGACGAAGAAAATCATGATGCTCGTCTTACTTAATGCTGCCGCGAGGTTAATCACGCCGGAAGGAACGAAAGGTAGGAGCCTAAGCAAGAGGATCATCCAAAATGCAGGAAATCCCTGTGACTTTTGCAGTCGCATGATCCAACGATTCCTCGTGAATTTTGGTTGAAGTGATTGAATGCCTTTCCGATATATCCAAAAGCTCACTGCCGCTCCTATAATTTCCCCTAAGTAAGAAACGATCAATCCCTCCTGGAATCCAAACACGGTGATATTTGCTGCAGTGATGAAAGCGCTGGGAATAACACCGAGCACGCTAATCAAAATGTTAAAGACGATACTGACAAGAATGGACAAGTGACCGCTTGATGCTAACGCCTCAGAAAAGAAATGCATATCAATCAAGAAGAACTCCATTTATATCCGACGCCCCATACCGTTTTCAAATGCTCATTTGCCGGAAAGCCGGCCTGGCGCAGCTTTTCCCTAATATTTCGAATATGGGAATCGATTGTCCGATCTTCCGTGTTCGATCTGAACCCCCAGATGGTCGTAAGCAGGTGATCCCTGGAGTATACTTGATCAGCTGATTTTAAAAACAAGGACAACAAGGAAAATTCTTTCGGCGTCAATGAAATGGACTTGGCTTGATAATGCGCTTCATAAGCGGATTCATTTAATTTTAACCCCTTAAAGGACACCCCGTCGACTTCGCGATGCGATACCCGTCGCGTCACAGCTTCGATCCTGGCCAGTAACACATCTTCATTAAAAGGCTTCGTTATATAATCATCGGCGCCATTGTTCAGCCCTTTCACCATATCTTCCGCTGCATCACGGGCAGTGAGCATGATGATGGGAATGGCAGAAAATGACCGGATCCTTGCGCAGGCTTCCCACCCATCGATCTCAGGCATCATCACATCAAGAATGACGATGTCAGCATGATTATGCTTCAAGAACAATACCGCTTCAAGCGCCGAGTCCTTCTTTATGCACGTATATCCGTGAGGAGCAAGATACAACTCTATCAGATCCATCATTCTTTGTTCATCATCTACCAGAACTGCTGTTTTCATTTAATGGTCTCCTTTGAATATGATCGTGAAGCACGTCCCTTGGTTCAGTTTGCTTCTAACTGAAATGGCTCCTCCTTGAATCTCGACTAACTGTTTGACGATGGAGAGCCCCAAACCGAATCCGCCGGTATTTCTAGCGCGTGATTTCTCGACACGGTATAAACGATCAAAGATATGAGGGACATCTTCATCGGGAATGCCCACCCCTTGATCGATGATGGAAATATCGATACTGCCAGGTAACCGTTCTGCTTTGATGGTGGTAACCGTATTTTCGTTCGAGTATTTTAATGCATTATCCAGCAGGTTAAGCATGATTTGCTCAAACCTTGCAGGATCTAAATCAATCGATGAATCATCCGTGCATTCGAGATGCAATTGCATTTTTTTATTCTGAAAGGCTGGGAGCACCTTTTCACGAATCGATTCCAGGAATGAAGCAAGCCGGACGGTTTCTTTTGATATGGTGAAGGTATTCATATCCATTTTAGCCATATTGAATAGTTCGTCCAACAATTTGTTTAATCGTTGTGATTCATCAAGGATGATTTCCAAATATGACGTCCTTTCGGATACATCCAAGTCTTTTCTTCGGGCAATATCAGCATACCCCTTGATATATGTGAGAGGGGTGCGCAGTTCATGGGATATGCTGGCCAAGAATTCGTTGCGTTCCTTCTTTAAATAATTCAATTCATTAGCCAAGCTTTGTATCGATTGAGCAAGTTCACCAAGTTCATCATGTGATCGAATGGGCACAGTTACGGAGAAATTCCCCTCGCTTAATTTCGTTGTCGCCTCCTTCATGCCTATAAGTGGTCTGGTCAAGGCTTTTGATAAGAAATAGATGATGATAAGCATGAAGAAAAGAAGCAATACCGTTGCAAAAAGGAAGTGCTTATTCAATTGGGCGATCAATTCTTCTACTTCACCTGTATTTTTGAACATATAGACATAGCCTTCATATTCATTGCCACTATTATATGGTGTAACGGTGGCAATATACGGTTCATCCTTCCAACTTGATTGGATGATCAAACCCTTTCGGGGAACTTGGGGAAGAGTCTTCCGTAAGATTGTTTTCATCTCTGCATTTATATTTTCCGAAGATTGCAGAATATCGCCTGTTGAATTCGTTATCACGACATCTGTATCTGTATGGGATTCCATCAGGCCGATATGCTCAAGGGTCCCCTCGGAATACGAAAGTTCTAACACATCTCGATGGCTGTTGCCCCGGGATTTCAATGATTCCAATTCTTGATTGATCCGCGATTGGATGACGTGATTGTGTAAGTAAAGCATCGAAACTGTTTCCAATAGGAAAATGCTTATAAATATATAGAGTCCTAGCTTCAAGGAGATTTTCAAGATGTTCACCTTCTTATTAAAGTCATTATAGAGGATAAATATGAAGGAATTATGCAGATCGACCACATTGCTTCCGATACTAAACATAATCCGAATGAAGGCAGGTTACAAGGAGGACTGCGATAATTTTAAGTCAACTCCAGCTGACGCCTTCCCGATTCCAGTAGAATGGAAGAATTAGAGTTTTTCTTGGTTTATCGAAATGAATTTTGTTGAGTGAAGGAAACATTTTGTCACCAGGTGAATATAATGTAAAAAAGGAGCTGATCGATATGAATTGTACAAACCGTACCCAAAAAAAAATACTTGCGTATTCGGCTTTATTCAAAAAAATCGGCATCATCAATGAAGAAGAATACAAAACGATTGCTAAGACCTTTCAAGCGAAGGATTGAGGAAGGGAACCTTGAATGATCATAAACGTGTGTCCCACCTTAAGCAGGCTGTAAAACCTCCGCCTTCTTTTTCTCAATGAGGGGGCGACAGCCTGCATTCACTTACAACTTAGGATATATATGGTATTGTATAGGTACTCAGGATCATATGTGGAGTAAAATGTCTAAAAAAGGAGAATTTCAGAAGATATGTTCGATTTCGAAAAATATATGCATGCACCCTCTTTAATTGCTACAGCGTCCAGTTACATACTGATCGGAACCTTATTTGCCATCATTTATAGAAAAAAACCAGCATCTCCTAAGCTCTGGAAGGCTATTCTCGTATTGGTGCTAGGAATGTTCGCTTTTCATTTCACTTTTAATCTAGCAGGAGAGGTCATAAGCATACCCATTCTCCCAATCGGTGTGGCTCTCCTCTCTTGGTTCTTGGGAAGGCAAGGGAATGCGGCGAGATGGCAGCGATTTCGCCGTTTTGCCTGGCTCGGATTTTTATCGAATTTCATCGTTTTCGCTTTTGCCCTTTTAGCCATACCGATTGATGGAATGATGTATCCGAAGAATGTGCCGTCGACATATATGATGGATGTTAAAAAGGCTTCTTTGATAGCGAGCCACCCCCACTCGAAAGAAGAAACATTAAATAAAGCAAAGCTGGAAAAATTGATGGGAAAGATGAAACAAAAAAAGATCGAGAGTGAATCTTGGTATAATCGAATCCGTGAAGATGGCGATCACAAAGAGAAATTCCCTTATATCCTGAATGGGACAACCGCTGCAAAGGGGAGCGGACTTAAAGCAATCATTTTCATTGAAGAAGATGGCAGGGGAATCCTGATTACACCTAATAAAGGGCGTCAAGTCTACTTCAGGCTCAAGGAATCGATTTTGACAGGAGGTGATGGGGAAAATGGCTAAAAAAACAAAAAAGATTATTTTACTAGCTGCGATATTATTGATGATCGGTGTTCTTTCATTTACTCAATTACCTAAAGACCCTGACCCTTTCCTATCGGATAAGCAAGTCATCAAACGCATCAACTCATTTTTTTCTGAAGCCCAGCC
>NZ_PHNG01000686.1:0-1332 GCF_002803435.1 Bacillus sp. mrc49 | reverse complement strand
ACTCGCTAACTGGGGATATATCAGAACAATCCATGTATTTCTTAGTTGGCGGTGGTTCAAACGGTAAATCGACATTTGTAAATACAATCAAAAAGTTAATGGGCGATTACGGATCTCAAACAAAGTCAGATACGTTCATTAAGAAAAAAGATACAGGTGCAAATAATGATATTGCCAGGTTAGTAAATTCAAGATTTGTTTCGGCCGTAGAGTCAGAGGAAGGCGAAAAATTGCAGGAATCACTTGTAAAGACTATTACAGGCGGGGAACCAATTTTAGCTCGGTTTTTAAGACAAGAATATTTTGAATTTCTCCCAGAATTCAAGGTGTTCTTCACTACAAATCATAAGCCAATTATCGGCGGTGTAGACGATGGTATTTGGAGACGTGTAAAAATTATCCCATTTACTTTAAATCTAAAGCCGCATGAGCGTGATAAAAAGTTGGAGGAAAAATTGTCATTTGAAATGCCAGGGATTTTAAATTGGGCCATTGAGGGTTGCTTGAAGTGGCAGAGGTTAGGGCTGCAAGACCCGAAAGTTGTAACGGATGCAACCGGTAATTACAAAGAAGAAATGGATATATTAGCGCCGTTCTTGGGTGAAATTTGTTACATTGATGAGCCCAAAAATGAAGCAATCAAAATCGAAGCGAAAGAATTATACAACGTTTATGACAATTGGTGCTTTAAATCAGGTGAACGCACATTAGGGAACAGATCATTTTATCGAATGTTAGAAACAAAAAGTTTCGGTAAATTGAAGGGTGCTGGCAATAAAACATATTTAACAGGAATTACCCTAAAAGAGAGAATGCCAGTTACTAAAGGGGTTACCGAAACCGAACAAAATAGCTTTTTTAAGGTCATTAAATAACTGTTTTGGTGCTTCAATAACTTTTAATAACTTTTTGAAAAACCAGTATTACCAAGGGTTTGAGTTAACTTTTAATGTTATTTAGTTACTTTAGTTATTTGTTTTTCTATTAATTAAAAAAATAAAAAAATATATAAGTATTATTAGGAGCAGTAATACCCAAATACCGATAACAAAAATAACTTTTCGCCTCAATCCCTTGTGGCTCTAAGGGTTAAAGGATTTTTCTTTAATAACTATTTCTGTTTTTTGAATAACTTTCTGATTTTTCAATAACTCGAAGGAGTGATTTCCATGCAAGTACTAATGATTCTAAGCCAAATATGGAAATCGGGTGCAAACATCTATTTTGATGAATCGGATGACCGAATAGCGATAAAAAATCAAAATTTAATTCCGCCAGAAGTAATGGAAGTTGCAGAACGAGATTACGTAGCAATTGAGGAATGGTTTAATT
>NZ_PHNG01000685.1:0-1150 GCF_002803435.1 Bacillus sp. mrc49 | reverse complement strand
CTCATCGAAGTTATTCGAGCCGAGTGTAGTGGCTACGTTAAACAGCTCATTCATGGAGATGAAGGCTGCTAGAGAAGAATCCTTCAGTCCGATGATGAATTGGTTGCCTAGCGGCGGCAATGCGCGGCGGAAGGCCTGTGGCAGGATGATTCTCCTCAATGCGAGTGAATTGCTCATTCCAAGGGAACGTCCGGCTTCCATTTGGCCTTTATCGATCGATTGAATCGTACCTCGCAATATTTCGGAGATATAAGCTCCGTTATGGAAGGCGAGGGCAAGAGACGCCGCCCAGAAGTCCGGCAATAAGAAGAGATTGCTGATACCGAAGTAGAGGATGAAGATTTGGACGATCAGCGGTGTACCCCGTACGAGGAATACATAAGCATCAGAAATCCAGGCAAGGACCTTTATATTGGAAATTTTTAAAAGTGCAAAAAGCAAACCGATGACGATCCCTACAATAATGGAGACTACCGTCAGTTCCAATGTGAGGAGCATGGCACGGATGAACACGTCCGACGAGCTAAATAATGTATCGAAAAAATGTGAAAAACTTGGCAATGTAATGACTCCCTTTCTATCATTCTTTATTCAGGCTTAGTAGTGATGTCCTCACCAAAGTACTTTTTGCTGATTTTCGCAAGCGTTCCGTCTTCCCGGAGGTTCTCTAGCGCCTCGTTGATGCGTTTAAGCAGCTGGGGATTGTCGCTTGGCAGGACGACCGCCTGCTCGCTGCGTTCGATCAATTGCCGGCCCTTGACATCGAAACCTTCCTTGGCTGCTTCCTTGCCGGTGACGAAGTCGGTGATGACGGCATCATGACGTCCTTCGCTCAACGCTTTAAGCGCGGTGATATCACTGTCATACGTTTTTACATGATTTGTATATTTTTCTGCAGTGGTTGCATATGTAGAGCCTTTCGAAGCCGCAACTTCCTTTCCCTTTAAATCATCAACCGTTTTAATATCGCTATCGGACCTGACGAAGATTTGGGGCCCCGAGTAATAATAGGGGGTCGAGAAGGCAACATGTTTACTTCGTTCTTCATTGATCGTATGGCTGGCAACCGCGGCATCCGCCCGGCCGGTTTTAACACCCTCGACGATCCCTTTGAATTTAATCCGCTTAGGGACTGGCTTAAGGTTAAGTT
>NZ_PHNG01000684.1:0-1418 GCF_002803435.1 Bacillus sp. mrc49 | reverse complement strand
CCCTCTGACTCAACTAGCTCCATCACCTTTTTCGGATTGAACTGGTGGAGGATGACATTCATCGCTCCAACCTGTACGCGAGGTAAAAAGCAACAATGCAGTTCGGCACAATGAAACATCGGTGCAGTGATCAAACCTATATCGGATCGTTCATAATTAAGGGCCTCGCTTAAAATCGCAGCATGTTTGACCATATCTTTATGTAGGTGAATGACCCCTTTCGGACGCCCCGTCGTCCCACTCGTATACATAATGGCATAAACATCATCCTCATGAACCTCCACTTCGGCCGGCTGAGATGAAACGCTGGCCAATTTTTGGCGGTAGCCTTTCGCATAACCTGGCACATCATCATCAATGTACCAGAAACCCGTTTCCGGGAATCGCTTTTCAATAGCCGCAACCACTGATTCCAATTCCCGTTCGAATAAAACGACTTTTGGTGCTGCATCATTTAAAATGAAGGCCACTTCTTCCGGCATGAGGCGGAAGTTGATTGGATTAAAGATTGCGCCGATTTTTGCGCAGGCAAAGAATGCAGTGGCAAGCTCTTCATTGTTATAGAGGTACGTGGAGACTCTGTCGCCTTTTCGAACGCCTTCCGCCTGCAAGGCAGCCGCCAACCGATTCACCTGGTCATTCCACTGAATATACGTGTAGCGGATATTTCTTCTCACGTCGTAGATAGCCTCTTTAATGGGGAATTTCTGAACGGTCTGATCAAAGATATTTTTAATCGTTACTGACATATCATTTCCTCCTCAATTAAGCCACCCCTCAACAGAACGAGCTCTTACGTCAGTCTGGCGATAGTCGGCTGTTTCACTTTTTCAGCTTGCCTTTCGTGCAAATGACCCATGTTCATGATCGCAGGCTTCATTTCAATCCAATCTTTCAATGATCGTGGCGTTGGCCATCCCATGTCCCTCACACATTGTTTGCAGCCCATAGCGCCCTCCTGTCCTTTCCAGCTCATGAATCATGGATACCATGATCCGCGCACCACTGCCACCAAGAGGATGTCCTAAGGCAATTGCCCCGCCATTGGGATTCAGCTTCTTCGGATCCGCCCCGGTTTCTTTAAGCCACGCAATCGGTACAGGAGCAAAAGCCTCATTCACTTCAAAAATATCGATATCATCAATGGAAAGTCCCGCTTTTTCCAATGCTTTTTGTGTCGCGGGGATCGGTCCGGTCAGCATCAGCGTGGGATCTGAGCCGACGACGACCCTCGTATGCACCTTAAATCGGGGTTTCAAGCCAAGTTCTTCGGCTTTACTGCGCTCCATCAATAATAAAGCGGCGGCACCGTCACTGATCTGACTTGAGTTGCCTGCGTGAATCAACCCATTTTCTTGAAAAACGGGCTTCAGGCCTGAGAGTACTTCCAGAGTAGTTCCGCTTCTAGGACCTTGATC
>NZ_PHNG01000683.1:0-1213 GCF_002803435.1 Bacillus sp. mrc49 | reverse complement strand
TAAGACACTCGCCCATCCGGCTAGTGTGGATTCCATTCCATCTTCAGCGAATCAGGAAGATCATGTAAGCATGGGGACAATTGGATCGCGGCACGCGCATCAAATCATCCAAAACGTCCGCCGCGTTTTGGCGATAGAGCTCATTTGTGCCCTGCAAGCGGTGGAGTACCGCGGAACGGAAAAGATGGCTCCATTCACAAAGGATTTTTATACGGAAGCAAGAAAGATCATTCCGAGCATTACACAAGATCGCGTCTTTGCTAAGGATATTGAAGCAGCGGCTAGCTGGTTACTTGAAATCGACTGGAATTCGTTCATTCATGGGTCCTTGCCCACCACATAATGATATGGCGGTTTTCTTCTGGATGCTAGGCCCATGAGCCCCTTACCGGGGTTTTAGGCCTGGCAACGTTTGATAAAGTACATAGTTCCTAAAAACCCGAAAGTATCTTCTTGATTAGAGAAAAAGACCTGGATGCAATGAGAATCGACAAGATCTTGAGAGATTAAAAATGCATGGTTGGAGGGGAATTTAATTTGGAAAATCGCCAATTGCAACTGCCCGGTAAAAATGAGCAAAACGAGCCGCCACATTCTTTGCAAAGAAAACTGAAAGCGCGCCATCTGACAATGATTTCATTAGGCGGTGCGATTGGAACGGGGCTCTTCCTCGGAAGTGGCCCGGCCATCCATTCGGCAGGTCCTGGCGGGGCGTTGGTCGCATATGCCGTCATCGGCATCATGGTATATTTCATCATGACAAGCTTGGGTGAATTGGCATCATTCATGCCAGTCAGCGGTGCTTTCAGTACATATGCTACAAGGTTCATCGATCCCGCCCTCGGATTTGCGCTTGGCTGGAACTATTGGTTCACTTGGGCGATGACGCTTGCCGCGGAACTATCTGCCGCAACGATGGTCATGAAGTTCTGGTTTCCGCACAGTCCATCATTTTTATGGAGTTCCATGTTTTTAGTTTTGATATTCCTATTGAATTACGTATCCGTTAAAGGATATGGAGAAGGGGAATATTGGTTTTCACTCATCAAGGTCGCGACCATCATCATCTTTATCGTGGTCGGTATACTGATGATCTTCGGAATCATGAACGGAGAGGCGATCGGTTTTAAAAATTTCACGGTAGGTGACGCGCCGTTCGCTGGCGGGTTCTTGGCGACATTGGGAATTTTCATAGCGGCTGGTTTTTCTTTTC
>NZ_PHNG01000682.1:0-3305 GCF_002803435.1 Bacillus sp. mrc49 | reverse complement strand
ATACTTCAGGGGACTTTGTTTCTATATAGTAATTGGCCTCCCTGCCGAATTTCTTAAAGACTTCTTCCAAGGTGGGAACGACTAACCCTTCATATTTCTTTTTTGCCATTTGTGGATTTTTTTCATTGAACCACGTACCGGCATCCAGTTTTTTGATTTCGGTCAGCGTTAAATCTTTCACAAGGCCAGTGCCATCCGTCGTGCGATCGACACTTTCATCATGCATTGCTATCAATCTTCCATCCTTTGTCATCTGGAGATCGATTTCTATGTAATCACCCTTCATCCTTTCTCCTAATTGATAGGCGGGAATCGTATGTTCAGGTGCGTAACCGGATGCCCCGCGATGTGCAATATTCACAATTTTGTCCTCATAAATAGGTGAATTCGAATGATTTTCATGTGCGGCCGAGGCACTCATAGAAACAGCCTGCAATATAAAGGCCGCACCTATCATGCTTAACCCTGCTTTCTTTATGCTCTTTTTCACTTTCTCTCTCTCCCTTCCATCTTTACCATCAGTTTAAAAGGGAAATGTGAAGCTGCAGCAGTTATCGTGTAAAGAAACTCTATAATAGGTAAAATGAATATAATGACCTACTGGGCATTAGGAGGGCGCAAATCAACATTTTATGGAAATTTTCAACATTAAGCGATTTACAAAAAACACGTATCAGCTTACTATTAAACAAACAGAACATTAATCTTAAGGGGAATTATGTTAAAAAACTATCAATATTACCAAAACAAACAACGATTGATCATGAGGGCATTTATGGGCATGATATCCTTTTTACTATTGGTAGGCATTTCCGTATCACCAATCAGTTGGAAGGAAAATCCTTATGAAATGACTTTTCAGGTCATCCTCATATCTGGAATGATCATATCTTTGCTATTTTTCATTAAATCAGAAGGCAGCTTCTATAAAAGATTATTCATTTCCTTAATCACTGTTTATTTATATAGTAAATTCTGGGTATTTCCTGATACCGCAATCATGCTGGCATTATTTGCATTAGCGCCCTTGATCCCGATCTTTCTCTTCGATAAAATCGGGTTTTATATTGTCGCGACGTTAAATATCATATTAGGTCCTGCTTCCATCCTTATCATTTCGAATACAGATCTTCAAAACACTTATGAATATGTCTCCTTGGATAGCTTTGGAAACATATTGAATTTCATTGCCATCCAAATCATATTGGTATTTGTATTCATTGGAACCCATAATCGGATGGAATCGACAAATGCCTTCCAGAAGGAAATTCAGCAAGCCAAGCAATTGAGTTCGGTTGGTCAGCTTGCTGCGACCATTGCGCATGAGATCCGGAATCCCATTACAGTCGTGAAAGGGTTTGCCCAACTATTAGATCAAGAGAAAGAACTGAATGAAACGGAAAAATTTTATGTACAAACCATGCTTACTGAACTTGAATATACACAGGTAATCATCAATGACTATTTATCCTTGGCAAAGCCGCATACGGGTGATATACAGGTCATTGGCTTAAATGATGAAATCCAGAAGGTTTCCGATCTATTGACCAGCTTTGCCAATAATCGCAATATAGGCTTCCACCTTGATTTCCGCAGTGACCTACAATTGAATATGAATCCAATCGAGCTTAAACAAATACTCGTCAATATCATGAAAAACGGAATTGAATCGATGAACGATGCTGGTTTCATCAATGTCGAAACCGAGCAGGAACGCCATATGGCCAAAATACGAATAACGGATACAGGCATCGGCCTTTCCAAAGATCAGCTCGAAGCTCTAGGAACTCCGTTTTATTCGCTGAAAGATAGGGGAACAGGCATCGGGTTGACCGTTTGTTATTCCATCGTTCAAAAATACAAAGGAAAAATCGTCGTCCACAGCGAATTGAACAAAGGGACATCCTTCACGATTCATTTGCCTTTTTATAAAGAAACCAAATAAACATAAAATAAGGATGACCCCCATTGCCGGTGGTCATCCTTTTCCTTTATGCTTTGAAGCTATCTTGCCATTTGAGCAAATGATTTTCCAAAAAGCGAACAAATGAGTCTGAGATTTTACCAGCCAAGGCAAAAATGATGATGCCGACGAATACGATGTCCGTTTGCATGAATGAACGGGCATCCTGGATCATGAAGCCCACTCCCCTATCTGCTCCCAGCAATTCAGCGACCACCAAGCACATCCATGCGGAACTTAATGCTAAGCGAATCCCAAGCAATATATTGGGCAAGGCTGCCGGGATCATGAGCTTCGTTATTTGTTCCAAAGGGCTATACTCCAGGATTCTTGCCACATCATATAGCTTTTTATCCACATTCCGCAAACCCAAAAATGTTTGTAAATATAATGGGAAAAAAGCGCCTAATGCAATAAGCAGCACCTTGGATAGTTCACCAAATCCGAACCACATGATGAATAAAGGTGTTATCGCTAGTAAAGGAACCGTTCGTAACATTTGGATGCTTGGGTTTAAATATTCCTCGGATTTTTTTTGCATGCCTACGATGACACCGATCAACATCCCTAAAAAACCGCCTAATGCAAAGCCAAGAATCGCCCGAGTTAAACTGATTTGCAAATGGCCGGCCATTTCCCCTGATCGGACGAGATCTATGAAAGCCGTGACGATCAAGGATGGTGATGAGAATAATTGGGCCGGCATGATTCCGGCTGAACCCAATGCCTGCCAGGCAATCAATACTATTGAGGGCAGGAAAAAGCCACGCAATGCAGATTTGGCGATTTTTGATTGTTTTTTCCTTTCCCTCATGATAAGCTGCTTGTTTTGAGCAATGGTTTGTGAAGACATTTTCATCATCCTTTCCTTCTTTTTTCAAAAATCAATCAAATACTCCAATCTTCCCTATCCTGAGGCTGATGGTCCAGCAGGTTTAGGATATGGGATCTCAATTCCTGAAAAGACTTGCTTGTCCTCGTTCTTGGATATGGTAAATCAATGGGAACGATTGCCTTGATCCTTCCGGGCTTGGCATCCATGACGACCACTTTATTCGATAAAAAAAGCGATTCATCAATATCGTGGGTGACGAGCACCATCGTTGTCTTGTTCCTTTCCCATATTTCAAGTAAAGCTTCCTGAAGATGTGTTCGGGTGAATGCATCCAATGCACCGAAGGGCTCATCCAGCAACAAAACTTCAGGATTACGCAACAGCGCCCTGGCAATGGCAACACGCTGCGACATCCCGCCGGACAATTGACGCGGATATACCCTTTCAAATCCTTTAAGCTTAACAAGCGATATCAAATCGTCCACCCCTTTGCGTATATCCGGATTT
>NZ_PHNG01000681.1:0-5190 GCF_002803435.1 Bacillus sp. mrc49 | reverse complement strand
ATCGCTACACCTGACACGCCCATTGCGAATACATGGACAAACACCAGGGCCAAAAGTATATTCATGAGGTTCATGAGCACCTGCAATAGTAATGAAACCTTGATTTTGGCCATTCCCATCAGCCATCCCAAGATGACGTAATTCATCAAGGTGAAAGGAATCCCCCATATTCGGATGCCGAGATACTCTGCGGCAAATACGCGGACGTCGGCATCAGGATCCATCAAGGTTAGAGCAACTCGTTCAATTGGTCCTTGAAGCCATATGAAGCTAATCCCGACGACTAAGGCCAAGATGAAGGGCCTAATGAAAGCGAATTTCCCTTCCCTTTCGTCGTTTGCCCCAAGTGCTTGTGCAGCAAATCCGGACGTGCTCACCCGCAAAAACCCAAACAGCCAATATAAAGTGTTAAACACGATTGTACCGATTGCCACGCCGCCCAAATAAGCAGGATCGGGCAGCTGCCCCACAACGGCGGTGTCAACCGCACCTAAGAGGGGCGTCGTTATCGTCGAGATGGTCAGAGGAATGGCCAAAGCCAAATATGATCGATGGTTCACCTTGCTTCCTCCCTGGATTCAAAATTAAAAAACGAAATCATTTCGATTTACAAATTAAACTCGTTCCACCTTATTCACTCAAACAGCGAAATCAATTCTTTCGTATAGGGATGACGGTCATCAGAAAAGAGCTGCTCCTTCTTGAAGGAATCCACGATTTCCCCTTCTTTCATCACCATGATTCTTTGGCACATTTCCTGTACAGCCGAGAGATCATGGGAAATGAACAGGTAAGACATATCCAACCTTTCACGCAGCTCCCCCATCAACGCAAGCACCGACGCCTGTGAGAGAACGTCCAGGCTTGAGGCAGGCTCATCCAGGATAATGAGGCTCGGTTCAATGCTGACGGCCCTGGCGATGGTCACGCGCTGCTTTTGTCCGCCGCTTAACTCATGGGGATAACGATCAGCCAAATTCTTCGGAAGTTCCACCATTTCCAGTAACTGAGCAATAAAATCGCCTTCACTAGTAAACGAAAAATGCTTCATTTCAATCTGATTCCCAAATTGCTGAAAAGGATCGATCAATGACTCCTTTACCTTTAGTTTCGGATTCAGGGCGGAAGCAGGATTTTGCAAAACGGCCTGAATGTTTTTTCGGTATGGTTTTAAAAGGCGATCACTTTTGTTATGCAGCGCCGTTCCCTTATATGAGATGCCGCCTCGGTCAATAGGCTCAATTCCCAGGATGCATCGCGCAAGTGTACTCTTTCCGCACCCGCTTTCCCCGATTAAGCCTAGGCATTCCTTGCTTTCGATGCAAAAATTCACGTTCCTGAGTACTTCCTCTCCACTATCGTATGTTTTATGGATATTTCGTATGTCTAATAAACGCATCCGAATGCCCCTTCACGCTTTATTGAACTTTTTCTGAGTGATGGCGATGCATGAATCAGCCTATTGGTATAAGGATGCTCTGGATGATTGAGGACCTGGTTTTTATCCCCGCTTTCAATCATCACTCCATCTTTCATCACCCCTATGCGGTCCGCATATTTCCTGACATGACGTAAATCATGGGTGATGAACAAGATTGCACATCCGGTAACCGCCTGGAGCCCTGATAGCAGCTCCAAAATTTTAAAAGAGGATACACTGTCCAAGGCTGTAGTCGGCTCATCCGCTATCAATAAATCGGGCTTAAGCAAAAGCGCCAATGAAATCGATACCCGCTGAAGCTGGCCGCCACTTAATTGAAAGGGATATCTGCTGTAGATATCTCCATCCAGTCCCACTGATACGAGCGCGTCGACAGCTTGAATGCGTCGCGCCTGTTTGGACAGGTCAAGATGTGTCCGCTGATATTCTTCGAAATGCTGGCCGATGGTAAGGAACGGTGTGAATGAACTTTGGTAATCTTGAAAAATATAAGCTATGCGTTTTCCGCGAAGCCTCCTGATGGCTGGCTTTGATAACGTCAATACATTCTTCCCCTCGTACCAAATTTCCCCCTGAGCCTCGAGGTTGGGTGCAAGCAGCCGGCCAATCGCCATAGCCGTCATGCTTTTGCCGCTGCCGCTTTGACCGACGAGAGCCAGCCACTCCCCTTCACGCACATCAAACGAAAGACCTTTGATGATATGTTTTTGTTTGCCCATGATATGTAGATGCCGCACCTTTAAAAGGCTCATGATTCCACCTCCTTTTTCACATCGAATGCATCGCGGAAATAATCGCCGAGTATATTCGATAAAAAAACGACGCATACGATGGCGAGCCCTGGATAAATCATCAGGGACTGATTGGATTGGAAGTATGGGCGGGCATCGTTCAGCATCGCCCCCCACTCCGGTGCTGGCGGCTGGGCACCAAGCCCGATATACGATAAGGAAGATATGAGCAAGATGATCTTGCCTAAATCGAGACTGGAAAGGACGAGCACGTTTCCGATGATGTGCGGAAATAGATGTTTTTTCATGATCTTAAAGGGGCTTAGTCCATTGACCTTGGCCATGATGACATAGTCCTTCTGGCGCTCGGTGATCACCGTGCTCCGCACTAGCCGGGCATAATTCACCCATTTCACAACAACGACCGCCAACAGCAGATTTTCGATTCCCGGTCCTAAAAGGCCACTCAGCACGATGGCCACGATCGTATCCGGAAACGCCAGGAACGCATCTGCCACGCGCATGAAGAATCGGTCGATCACACCGCCTTTAAACCCGGAAATCAACCCGAATGGAACCCCGATGATAACCGCGGCAAATAAAGCCACAAGCCCATATCCAACCGTCAGCTGGGCACCAAGCAATAGACGCGTCAATACATCACGCCCAAGGTGATCCGTGCCCAATGGATGTTCCGGACTTGACGGGGATAGCCTTTCTCCAAGATTGACCAGCGCCGGATCATGTTTCAGGAACAGAAAAGTGTAGGCCGCAACGGCTAATACCAAAGCCAGCACCGTTAAAATGACGGCCCTTTTCCCGTTCCTTTTGAATGGTTCTTTGATCGTTAACTCCATTTTCGTTGATTCCTTTCCTTCAACCTAAGCTCTGGGTTTACATATCGATACGATAAATCAACGGCACTATTGACCATGAATACAATGATGGCCATGACCAATAGGTACCCCTGGATGACCGGGTAATCCCGAGACCGGATCGAGTCCACCACCATCTTGCCTATGCCTGGATAGGCGAAGATCACCTCGATTACGACTACACCGCCGATCAAGCTGCCAAGGCTGACACCGAATACGGTAATGACCGGAGGCAAGCTATAGCGAAATGCATGAGCAAAGAATATCCTCATTTCGGAAATCCCCCTTGACCGGGCTGCCCTGATGAACTCCTGACTAAGCGAATCGATCAAACTTGAGCGCAGCAAGCGGACGTATACGCTGGTGATGGCGAGCCCCAAAGTGACGGACGGCAGAATCAAGGAAGGGAATCCGTCCCTCCCCATCGTTGGAAGGGCCCCCAAGCGTACCGCAAAAAGATCAATCAAAAGCAGTCCTAGCCAAAAGCTAGGAATTGCGGCACCTACTAAAGAAACGGCGCGGCTTAGCTGATCGATCAAGCGCCCCCTGTGCAAAGCAGCAAGAGAACCTAAAGGAAGTGCTATGATAAGCATGACAATCAATCCCCCGATTGCCAGCTCCAGTGTTGCAGGCAAACCGCTCATGATCATCTCCATCACAGGCTGGTTCGTAAGGTAGGAACGGCCGAAATCCAAGTGAATGAAGTTCATGAACCAATGCCCATACTGAACGAGCAGCGGCTCATTGAAGCCCAATTCTTCCCTTAGCTCATTGACCTGTTCATTTGTGATCGATACATCATCCACTTGAAGTATCGATAGGACCGGATCGCCCGGGGCCAGCCGGACAAACAAGAAGGAGATGAATGTAACCGTAAGGACAAACATCACGACCTCAATGAATCGCCTAACTAAAATGCCAAACATTTCACTTCACATCCAGTTCATTCGTCAGCATGTAGTATTCGCTTCTGGAAGTGACCCAGTTTTTCACTTTAGCGGCGTCATAAGCAACGAGTGTATTCGGGTGTAAAATGAATGAATTATACACTTGTTCATCCACGTATAATGCAATATCCTCAGCGATATCCGAACGTTTTTCCTGTTCGACCGTCATATTCAGCTCATCGATCATCTCCGTCAGATGATCATCATCCGCCCCACTGAAGTTCAAGGCTCCATTCGGATGATAGGTTGCATTCAAGTAGTAACCGGCATCCCCACGCGGAGCCGTCAAATTGCTGTAGGTCGTTAAATCCCAATCCCTGTTGGCGGCCATATATTCTTCCGGGATTTCTATTTGCTTGATATCGACATCGATTCCCAATTGGCCGGCATCCGATTGAAAAACTTGTGCGATCAGTGGTAAATCGGCACGTGAACTGTAGGTTAAAAGGGTAAACGTTAGTGGTTTGCCATCCTTTTGCATGACCCCATTCACTTCCTGATATCCTGCCTGCTCAAGAAACGATCTTGCCGCCTCCATCCCCTTCCCTTTTTCCGGATAGTCAGGAGCAAAAGAGAACGTCGATGGAAACGGCCCTTTGGCAACCTCTGCATGTCCATGCAAAATCGTTTCCGCAATCGTTGAACGATCGATCAAAGCATCAATGGCCTTTCGGACGTTGATGTCCTGCAGCGCTTTCCGTTCCAGATTCATCGTCATTTGATGCACCCGGAAGGTAGAGGTCGATTCCACCTTCACACGATCTATCGCTTCTAAACTTTCAAGACTTTCGACTTCCGGACGAAAGACAATATCGGCATCCCCCGATTCAAGGGCAAGGGACCGGGCGTTGGCATCTTCATTAAAAGAAAACCTTGCTTTTGCAAGCTTCGCAGCTCCATTCCAGTAAGCCTCGTAACGTATTAAATCAACCGCCGTGCCCGGAATGAATTTCGAGACGGCAAATGGTCCCGTCCCTATCGGCTTGTTCATGAAGTCGCTTTCCGTTACATCAATGATCGATGTATTGGGATGGACCAATTCCGATGGAAACTCCGGAAAGGGCACCTCCGTCTTGATCGTCAGCTTATTTCCCTTCGCTGTTATCGATTCAATGCGCAAGGCATTCTTGATCGCCAGGCTGTCCTTCATCGCCCGCTCCAACGACGCCTTCACGGCTTGTCCGTCCATCTGCCTT
>NZ_PHNG01000680.1:0-3907 GCF_002803435.1 Bacillus sp. mrc49 | reverse complement strand
GTCAATTATTTTTCTGTTTCTGCTTCCAGTTCTTCAAGATCTTCTTTCGAGAATTGGTAGGTTTCATTGCAAAAATGGCATTGCGCCTCCGCTTTTCCTTCTGTCTCGATAATATCCCGAATTTCATCTTTCCCAAGGCTGATCAATGCATTGGCAATTCTCTCCCTTGAGCATTGACAGGAGAATTCGACATCCATTTTTTCTAAAATGTTCACATTGCCTTCACCCAAAATTTCCGTTAGGATTTCTTCCGGCGTCAAGCCTCTTTGAATCATTTTCGAGACAGGCTCGATTGTGCTCAGGCGACTCTCGATTTTGGAGATCGTTTCATCGGATGTTCCAGGCAGCAATTGGATGATGAATCCACCCGCCGCAAGAATCGAATTATCAGGATTCACCAGGACCCCTACACCCACTGAAGATGGCACCTGTTCAGAAGTGGCAAAATAATAGGTGAAATCCTCACCTAATTCGCCAGACACAATTGGCACTTGCCCTGAAAAGTTATCCCGAAGACCGATATCCTTGACAACCGTCAGCAACCCTTCCGTTCCGACAGCTTTCCTGACATCAAGCTTTCCGTGTTCGTTCAAATCAAAATGAGTTTGGGGGTGCGTTACATATCCGCGAACTTCGCCCTTTGCATTGCTATCGACAAGGATCGACCCGATCGGTCCTCCGCCCTCTATTTTAATCGTAAGTTTTTCTTCACCTTTTAGCATGCTGCCCATCATCACGCCGGCCGTCATGGCACGTCCGAGGGCTGCCGAGGCAGTCGGCCATGTATAATGGCGCCTTTGTGCCTCTCCTACAGTATCCGTTGTTGAAACGGCATATGCGCGAACTTGACCCTCATAGCCTAACGCTTTCACTAGATAATCCTTCATTTATAGTGCTCCTTCCATGTTGTGCACACATATTCTTTATTTCTTCACTTGCTCACGATTGCGTTTATAGATGAGCTGTAACCCCTTCAAGGTCAAAAATGGTTCAACGACATCAATCACAGTAGACTCATTGGCAATCAAGGTCGCCAATCCGCCCGTAGCGATTACTGTCGGTTCAAGATTACTTTGCTCCTTTATTCGGTTGACGATTCCTTCGACCTGTCCAACATATCCATATAATATCCCAGCCTGCATGGCCGATACGGTATTCTTCCCAATGATGCCGTCTGGGCGGCTGATTTCTATCCTCGGAAGCTTGGCAGCTTTCGAATAAAGCGCCTCTGTAGATATGTTAATGCCAGGGGCGATGGCCCCGCCCATGTATTGTTTGTCCTCGTTTATATAGCAATATGTCGTTGCCGTGCCAAAATCCACGATGATGAGCGGACTTCCATACTCCTGTATGCCTGCAACGGCATTCACGATTCGGTCTGCGCCCACTTCACGGGGATTTTCATATTTAATATTCAATCCAGTTTTGATTCCTGGTCCCACTATTAGCGGTTTTATGCCAAAATACTTCTTGCACATACGTTCCAGCGCAAACATGATTGGCGGAACTACCGAAGAGATAATGATTCCGTCAAATTGGTCAAACGAAAGGCCTTCATGTTGCAGCAAAGACTTTATGACCATTCCATATTCATCTTCCGTCTTATGGCGGCTAGTCTCGATTCGCCAATGATATTTTAAAATATCTTCATCGTATACGCCTAATACTATATTCGTATTTCCAACATCCAATACAAAAATCATCGTTTCATCACTCCGGTAAATTATTCTCCAACATCATACCACACTGGTTTTTCATACGCTATTAGTCACACTTTTCGAAAGCCAATAAAACTCCAGGTCGGTTCCTTTACGTTTAAGGGTTAAGAAAAGGGTATTTCCGAGGCGGAAATACCCTTTTCTGTTAGTCGAATTAAGACTTTTTATTGTCATCTTCGTTAGGGAAGGAAAGCGGCTTATCTTGAGGGGCCCCTTCATTAATCGGAGGTGTATTAAGCCCTTCCTCCGTTATTTCAAGGTCCTCGGGTCCCCTTTTA
This sequence comes from Bacillus sp. mrc49, assembly GCF_002803435.1. NCBI lineage: Bacteria > Bacillati > Bacillota > Bacilli > Caryophanales > Bacillaceae > Bacillus > Bacillus sp. mrc49. The sequence continues at coordinate 1,911 of NZ_PHNG01000680.1, read as the reverse complement.
TCCAATGGATCCAAAAGGGCCTCTTTTTCTTCCTTTTTCGTATTGATGTTCACCTTGACATTCTCATCAGTGGTCAAATTGCCATTCAGCGCGGTATAATCCCGGTCTGGCAATTTTCCATTATGGAATAAACTTTGGATTTGTTCTGCATCGAGTGTTTCCACTTCAAGCAAGGTTTTAGCAACCAAATCAAGTTTTTCACGATTTTCAGTAAGGATTTTCTTACATCTTTCGTACGCTTCCCTGATGATGCGTTGAATTTCAAGATCGATTTCATATGCTATGGCATCTGAATAATTTTGATCATTATTGAAATCGCGGCCTAGGAAAACCTGACCTTGGGAGTTACCGAACTGAAGCGGTCCAAGTTTGCTCATGCCATATTCCATGACCATGCTGCGAGCTATGCCCGTTGCACGTTGGAAGTCATTATGCGCCCCAGTACTCACTTCTCCGAATGTTACTTCCTCGGATACACGTCCACCCAACAGTCCGACGATTTTATCTTTCAATTCCGGCTCCGTCATGAAGAAACGATCTTCTTTTGGAAGCATCACTGCATAACCGCCAGCTTGACCACGAGGGACAATCGTAACCTTATGAACGACTTCGGCATCATCCAGAACCAGACCGATGATGGTATGGCCCGCTTCATGCCATGCTACAATATTCCGTTCCTTCTTGGAGATGACACGGTTTTTCTTGGCAGGTCCTGCAATCACGCGATCCGAAGCTTCATCCAGATCCGACATGTCAATCTTCTTCTTATCTTGACGGGCAGCTACAAGTGCCGCTTCATTAAGCAAGTTTTCTAGATCGGCACCGGAAAATCCTGGTGTGCGCTGGGCAATCGCCTTTAAATCGACGGTTTCCGCCAAAGGTTTATTGCGAGCATGCACCTTCAGCACTTCTTCACGGCCTTTGACATCCGGGCGGCCAACCGTAATTTGACGGTCGAAACGTCCTGGACGCAATAATGCCGGATCCAATACATCTGCACGGTTAGTCGCAGCTATGATGATGATGCCCTCATTGCCGCCGAATCCATCCATTTCAACGAGCAATTGGTTCAGCGTTTGTTCACGTTCATCATGTCCGCCACCAAGGCCTGCGCCACGCTGACGTCCAACTGCATCAATTTCATCGATGAAGATGATACATGGTGCATTTTTCTTAGCATTCTCAAATAAATCACGAACACGGGATGCACCGACACCCACGAACATCTCAACGAAATCTGAACCGCTGATCGAGAAGAAAGGAGTTCCTGCTTCACCGGCCACTGCCCGTGCAAGTAATGTTTTACCTGTACCAGGAGGCCCCACTAATAGTACCCCTTTAGGAATGCGGGCTCCTAGCTCGGCGAATTTGCGAGGGTCTTTCAAGAATTCGACGACCTCGACAAGTTCCTGCTTTTCTTCGTCCGCTCCGGCAACATCATTGAAGCGTACCTTTTTCTTATCATCATTATACAATTTCGCCTTACTTTTCCCGAAATTCATGACGCGGCCGCCGCCGCCGCCTTGAGCTTGGTTAAGTAAAAAGAAGAAGAGGATAAAAATGATTACAAATGGAATGATGGAAGTGAAAAATGTCACCCAGCCACTTGTCTTTTCTGGAGGCTCGACATTGATGATGTCTTTATCCAGCTTGTTTGCAGCGTCATTGATCCGGCTTTGCGAATATTCACTGAATGGCACGTAAGTCACGAAGTTCTTGTTATCATCATAACCTTTGAGCTTACCAGTGATTTCAAAGACACTGCTTTCGGGCTGCATCGTAAGTGATGTAACGTCCCCACTCTCCAAATGCTTATAGAATTCATCTTGGGTCATTTTTACGTTTGGTTCATTGTTATTATTAAAGATGCTTACAATCCCAATGATGACCAAAAAGATCAGTAAATAAAAT
>NZ_PHNG01000679.1:0-6112 GCF_002803435.1 Bacillus sp. mrc49 | reverse complement strand
CGAATTGCGCCGTTTTACTGAAAAATAAATCCTGGACAACAAAAAACTCCAGATCTTCGAGCATAGTATCAACAAAATTCACGTTGGAATCCACAAATGCCATGTCTTCACCGAATAAATACAGCGACTTTAGTTTTCCTTTCTTAACACCTTCAAGCATTTGATGATTATCCATTCCAGGATCTTTTGGCAAAGAGACGCCCCATGCCTTTTCATACCGTTTTCTGACCTGCTCGTCTTGAATCGGTTCATAGCCAGGGAACCATGAAGGCATTGTACCGAAATCGCATGCTCCTTGAACGTTATTATGTCCTCTAAGTGGGTAGGCACCTGTTCCTGGACGGCCATAATTCCCTGTGATTAAAAGCAGATTGGAGATTGCCGTACTCGTATCCGTTGCTCCCTTATGCTGGGTGACACCCATGGCCCATAAGATGCATGCCGATTTGGCTTCATGAATCATGGTTGCCAGCTCAATGAGTTCCTCCTTTGTAATGCCGGTCATTTCTTCCGCATAGTCCAATGTGAATTTATCAAGAGATTGAAGATAACTCTCAAGCCCGTTCACCCGATCCTTTAAGAACTGCTTGTCTTCCCAGCCTTGCTCTAACATATATTTGGTGACGGCTGATAACCAGATAAGGTCCGTACTGGGCTTGGGATGAATAAAGAGATTCGCCCGCTCCGCCAATTCATTCTCGCGTAAGTCTGCTACGATGAGTTTATGCCCATGGAGTTTATGAGCGCGTTTAATTCGGGTTGCTAGGACAGGATGGGATTCCGCAGGGTTAGCGCCAATTATGATCACCAACTCCGATTTCTCAATGTCCTTGATGGATCCGGAATCTCCCCCTATTCCTACCGTCCGCAGAAGCCCTGCCGTTGCCGGTGATTGACAATACCTCGAACAATTATCGACATTGTTCGTTCCCATGATTGCACGGGCAAATTTTTGGAATAGATAATTCTCCTCATTGGAACATTTGGATGAGGCAATATAACCGATCGAATCAGGTCCATGCTGTTCTTTGATATCTGTTAACTTGGAAGCGATCAGAGTCAGTGCCTCCTCCCATGTCGATTCAATGAATTCATCCCCCTGACGGATCAATGGCTTGGTTAGACGCTCTTCACTGTTTACATAGTCCCAGCCCCATTTGCCTTTCACACATGTTGAAATCCCATTTACCGGTGAATGCTCTTGAGGCTCAATTTTCAGGATTTGCCGATCTTTTGTCCATACTTCAAAGCTGCAACCAACTCCACAATAAGTACAAACCGTTTTTGTACGTTTGATTCTCGCCTTTCGCATTGCTGCTTCCACTTCTGAAATCGCGAAAATTTCTTTATACCCCGGTTCGACCTCCTTGGTTAAATCAATCATTGGTGCCAGCACTTTAGGGGGAATGGATGTTAGATAACCGGCTTCTCCCAACATCGATTTTTCCATTAAAGCATTACACGGGCAAACCGTTACACAGTGTCCACACGAAACACAAGATGATTCATCTATTGGTACATCGTTGTCCCAGATTACACGAGGTTTTTCACGTTCCCAGTCAATCGTTAATGTTTCATTCACTTGCAGATCTTGACAAGCTTCCACACATCTTCCGCATAAAATGCATTGATCTGGCTCATATCGATAGAAAGGATGTGAATGGTCTGGAGGATAAGGCTTCGCCTCGAATTTATATTTTTGATGCTCGATTTCCAGATACTCCGCCGTATTGTGAACTACACAATTTCCATTGTTATTATCACAGACTGTACAGTAAAGTTCATGATTCTTTAAGATTCTAGACATCGCCTCGTACTGCGCATCTTTCACAGGTTGGGAAAGCGTATCGACGTTCATTCCAGGTTCTGCTTTCGTCGCACAGGCACGTACCATTTCACCCCCAGCATTAACAAAGCATGTATCGCAAGTTTGAATGGTTCCTAAGTTTGGATGATAGCAAATACTTGGGATATATGATTCATTAGCTTGAGCCACTTCTAAAATCGTTTGTCCCGGATAAGCTACGTATTCCTTTCCGTTGATCTGAAAAGAAAATGAAGATGCAGATTCTTTCACATGTTTACCTCCTTATTATTCAGTGAGTATGTAGTCTTTATAGCATGCAAGTTTCACCTACAAACCCGATTCCTCTTATAGCATCTCCAATGAACGCAGGAATAATTTACACAAATCCCACAATATGTGAGAACCGAGAGCGCAAACCACATATCCCCTCTATCTTCTAATCTGCTATCGAAACCGCCAATTCAAGCAAATTCCCACCCGTTTAAAAGAAAACATTTCTGTCAAATACACATGTTTCACAAATAAGCGATCCAATTATTTATCCATCGGAAAGGCATAAGAAAACGATAAAAGGGTTAATCTTAGAAGGGATTATGTTTTGTAATTATGACGAAAGAAGGGTTTGAATAGTGGAAAAAGAAGTTTTATTTCAGCGGGTACATCATATGATTATTTCTTCAGCTAAAAAACCAAAATACACAGCCCTCTCTACCGTAAAGATTGCTGATCTATTTGGTGTAAAGCCTGATGTCATCGAAAACATGTTACAGGAATTAATTAATGAAGGACGGTTGCAAAAGTCTAAATTGAACGATCCGCCAAATTACGAAATATATTCATTACCTTGAGCGGAGTGGATTTCAAGGAAAGGAAAGAACAGGGGATCGATCCTTTTGGGATATTGGTAGAGGGATGCTCTCCATACAAAAACAGATTGCAGCGAGTGAAGGGAAAAACACTCCAAATAGGTTATCCTGGCAGCATTGCCCATTATTCATTGAGCGATCCTTAACCTGGTACACGATGTTCGATAATGACCTTACGTCACTGGATGGAACAGGCATTTCAAATTTGCCATGCGGAAAAGAGCCAGGTTAGATACGCACTACTGGTCTATCAATTCAGAAATTCGCCTCATTAATCAATAGAGAAGATCCTATTTCACTTCTGTTTGATTTGTACTAGAAATAACATGATAAACGATAGGACTACCATTAAAAGGACCCATAGCCAAGCTAGCTTCATATTTCCAGTGTCAATGGCCAAATAGATCGCTGTCGGTACCGTTTGCGTCTTTCCCGGAATGTTCCCGGCGACCATTAAGGTAGCACCAAATTCGCCCAGTGCTCTGGCCATGCTTAAAACACTTCCGGAAATGATCGCTCTAGAAGCCAAGGGAAGTGAAATCAGGAAAAAAACTTGCCATTCATTTGCCCCAAATACTCTCGCAGCAGCTTCAATTTCATGATCTATTCCCTGAAATCCAATCTTTGCTGACTGGTACATTAAGGGAAATGCCACAACGATGGATGCGAGAACAGCGCCCCACCATGTAAAAAGGATCGATTGCCTAAAAACCAATTCCAGTGCTTCCCCCACCACACTCTTCTTTCCCAACGCAATCAGCATTAAGAATCCCACAACCGAGGGAGGTAGGACCAATGGAAGCATTAAGATCGTCTCTAGTATAACTTTTCCTTTAAAATTATTAAGTGACAGCAGTCTCCCCGCTAAAGTACCTAAAATAATTACAGCTGCACCAGATATCATCGTGATTTTAATTGACAACAGTACGGGTGTTAGGAACGCTTGGAACATGTATCCTCCTACTTTAAGTAGTAATAATGATTTTTGTAATCTAATACCTAGTACCTCTTAAGAAGTTGATTTTTTGGTTTCAAAGAAACTCCTCTCAATTTCCTTGCTATCCAACCTAAAAACGGAAGGTATCCCTAAAAACAATGCAAATAAATGTAAATACCAATCTTTATTACTTTTTCTCGTGCCTATACACTTAAATATTTCTTGAAATTGAAATCTTTCATGGGCAGTGGCGATAGGAACTGCACCGAAATATTTCAAAACAAAATCAAATTCCAGCTGAACCGCTAGCTCCAACATGTCGTTTAGAGTATCAATGTAACTTTGGATGTTTTTTTCTTTATAAAGTTTTATAAAGTCGTTATTCACTTTCGAAACAAGTGACTCAATGCCGATTTCCGTTTTCTCCGTCATCTCTATCATTTTTTTTAGGTCCATTGCCTCTCCGCCTTTATTCGGTAGTTGAATCTTTTCCTTCTCAAAAACTATATCTGGACAACTCAAAATATCCCTTTACGCAAAAAAGAGATATTTTCGATGGGGAATTTTTTTAGTTAACCTTGAACAGGCTTATCAAATACATAAATCGTCATCGCTGTATCTATGTCCAAATCAATATCTGTAAAGATGCTCACAATTTTTGCATTCACCAAATCCTCGATTTTTTTCAGGACCGTGGGATTTTTATAAATTTGCTTTACTAATTTGGTTCTTGCTTCATGGACCATCCTTTGTCCATCTCTTGAACTGATCATAAAATTCTCTACATTCGTCAAATTGCCTTTCATCTCACTAATTGCCCAATTGTCTACAAAACGTGTATGAATCTCTTTTGGTCCATTTCCTACATATTCTTTACGTATCTCACGAATTAACATATTAAATTGATGTTCCATATCACGATACCTCCTATCGGGATCTTTTACTTTTTTGTCCTTCTGGTGAAGGTAATAGTATATAGCTGATTGTGAGCATGAGAATTACGATGGACAGCCATAAATTTTGAAATGAATTCCCATTATTCACTATAATGAACCGAATCGTCGCTGTAATTCCGATATATAAAAGGTATCTTAGCGGGAAATGGTGACTTTCTTTAAAATACGTTAAAATCATTGAAATGAATCCGAAATACAGGAAAAAAACCAAAATCTTACTGAACGTTTCATGAACATCTCCATTCTCCAGCAAGATATCACTTAAAATGTAATATAGTTCTCTAAAAAGAAAATAGGTAAGGATAAAACTAAGAATAATTAATGCTATATTCAATACTATTTGATAAAGTTTGATCAACGATTTTCCAGCTGATTCAACCATCTGTATCCTCCATCTTCGTAATACCACTCCTCATGATTTTTTTCCTTTCATTCACTTTCATTTTTCTACTGTTGTCCTGCCTACAAAATCTAGCTGCATTACTTCTGTCGTTTCATGGATCATATGAAATGAAGAACATACCCAAAGAGTTCCAAAATAAACAGTCCATGGGCATGTACTAAAGCAGTTTCATTTTTTTTACTGATGAAGAACGTTTTTAGCTATCGAAAAGCTAGGGATGCCCGGCTTCTTGCATCCTGTGCGTTCGCACGAATAAGGATCGACCATTTTACATTCATTCTGTACTTCGTCTTCAGAAATCATACTATTTACCGGCAGGAATGCAGACATTCCTAATAAGGCAAAAGAGAAATTGAACAAGCCTTTTGCACTCATTTAGTTATTTTTTCAGGCCTTCACCCAGCCCCTTCAATAAATCAATAGTAAACCTCATAACTCGATTCACATCGGGGTCTCTTAGCAGCTTCACTAAATCAAAAACACCGACTTTTTTGTTTGACTGGATTCCTTCCTCTGCTCTTTGAAGCCCTTTCGATAAGCCCCCCACTAATTTTTGTGTTGTCTCAGGGTCCAATTCTGTCAATACTCCAGCGGCAGCCATCGCATTATTGAGCGCATTAGTTACAGGCGGACGCAACATTTGCCCTACTGCAATTTTAGCTACATCTTCTTTTGCCTCAACCAAATTATTGATTGCCCCAAGAATTCCACTATCATGGAGTTCCTGGAGCAGTTTGATGGTTTCTTTAATCCCATCTGAATTTCGCGATATATCCTGCAAAACGTTATCAAGCTCCTGGCTTTGCTTTTCTTTTTCAGTAAACACTGGTTCTTCTATTTTCGTAATTGGTTTTGCCATTACATGTTACCTCCTATCACTTTCTATCTGCTGTTATATTCAGGTCTGCAATCGGGTCATAATCTTCACGATTCCATTTACGTTCAACCTGTACACCGAGCTGTGGGTTTCGCTTAGCATACCGAGGGTTGTATAAAGGAAGCGGTTTGCTCCCCTTGACATTAATTAATTCCATTTTCACTTTTGTCTGTTTATACGCTGGTGTTTGTGTTCGAACATCGCCAATGCTTCCAGTTAATAGATTAATGGCATTTTCATGGCTTACTGAATGCATCGGTACATAT
>NZ_PHNG01000678.1:0-6950 GCF_002803435.1 Bacillus sp. mrc49 | reverse complement strand
ATAAATTGGCGCTTGAATTATTCATGGAGGATCGGATTGATGATTTCGTAAGGGTATTTGAATGGTTAAAACAAGATGCCAATAAAAAATATCATATCGAAGATGGGTTGCCTTATTATGAACTTCCATTTTTGGAAGGGACATATCGCTTCGTCAGGATCCCGATGCTTGCTCGTGCAATAGACTCCTATATCATCGATAATGTCTACCACCAAAGCTTTGAAATATATGGTGAAGATATAAACAACATCGAGTCTGTATTAATACGAGATAGAAAAAGGATTGATAATGAAATTACATGTGACGTACAGATAGAAGGCAATCGAGGCCATTTCGCTGTTTCGCTGGATGACATCGATAAAATGGAAAAGTCCCTATTTACAGTGTTTATTCGATATAATGAATATCAATTGATCAATATTAAAAGAATTCTCAAAAATAAAATGACGTATAATAAGAAAAACGTGGAGTTTTATACAACGGTTGCAAATAATTTGGGGCTGGCAATAAAGTCTTTGGAGTAGCTGTTCGAAGTACGCCGAAAAAGCTCCCCCTTTTGGTGGGCGAGCTTATTTTTGGTGTATGTGAGGTCGGGGATGTGTCTCGATAAGCGGGAATGACGGTGATTCATGGTTCATTTATATCAGCATTCACCATTAATAATTAATAAAAGGGAGATCGGATATGTCAAACGAAAAAACGGAAACCTCAAAGAGACCTTCCTTTCTATCGCTGTTTAAACGCATCGCCAAAGCCGTTATATTAAGAGGATATCAAATGTTTTTCGCAATGGCAGGCAGAGTATTGCCGGTGGACCAAAAGCTGGTCATTTTCGAGAGCTTTTTGGGCAAGCAATATAGCTGTAATCCACGAGGGATTTATGAATACTTGCAGAGTCACCATCCTGAATATAAAATGTATTGGAGCGTGGATAAAAGGTATAAGGCTCATTTCGAAGAGGCAGGCATTCCATATCTCCATCGTTTCTCGTTAAGTTGGCTGCTTAAAATGACCAGAGCCCGCTATTGGGTAACGAACAGCAGGCTCCCGCTTTGGATTCCGAAGCCGAAGCACACGATCTATTTGCAAACGTGGCATGGGACGCCACTAAAGAAGCTTGCGGCCGACATGGAGGAAGTTCATATGCCTGGGACGACGTCGGAAAAATATAAAGAAAATTTCCATGCCGAATCAAGCAAATGGGATTATTTACTATCGCCGAATGCATATTCAACGGAAATATTCGCCCGTGCCTTCAACGTCGATCCTACTAAAATTCTGGAAACTGGTTATCCCCGTAATGATTTACTTTACAATGGGAATAATCGTGATACAATCGACTCATTGAAACAGAAGTTGGGTATTCCCTTAGAGAAAAAAATCATTTTATATGCTCCCACTTGGAGGGACGATGAGTTCTATGATAGGGGAAAATATAAGTTTGAACTAAAGCTGGATCTGAATCGAATGCAACGGGAATTGGGAAACGAGTATGTCATCTTGCTCCGACTTCATTATTTGGTTTCCGAGAACATGGATTTATCGGCGTATCAAGGGTTTGCCTATGATTTATCCAGTTACGAAGATATAAGCCATTTGTATCTTATTTCGGATTTATTGATTACCGACTATTCATCCGTATTCTTTGATTACGCAAATCTGCAGCGTCCGATGCTCTTTTTTGTATATGATATCGAAAAATACAGGGACAAGCTTCGCGGGTTTTACTTTGATTTCGAAAACAATGCACCTGGTTCGTTAGTAAAAACATCCGATGCGGTCATTGATAGTATCAAGAAGATTAAATTTGAAAATACGAATGATATCAATCATTTTCACGAACGGTTTTGTGCACTTGAAGATGGCCAGGCTTCACGCCGTGTCGTAGAAAAAGTGTTTTTAGGAAGGTCTGTGTAATATATGAGTTCAGCTTTGACCGTTTTAAAAGAACAAATCAACAATTTTTATTTAGTCAGGCGCTTATCCGTCTATGAGGTAAAAAGCGCCAATAGCAATAACTATCTTGGAATCCTATGGGAAATCATCAATCCGATGATCCAAATCTCAATTTATTGGTTTGTGTTCGGTTTCATCATCTTAAATCGCGGTGACAACTTCCTTCCATGGCTGATGGCGGGAATCGTGGTCTGGTTTTTTGTGAATCCTGCTACAACCCAAACATCCAAATCGGTCTATTCCCGACTGAATATGGTATCCAAGATGAGTTTCCCGATGAGTGTCATTCCTTCTTATGTCATCTTTGCTAAACTGTATCAGCATCTCATGCTGCTTGGAGTCATCATCATCCTATTAAGCTTCACGGGATATTTCCCTACAGTTTATATCATACAACTTCCGTATTATGTTGCCGCAACGGTTGCGCTCTTGTTTTCATTTGGCTTGATTACTTCAACGGTATCAACCATCATTCGTGACGTTCATAATCTAATCGTGTCCTTAATGAAAGTTTTGTTTTATTTAACGCCAATCCTCTGGGTATTGGATGCCAAGGAGCACCCTCTCATTCTCAATATCATGAAGCTGAATCCGCTCTATTATATTGTGGATGGGTATCGCGCTTCGTTATTGGGGGAATCATGGTATCTGATCGAGCATTGGGAATATACGCTTTATTTCTGGGCAGTCATTATCATTTTGTTTATGATAGGTTCCTCGCTGCATGTTAGATTTAGAGATCGCTTTGTTGACTTTAAGTAAACAGGAAGTGAGAAAAGTTGGAAAAATCTGTAATTGTAAAAGATGTAACGAAAAAGTATAAATTATATAATAAAAACTCGGAAAAATTATTGGACCTCCTTTTGCCTAAAAGCTATGGGGAGGAGTATTTTGCCTTGAGGAATCTAAGTTTTGAAGCGGAGAAGGGCGATGTAATAGGATTTGTCGGTGTGAATGGATCCGGGAAATCCACTTTGTCCAATATCATTGCCGGCATTATCCCGCCAACTGACGGAAATGTCCAAACGAACGGGAAAACGGCTTTGATTGCCGTTGCCTCGGGGCTGAATAATCAATTGACCGGCAGGGAAAACATTGAGCTGAAAATGCTGATGCTTGGATTCGATAAGCAGCGGATCAAAGAACTTGAACCTGAGATCATCGAGTTTTCCGAGCTAGGCAAGTTCATTGACCAACCGGTGAAATCTTACTCAAGCGGTATGAAATCTAGGCTCGGTTTTTCCGTTTCCGTGCATATCGACCCTGATATCCTGATCATTGATGAGGCCTTATCTGTCGGGGATAAAAACTTTGCTGAAAAGTGCTTGGAGAAAATGAACGAATTCAAGGAAAAAGGCAAAACGATGTTCTTTGTCAGCCATTCAATCGGTCAGATGAAGAAATTTTGCCAAAAGGCTTTATGGCTTGAGTATGGAGAGCTAAAGGCGTACGGTCCCATGAAAGAAGTCATGCCGCAATATGAAGCATTCTTGAAGGAATATAACGCCATGTCCAAAAAAGAACAGAAAAAATACCGCGATGAACAAATGAAAAGACGCAGTTCACAGCTCGTATGAAAAAATAAGCAGCCCCAATTCATTGGGACTGCTTGTTTTTTTTAGAGGACTTCATTGTAAGCGGCCTCGAACCGCTTGGCTGCGGAGAGGTGCGAATATTCGCTTTCCATTTTTGATCGTGCCCTCGAAGCCAACGTGGATGCATATGGAGGATCATGAAGCAATTTTAAGATGGATTGTGCAAGTGCCTTTGTATCCTTCTCCTTTACAAGAAGGCCATCCTCACCATCCACAATGATTTCCTTCAAGCCTCCGATTGCACTGGCAATGACGGGGGAGCGGCAGCTCATCGCTTCCAATGCAGAAATGGAAGTAGCCTCTTCCACCCCGTGCGAGTGTACGCTTGGGATGAGGACGACATCTGATGCTTCATAGAGATTATGCATATTCTCGAACGGCACGGACCCGATGAATTGTACCGAATCGGTTAAATGGAGACTGGCTGCCGTTTCCTCGAGCCGGGCGAGCTGCTCCCCTGTGCCTGCATAGACCAATACCGTTTCCTGATGGGCTTCGAGCACCTCCGGCAGGGCAAGGAGCGGATAAATGACGCCGTTCTTTTCTGTCATCCTTCTAGGCACGAAAAGCATCTTCTTATGTAGGGGGATCTGGAAATCCTGACGGGTTTGCTCCCGTTTCGCGCTTTCCGGTGCAAAAGCTGACAGGTCAATGAAGTTTTTGATCGCTTCCGCCTCGATATGGGCTAAATGGTGAATATAGTCTTTAATTCTCTGGTCGACCGTCACGACTTTTGCTGCGGATTGATAAGCTTTTCGTTCAAGCTCCCGAATGGTCAAATCTTCTGCACTATCCGGGAGGAGCGCCCCCCTGCTGACTGCCTCGAATGAATAATATCCATGGACGGTTTGCACCGTTGGAATACCGGATTCAACGGACGCGAGCGTAGCGAAAATATCCTGTGCATTAATGACATCATATTGCTTATTCAAGCTTTTTATCGAAGAAGCCAATAATTTTTGGCGTTGCCTGTCATTAAAAAGCTGGCCGCTTCCTTGTTTTACTTTGTTCAATAAAAAACCGGGTGCCTGGGCGAGCATTTTCTTCTTGAAATGGGGTAATTGGGAGAAAGATAGTATGTCTACCGTATGTCCCCGTGACATCAGCCCTTTCTTTAATGTCGTGATATGACTGGAAAGCCCCCCTTCGTGAGGGTAGTTGAATATCGTTGTAATCAATATGTTCATGATCGGCACTCCTTTTCCTTCATTTGGATTTGAGCCTGCTCAATGACTTCAGGCTGCTCACTTTGAAAATCATCGATAATCCGAGGTACAGTCCAAATACCAATAACGAGATGAACACTAGTTCTACGATGATGGGGAACGCCAAAGCAAGCGGGTGAAGCCATCGGGCAAGTACGTAAATGATGGCTCCGATGATGAGCAGCTTGCCGCTTTCGAGCAAGACATCCCTGAAAACCGCGGTGTCCTTCCTCCCGTCAGCCTTCAGCCAAAGGCAGCAAAACAGGTAGAGCGATTGAAGGAGCATGGAAATCCCTGTAGCCATGGCAATGCCGCCGACTCCGAGATGCCGCGATAGGAACCAGCTGAGCATGACGTTAAGGAGTACGGCGAACAAGCAGGAATACATGGCCGTTTTTGTTTTTTTTAAGGCGTAGAAGGCGTTCATTAAATAATCCCTAAGTGCAAAGAAAGGGAGGGCGGCTGAATAAAAGAAAAATGCCGTATAAGTCGTTTCGGTAGCCGAAGCATCAAAAGCCCCACGTTCGAAAGCCAAGGTAATCAAGCCATTTCCGCTGACTAACATGACGATCACGAAAGGCACCGCCAAAAAAACAAGTGATTTCATCCCTCTTAAGGTCAATTCGAGGAAAGAATTGTAGCTGATGAGCGCCCGTTCGACGATGGAAGGATACAAGACGGTAATCAGCGGTGTGAGGACAATGCTTAACGGCAGCCATAACAGCCGGTTCGCATAGTTCAGCGCCGCTACGCTCCCGGTTTCGAGCGAGGTGGCGATGATTCGGTCCACGACACTATTCAACTGGATGGCCAGAGCAGCGATGATGATCGGATAAAAGGTGTACAGTGTTTGAACGATCTGCCGCTTATGAGGCAGGAAAGAGAGGACGGGCCGGATGCCGTATCTCTTCAATGACGGGTATTGAATCAGGAATTGGCTGGCTGCACCGAATACAAAGCCCCAGGCCAACCCCACCACCCCAAAGGGGGCAGCAAACAACACGGTGGCCACTATAATGACCGTGTTTTGGGCAGTGGAAGTAAGCGCCGGCAGGATGAAACGCTTATTCGCATTCAGGACGCCGGTTGCCATGTATGAAAGCGTGAAAAATAGTAAACTAGGCAGCATGATCCGGGTCAGTGATTCCGTCAGCTCAAGCTCTGCACCCGAAAAACCGGGCGCAACCAGCATCACGAGCGGCTTTGCGAAAATCATGCAAACAATGGTCATGACTCCTGCAGCCAGCATGAAGAAGGAACCTAATAGACTGATGAAATCATCCGCCTTGATTGGATTTTCCGCTTTCTTTTCCAAATAAATCGGGATGACGCCAGCCTGGAGCCCGCTGCCGAGAGCCGTAAACAATATGGTGGGAATGAGGCTCGCCACGAAAAAAACATCTGCCGTTGATGACGCCCCGAAATAGGCGGCTATGATCGACTCCCGGCCAAAGCCGAGAACTTTCCCGACGGCTGCGATGATGGTGACGAGCCCGACCGATTTAAGTACATGTGAACGAGTAGGCATATTTTCAATCCTTTAAAATGATGTCCTTTTGTAAAGTGATTCCCAAACAACTATAAAAAAACAAGGTAAACGTTTTATCCTCAAGAATATTGTAAAAAAGTCCGGCTGTTAAGGCCGCCAGCAACAGGCAAGCGGTGAAGGCTCCAAAGACCCCTTTTTTCGATGTCGCGATCTTGCGGAAGGAGAAAATGATGAAAATGAGAATGGCAAGGAAACCAAGCATGCCTGTCTGAACCAGGATCTGGATATATTGATTATCCGTATACATTCTTTCTCCTATTTGATATTCACCATAGATCGGCGAAGGGAAGGAAAGGGTGGCGGAATCCCCGAATGTTCCAAGCCCCGTACCTAATATCGGATGGTCCTTGAAGATTTCGATGCCCTTGAAAACGACATATAAGCGTCCCCATTCCGTACTCTGCTGAAGAATCTTATCTGAAAACATTTCCGAAAAACGGCCGGACAGGGCCTGTTCATGATCGGAAGCGGTGTTGCTCCCGATCACCAGATTATCCATCGGAACGGCAGCGGATAGCTCGACTTTATTTGAGGCGAATAAAACCGGGTAGTAAATGAGAAGCAGTCCCAGCAAGCATGCCCCTAATGAATAGGTAAGAAATGATTTATTTCTCGTCCAAAATAAGAAGATGAGCGCCGCGAATC
>NZ_PHNG01000677.1:0-6217 GCF_002803435.1 Bacillus sp. mrc49 | reverse complement strand
GAATGGCGGTGAGGCGGATGTGTTTATCGTTTTTGCCTCGACCGATCCCAAGGCCGGCAGCAAGGGAATCTCTGCCTTCATCGTCGAAAAGGGGACGCCTGGCTTAATCATCGGTAAAGACGAGCGTAAAATGGGGCTTCATGGCTCGAGCACCGTGCAGGTGACCTTCGAAGATATGAAAGTGCCTGAGGGCAATCTGCTTGGCAAAGAAGGTGAAGGCTTCAAGATCGCGATGGCCAACCTGGATGCCGGCAGGATCGGGATTGCGTCCCAGGCGCTGGGAATTGCTGAGGGTGCCATGGAACATGCCGTCCAATATGCAAAGGACAGGGTGCAGTTCAACAAACCGATTGCATCGCAGCAAGGGATTGGCTTCAAGCTGGCGGAAATGGCCACAGGCATAGAAGCTTCCAGATTACTTGTCTACCGGGCGGCGTTTTTACGCTCAGAGGGGTTGAAGTGCGGCAAGGAGGCAGCGATGGCTAAGCTATTCGCTTCGAGGACGGCTGTCGAGGTGGCGATAGAAGCTGTCCAAGTATTCGGAGGTTATGGATATACGACGGAATATCCGGTCGAACGCTATTTCAGGGATGCAAAGGTAACGGAAATATATGAAGGCACCAGTGAAATCCAAAGAATGGTCATCAATAAGAATCTTTAAATACATCGAAAAGGGCAGGGGAAGAATATCATGCAGTTTAAATTGACCGAAGAACATGAAATGATCAGAAAAATGGTGCGCGATTTTGCGCAGAATGAAGTGGCTCCTACGGCTGCCGAGAGGGATGAAGAAGAACGATTTGACCGTGAAATTTTTGATAAAATGGCCGAACTTGGTTTGACGGGAATTCCGTGGCCAGAGGAATACGGGGGAATCGGGAGCGACTACTTGGCGTATTGCATTGCAATCGAAGAACTTTCCCGTGTCTGTGCTTCCACTGGGGTTACGTTATCAGCCCATACATCTCTTGCAGGCTGGCCAATCTACAAATTCGGATCCGAGGAACAAAAGCAAAAATACCTTCGGCCGATGGCACAGGGTGAAAAAATCGGCGCGTATGGCCTGACTGAGCCTAGCTCAGGATCCGACGCAGGCGGCATGAGAACGACCGCGAAGCTTGTTGGTGATGAATATATCATCAACGGCTCGAAAATTTTCATAACGAACGGCGGAATTGCAGATACCTACGTTGTCTTTGCTTTGACAGATCCCGAATCGAAGCAAAAAGGAACGAGTGCTTTCATCATCGAAAGTGACTTCCCGGGTTTCAGTGTTGGTAAAAAAGAGAAGAAGCTGGGAATCCGTTCATCACCGACAACGGAAATCATTTTTGATGAATGCCGGGTGCCAAAGGCAAACCTGCTTGGCAAGGAAGGGGAGGGCTTTAAAATCGCGATGATGACGCTTGATGGGGGCCGTAACGGAATAGCCGCCCAAGCTGTAGGCATTGCCCAGGGTGCATTGGATGCCGCGGTCAATTATGCAAAAGAGCGCGTCCAATTCGGCAAGCCCATCTCTGCACAGCAAGGAATCGGTTTTAAACTGGCGGATATGGCAACCGGGGTTGAAGCATCAAGATTATTAACCTACCAGGCTGCCTGGTTGGAATCCGTGGGTCTACCATATGGAAAAGAGTCGGCCATGTCGAAACTATTCGCTGGTGATACAGCCATGAAAGTAACGACGGAAGCCGTACAGGTTTTTGGGGGTTATGGCTATACAAAGGATTATCCAGTAGAACGGTATATGCGCGATGCGA
Organism: Bacillus sp. mrc49; assembly: GCF_002803435.1. NCBI lineage: Bacteria > Bacillati > Bacillota > Bacilli > Caryophanales > Bacillaceae > Bacillus > Bacillus sp. mrc49. Next base: position 4,457 of record NZ_PHNG01000677.1, on the reverse strand, counting down.
AAATAACCCAGATCTACGAAGGTACACAGGAGATTCAGAAGCTGGTCATTTCAAGGATGGTTACGAAATAGAGTTGAAAATGAGGTTTTCCGCTTGAGGCACCGCCTTGACGGAATGCCCTTTTCAATTTATTGGAGAATGTCTTTGTTGGGTATATGATTCGCTTCATAAAAGGGGTTTGAAAATGGAAAAAAGAGAAGTACTTGCGTCTGTGAAGGATGAGCGGCTGGTGGAAAAAAGACGTACCCAAATGATCAAAGGGGCGGTGACCCTTTTTAAGGAAAAGGGATTCCATCGGACGACTACCAGGGAAATTGCCAAAGCGGCTGGCTTTAGTATTGGTACGTTATACGAGTATATCCGAACCAAGGAAGATATTTTATATCTCGTTTGTGACTTTATTTACGATGAAGTTCAGGAAAAGCTTCAAAAAGAAATCGATCAGAGTGATGGGACACTTGATAGTTTGAAGATGACGATCGCCTATTTTTATAAAGTGATGGATGATATGCAGGACGAGGTGCTGGTGATGTATCAAGAAGTGAAGGCGTTGACGAAGGATGCCCTGCCTTACGTGTTGAACAAAGAAATCCGGATGGTGGGCATGTTCGAAAAGGTCATAACGAAATGTGTTGAGAACGGGGAACTTTTGCTGACGGAAAAACAAATCAGCCTTCTTTCGCATAACATCTTTGTCCAGGGACAGATGTGGAGTTTTAGAAGATGGGCTTTGCATAAAGAGTATACGCTTCAAGAGTACATCGATGTGCAGACGCAATTATTGATTCAAAATGTATCATTTCATAAAAGTGCTGATATCAAGTCGTTTCAATAAGGAGGAGCTATATGAGTACCGTTGAAGTGTATAGACCGAAAAACCATATCAGATTCGTGACAGCTTCGAGTTTATTCGATGGCCATGACGCATCGATCAACATCATGAGAAGGATCCTGCAGTCGAGCGGGGCAGAGGTCATTCATCTAGGTCATAATCGATCTGTTGAGGAGATCGTGAATGCAGCCATACAGGAAGATGTTCAAGGCATCGCCATGTCATCCTACCAAGGGGGCCATGTAGAATATTTTAAATATATGTATGACCTGTTGAAGGAAAGGGGAGCCGAGCATATTCGGATTTTTGCCGGAGGTGGCGGGGTCATCATTCCGAGGGAAATCAAGGAGCTGCATGAATACGGGATAGCCCGTATCTTCTCCCCTGATGAAGGGCGGGAATACGGCCTCCAAGGCATGATAAATGTATTGATGGAGGAATGTGACTTCTCCACGGTCAAACCTTCTTTGCAGGAACGCTTTGATGAACTGATCGCAGGCGGGACGAATGCGATTGCCCAATATATCACTTTCGCTGAAGGCAGGCTTGAGGCTACGGATGAAGCAGCCGCAGCAGTGGAGAGCCTATTCGAACAAATCAAGACGTCTGAAAGGAAGGTGCCTGTTCTAGGGATTACAGGAACGGGCGGCGCGGGTAAAAGTTCACTGACCGATGAATTGATCCGGCGTTTCCTTAACGAAATCAAGGATAAGAAAATCGCCATACTGTCCGTCGATCCGACAAAACAAAAAACGGGCGGTGCCTTGCTGGGCGACAGGATCAGGATGAACGCGATTTTTTCAGAGCGTGTATATATGCGGAGCCTGGCCACGCGTCATTCGAAAAGTGAGCTGTCCTTGGCGATTAAAGATGCCATATCCGTCGTGAAGGCAGCTGGCTTCGATCTAATCATCGTCGAAACGAGCGGAATTGGCCAGGGCGATGCAGAAGTTGCCGAGATTTGTGATGTTTCCATGTATGTGATGACAAGTGAGTTCGGCGCCCCCTCCCAGCTGGAAAAGATCGATATGATCGATTATGCAGACTTGATCGTCATTAACAAATATGAGCGCAAAGGCTCTGAGGATGCAAAAAACCAAGTTCAAAAACAATATCAACGTAGCAGGACCCTTTTCGATCAAGATCCATCGGAAATGCCGGTTTATGGCACGATCGCCTCCCAATTCAATGACCCGGGGACAAATGCAGTATTCGCTGCCCTGATAGAAAAGCTTAATGAAAAAGCAGGGACGGAATGGAGCACTGCCTTTTCGAAGGAAGCGGATGTTTACAAGCAAAATGTCATCATTCCGAATGACCGCCGTTATTATTTGCGGGAAATAAGCGATACGGTCAGGACGTATCATAAACGCTCGGCGGAGCAAGTCCGCATCGCCCGCAGGCTTTTCCAGCTTGAGGGTGCGATTGAGGCGGTAAAGGAAAATGATAACAACAAAGAAATCCTTGCGCCTTTGGAAGATTTGAAAAAAGAAACGGCTGCCAAGTTATCCCCCGAATCGAAAAAATCGCTCTCGGGATGGAGCGAGTTAAAAGAAAAATATGCAGGGGAGCAGTTTGTAACGGCGATCAGGGATAAAAAAATCGTCACGAAGCTAAAAACGAAAAGCTTATCGGGTTTAATGATCCCGAGAGTGTCCCTGCCTAAATTTGTTGATTATGGTGAGATTTTAGCGTGGATATCCCGTGAAAATGTTCCGGGCTTCTTCCCGTATACAGCTGGAGTCTTTCCATTCAAGCGTGAAGGGGAAGATCCAAAACGGCAATTCGCCGGTGAGGGATCCCCGGACCGGACCAACCGCCGATTTCATTATCTATCCAAGGATGATCATGCTAAACGGCTTAGTACGGCTTTCGATTCCGTAACATTATATGGCGAGGATCCTGATCATCGCCCAGATATCTATGGCAAGGTAGGGGAAAGCGGCGTCAGCATTTGTACGTTGGATGACATGAAAAAACTGTATGCAGGTTTTGATCTTTGCCACCCATCAACATCTGTATCCATGACCATCAATGGGCCGGCACCGATCATATTGGCCATGTTCATGAACACGGCAATCGAACAACAGATCCAGCGAAAGGTGGAAGAGCTCGGCCGACCGCTTACGGATATGGAGGTACAGGAAGTGCAGGCCTTCACTCTTCAGACGGTACGCGGAACAGTTCAAGCGGACATCCTGAAAGAGGACCAAGGCCAGAATACATGCATCTTCTCCACGGAATTTGCATTAAGGCTAATGGGGGATATCCAAGCCTATTTCATCGATCATAGAGTCAGGAATTACTATTCTGTATCCATATCCGGTTATCACATTGCCGAAGCAGGGGCCAATCCGATTTCACAACTGGCCTTCACTTTGGCGAATGGCTTTACGTACATCGAATATTACTTGAGTCGCGGAATGAATATCGATGATTTCGCCCCGAATTTGTCGTTCTTCTTCTCGAATGGGCTCGATGCTGAATATACGGTCATCGGAAGGGTGGCAAGAAGGATTTGGGCGACGGTCATGAAGGATAAATATGGTGCGAATGACAGGAGCCAGAAGCTGAAATACCATATACAAACATCAGGCCGCTCCCTTCATGCGCAAGAAATAGATTTCAATGATATCAGAACGACACTTCAGGCTTTGATGGCCTTACAGGACAACTGTAACTCCCTGCATACGAATGCTTATGATGAAGCCATCACGACGCCTACCGAAGAATCTGTACGCCGTGCCATGGCCATTCAAATGATCATTACGAAGGAGCATGGGCTTTCAAAGAATGAAAATCCGATTTCCGGTTCCTTCATTGTCGAGGAATTGACGGATATGGTTGAGGAGGCAGTCCTTCAGGAGTTCGATCGCATCAATGATCGAGGCGGCGTTCTTGGCGCTATGGAGACGCAGTACCAGCGGGGCAAAATCCAGGATGAATCCATGCATTATGAAATGAAAAAGCATACCGGGGAATTGCCGATCATCGGGGTCAATACGTACCTGAATCCAAATCCTCCTTCCGAGGATGCCGTCAACAGCATGGAAATTGCCCGTGCAACAAAGGAAGAAAAGGAAGGGCAAATCAAAAACTTGCGAGCATTTCAGGAAAGAAATAAGCAGTTCACTGATGAAGCGCTAACCAGGCTGAAGGCTGCGGCCATGAATGGTGACAATATTTTTGCCGAGCTCATGAATTGTGTGAAAGTGGCTAGCCTTGGCCAGATAACCCGTGCGCTATATGATGTAGGCGGGCAATATCGCAGAAATATGTAAGGATGGGCAGATGGGACTCCGTATTGAAGGGGTCCCTTTTTCTCAATAACGATGCCCCCTTTTTTTGGAAAAATGTAAATTTCCCCTTATAATAATTTGGAAAAGGGGCAAAAATGATGAATCAGCCCATTGGAGCTGAATGAACCTGAAAATGCTCGAATTAATAATTGGTTCCTTTTTGCCATCATTCTTTTATTTGAACTGTATGAGTATCGATTGGGTACCATCTTTTTTTTCATCATATCGTTTGCCTTTTTTTACGGCAGCTTATCGTCAAAAATCGCAGAAAGAAAGTAAATGACCAAGCACTCCCCGCAGCAGGGGCATTAAGGTAAATCTGTGAA
>NZ_PHNG01000676.1:0-12298 GCF_002803435.1 Bacillus sp. mrc49 | reverse complement strand
GCTCACATTGACTGTCGGGGCTTCCAAATGCATTTGATACCAAACGGACGGTGTGGCCAGCCCAAGATGTGGATCATCCGCCAATAAAGGTTTCCCCGAATCGGTTTTACTGCCCGAAACGACCCAATTATTGCTGCCGTTGAATTCATACGGAATGACGGCCGCTGCGAAACTTCTTTCAATATCCAGCTCCTCCTTACTGATGATATAAGGAGCACTCTTTGGATAATCCGGAAATAAATCATACGCCTTTTCCTTCGGGAACGTTTGCAGCAAATACTGCCTGAACGCCTGGTCCTCCCAGTTTCCGCCTAAATCAAAGGCCATATATTTCCCGATCGTCAGCGAATCGACGGCTGTCCACCGCTCCGGCTTATATCCAAGTAAAGTGAACTCGACCGGCCATTTTCCATTCTCCTTGAGCTCATCGATATAAAGATTGACTCCCTCCGCAAACACATCCAACGCTTCCTTGCCCTCACTTGTATAAGCTGCATAGGAGGCCTCTGCCGCCCGTCTCAATCCAAGCGTGCGGAAATACTTATCATTTTTCACCGTTTTCTCGCCAATCACCTCGCTCAATCTTCCTGACGCCTGACGCCTGCTCAAATCCATTTGAAATAAACGGTCCTGCGCCTGGACATACCCTTGAGCTAAGTACAAATCATGCTCATTCGCAGCATTGATATGCGGGACCCCGCTTGAATCCCTCACCACCGTAACCGGTTTCAAAAGACCCGGCAGCGAAACTTCCCCCTTCGTTTCAGGCAAGGTCCGCGCAAGAAATACATTTGCGGCAATCAGGACAGACAGCAAAAGCACAATCAAAATCCCCAAACTCCATAATGCCCGCCTTCGCCACTTCCGTCTCGGCCTTTGCTGAGGTACGGCAACTTCCATCGACTCATCTCCCTCTCCCATTGAAAACTCTCATTCTTTCTACTTAAGATATTCCGCGCCTCCCTCCATCTTTCCTACCAACTTTCATGAATTTTGGCAATTTCCTAGAAATTATGGAGTTGCCCCCGCAGGTTGAGTGGTTACTCGTGAGTTTGGGCGGTTTACTCGCCAATTTGGGCGGTTTACTCGTAAGTTTGAGTGATTTATTCGTGAATTTGGGCCGTTTATTCGTGAATTTGGGCCGTTTATTCGTGAGTTTGAGTGACTTATTCGTGAGTTTGGGCCGTTTCTCATAAAATTGTGGCGTTCACTCGCGAATTCCGCCCTCCATCCACAAATGAAAAAGCACTGATACGATGTATCGGTGCTTAGACTATTAGCTATTTGCCAATATGTATTCAATTACTTGATCTACGTCATCCGTATAGAGGAGGGCTTTGTCAAAGTCATGGGCTGCCTTTGTCTCTGCTTCCATATATTCCACCGGAGAGAGGAAGCCGAAGAGCCGCTTCCATTTATGGTTTTTTTGGAGTAGCTTTCTTTCTTGTTTTATATCTTCAGCGATGAATTCGTTGATGATGAAACAAGGGTCGGAATAGGCCGGGTGCTGAAAGCGTTCATTCAGGCTTTGTAATTTATCTCGGTCCCATTCCACCCGGATCAGGTCGGATATGACCTTTACATTTTGGAGCGAGTCGCAGATGCGTTTTGATAACACATCATATTCTTCGTCCTCCAGTCCGTGATCTGTCATGATTCCGATACAATACCATTTTTGAAATGGATCATCCAGATTCTCATTTTTCTTGGAAAACATTGTTCATCCGCCTTTCTTCAATGCTTTTTAAAAAAAGATACCCCATCAAGGATATCTCCATCATACTGGCTGAAGGGCCAGACCTCTTTGCTTAAAGATGAATTTCATGGCCTGCGCGAATGATAGATAGGCTTTTACCCCATTGGCAAAGTCAAGTTTGACAATCCTTTTCGCCACATCAGGGGTGAAGCCGACAACGATCGTTTCCGTTCCCATAAGCGACAGTGCTCCCACCAATTGCTCTAGCAGAAAAAGCATATCGCTCTCTTCTCTAAAGGTAATCCCGGAGAAATCGATAATCAATACTTCCGCCTGTAACTCTGCACATTTTTGCAGGATCTTCGATTGCATCGACTCCATTCTCCAGTCATCAACGCGTCCGATCATCGGGAAGAGCAGCACATCCTTTAATACGGTCTGGACGATTGGAGTCGCCAACTCTTCCATGACTGCTTGGTTTTCCTTAATCTGCTGCAACGAATCAGTTGCCACCTTGGCCATTTGTTTGTAATGATTGACATAGCTTATACTGATACAGTGAATGTATTGGTCAAGGATCGAGTCGATTATCGCACTAGCCTTCAGCAATATTTCGATGGAGTAGTACCGGTTGCTTACCTCTTCTTCTATGAAACTCCAAAAAAGATTACGCAGCAGCTGGGCTTCCTCGATGTTTTTATCTAAAGGTATCCCCATATCCACGATGCGCCTTCCGATTTCCATTCCTGCGGCTTTCATGCTTGCCATCGCTTGTTCCTTACCATGAATTAGCGCATCCGCATGAATTTGAATGAGCTGCGACCTTACCTGTTTACTCGTTTCAAGGTCATAGAGGGAATCCTCTTCATCAAACAATTCGATATGCTCCACTAAAATGTACTTAAACTTTTCAATTTTTTCGCCAATCAATCTTAATTGTTCCATTTCGACCTCCCATACAGGGCTTTTATCACATTTTATCAAATTTTTTATGGTTTGTGATATAAAATCCTTCTATTACCAATATGATAAGAGACGTTTACCCCATTCACAAAAGGGGTATTATGATATATGACTTGGAGGGATAACCATGAAAAAGAATCAACAAGACTTTGAATCCGAAAACATGAGCGATTTAGTCGAACTGATAAACAGTAAAAATAACAGCCGCAGGATCTTGGATGTACTTCGGCGTAATAAAAAAGATAAAACGAAAAACAAAGATAAAAAATGAAAAAGCCCAGACCAATTTGGCCTGGGTTTTTGCTTGGATGAATGTACACTGGTTCAGGGCTATCTTTTTCTTCTAATTTCCTTCACATGGTTTCCTTCAGTAGTGATGTAGACCGTTTCTCCGATCTTATAGGTTAAATAACGGTCACAATCAATTTCCAACGTTTCCCCATTGTTGAATTTCATTGCACAATTGGAGCCCTCATCGGTTTTCGACACAGAAATGACCTTGTTCGTCTTAAACCCGACCGCTTTACCATCGGAGAAATGAGGATAGTACTTTTCAACGATCTCCACCTTTGCCAATCTGCCCGGACTTGTTAAGTAGACAATGAACAATATAATTAATACGGCTATCAACCCAATGAGAATTACAGCTTTCCGTTTCACTCTATCTATTACCCTCTTCTCTTATCAATCTATTCTTCCATATCCTTTTTTCACTAGATTATATTCAGCATCCGGAAAATCATGATAGAAAAGCTCATTTTATTTAGCGATTTTCACTTTTTCAACCATAATGACACAAACAGCAGCCAAAATGATGAGGATGGACACAGCCGAGATCACCCCGCCCCAACCGAACTTCATCAGGAATAAACCGCCAGATGCCCCCACGACACTGGACCCTGCATAGTAAAACAGCAAATATAAAGAGGAGGCTTGCGCTTTTTCGCTTTTTTCGGCTAATCGTCCGATCCAGCTGCTTGCGATGGAGTGAGCGCCAAAAAACCCGAATGTAAACAGGGCAAGCCCCAGGATTTTCAGCAGCAGCGGTGCCATTAAGGTCATTAGCGCGCCCAGCAGCATGATTGCAATCCCGGAGAGAAGGACGCCCCTCCGGCCATACTGATCGGCGAGCCTCCCCATCCAGGTGGAACTGAATGTCCCGACAAGATAAATGATGAAAATGAAGCCGATCAATGTCTGTGATAAATGATATGGTGGTCCCATTAATGGTATACCCACAAAGTTATATACGGTAACAAACGACCCCATCAATAGGAAAGCCATACTGAATAAGAGGACAAGCTTGCCATTCCTCAAGTTATTGAAAAGCGAGGCTTTGATTCGCGACAATGACACTTTATTGCGAACGGCATGCTGGGAAGGGGGAAGCATCCACCAGAAGAAAAGACTGATGATCAGGCTTAATGCCCCAAGGCTGCCAATCGCTACATTCCATGAGAAATGATCGGTCAGCACGCCGACAATCAGCCGGCCGGCCAAGCCTCCGATGCTTGAGCCGCTCACATAAATCCCCATCACATACCCCAGGCTTTTTGGATGGAATTCTTCATTGATATAGGCCATGGCGATGGCCGGGAAGCCGGCAAGCACTGCTCCTTGAATCGCCCGTATGGTGATCAGGATGTATAGATCATCCTGGATGAAGCTGACGCATATGGATAATAAGGCAGATAACGTGAGCGCTGTCCCCATTATTTTTTTTCGATCGATGTTTTCAGAGAAAAAGGAAACGAGCAATAAACAAATCGCAAGCGCCCCTGTCGCAAAAGATAATGTCAGGCTTGCCGTTGCAGGGGAGACGCCGAATTGCTTGGCGAATACCGGAATGACAGGTTGCGTACTATACAGATCGGCAAACGTTACAAAGCTGCCAAGAAACAAAGCCAAGATTGTCATCTTGAATGATTTACCAGCTGGCTCGATATAATTCAATTTCATTCAGACCCTTCACGATTTAAACTTTCCCCCTATGTTAATACGAACGGACCCCGTTGTCTATTTTGCCGCATGAAGCTTTCCGCTTCATGAAAAAACCCTTCACCATAAGGAGTGAAGGGTTTTAAGTCCATATTCCGTTTAGCCTCCGGCCCGCTCGCTCTTTTTAAGCAGCCAGTATACGGGCATGCCGATAACGAGGATGATTAACGAATACAAGGCATCCAGCGGGGTATCGATCAATGTGCTTGCCACAATATATACGGCACCAGCAATCGCTACAATGGGAATGATCGGGTATAGCGGAACTTTATATGTTTTTGCGTGCGGATCTCTCTTGCGCAGGATGAAGACGGCAAAGAAAGCTAATCCATAAAAACAGAAGACAGAGAATATCGCCATATTCGTAAGTTTGTCAGGGTTTGTCACAACCATCATGATGATTGCAATGATCACTTGCAAGATCGTCGCATTGATGGGCGTTTTGAACTTCGGCGATATTTTCCCGATTTGTTTATGCCCCGGCATCATTTTATCATGCGCCATCGCCAGGGTAATGCGCGGAAAGGTCAGGAGCTTCCCGTTCAAGCAACCGAATATCGAAATCAAAATTCCGATTGCGATCAATTTCCCGCCCAATTCACCAAATAGCATCGTTGCTGCCACATTCGCAGCATTCGTGCCATGAGCGACGACACCCTCTGCGCCCAACACATGAAGCATGGCAAGGTTAACGGCCAAGTATGCGACCATGACCACGAGGATGCCTGTAATGATTGCGCGCGGTAATGTTTTTTGGGGATTCTTCATCTCTCCGGCCATGAAGCCGACGTTCATCCAGCCATCATACGCCCACAGTGTAGCCAATATCGCTCCAGCCATACTAATTTTCATTGAACTTTCACTCGTTACATTGAAAACTGGCATATCACCTTGGGCAATCCCGAATACGGCGATGAAAAGGATCGGGATCAGTTTGCCGACGGTCGATAAGGTTTGGATGATCCCGCCGTACTTCGTCCCGAGCAAGTTCATCGCAGCCAAGAAAACGATCGTTATGATTCCAATGGCCAGCGTGTAATCAGAAGATATATTGAAAATTCCAGACACCAATAACCCGAAATATAAACTGAGTGCACCCATGACAGCAGGTCCATATACCAACGTTTGCACCCAGCCGCAGAGGAAGCCCCAAACTTTTCCGTACACTTCTTCAAGGTAAACATATAAGCCACCCGTTTTAGGAATGCGCGTACTCACTTCAGCGATCGTCAAGCCGCTTGCCAGGGTAATGAGACCGCCTATCAACCAAGCTAATAACGCCATGGTTGAATTGCCGCTTAACTCAAGCACGTCACCAGGTTTCATGAAAATACCGGAACCGATGACCGTGCCGACTACTATAGATGTTCCGACCCAAAAGCCGATCGTTTTCTTCAACTGATCATTTCCCATTTTGTCCTCCCTGCGTGTACACTTGTACTTATTTTATACTAAAATTATATCATAAAAATTATATGAGAATAGTTTATGGAATAGTTTGAATTTTTTTACAAAAAGAAAGATACCTTGATATCACTGTGCTCAAAGCGTTTTTTTTTTCGCAAATTTTTTTCCTATTTATGTTTGCAACTTCTCCAAAAACCGAATATTTTTTTATCCATTAAAGAATTTCGAGTATTTACCGTAATAAAAGCGAACTTAAAATTAATAATAAACTAAATTATTCGTCGTTCATTTTCAGACGCAAAAAAATCCACCCCTATCAAACGGGGTGGATTCCTGAAGCTTTTCGCGATTTGAATCATATTACCAGATAATGAATAATAAGATCACTGCCAAAACGATGCGGTAGATGGCAAATGGCGTCAATTTCACTTTATTGATTAAAATCAAGAAAAAGCGTATACAGAATAAAGCAAAGATGAATGCACTGATGAAACCTGCAATGAAGAATGGCAGAACTTCAGGAGTGAAAGAATCCCAATACTTGACGACTTTCAACAGACTGGCACCTGCCATGATCGGCACGGCCATGATGAACGTGAAATCGGAAGCAGCCCGATAGCTCATCCCTAAAAGCACCCCGCCTGAAATCGTCGAACCTGAACGGGAAAACCCCGGCCATAGTGACAGACATTGGATCAACCCGACTCCAAGTGCTTGCTTGTACGTGATCTGGTCAACCGTTTCAGCAGTCAGCTTCGGACGGAATTTATCCGCAGCGATCATCAGGAACGCACCAAGGAACAACCCGATGATGACTGTCTTTATCGTAAACAAGTTATCATCGATGTAATCTTCGAATAATAGACCAAAAACGCCCGCCGGCAGCAATCCGACGAATATCTGCAATAGGTTAAGCCTAGGACCCTTCACGGCACTTGTATCTTTCAATTTCTTCAACCCAAGCAAGTCCATGAACCGTCCCCAGAAGAGCACGACGACAGCGAGTATCGAGCCAAGCTGGATGACCACCTTGAAAGCATTGGCCACTTCACTCCCGAAGATATCGGTCGATTTCAGCCATAAATCGTCGACGATAATCATATGCCCTGTAGACGAAACAGGCGCAAATTCAGTTAATCCTTCTACAAGACCAAGGACAACTGCAACAAAAATTTCCCACATATTCATTTTATTCACCTCTTAATTCGAACACCTATTTATGGAAATACCATATGTATTTTACGCGTTGTTTAAAATATTGTCTATTAAACATTGCTGAAACATTTTGTGGGTAAGGGTATGATAGGTTCTAGATCAGTTTAAAGGGGATGTGATGATTTTGCAAAACATAAAAATTTTCGCCCATAGAGGCTCGAAAGGAACGCACCCGGAAAATACCATTGCCGCCTTCCAAAAGGCTGCCGAAACAGGAGCGGACGGGATCGAATTCGATGTCCATCTTAGCGCTGACGGGGAACTGGTCATCATCCATGATGAAACGCTCGACCGGACCACCTCCCTTACCGGGTATGTAAAAGATCATTCGTCCCAAGAGCTGAAAACGGGGGATGCCGGAGTCAAGTACGCCAAGGAATTCACCGGGGAGCGAATCCCTTTTTTGAGCGAGGTTTTTGACTGGGCCAAGGGTAATGACTTATTAATGAACGTAGAAATCAAAACGGATAGACTGGACTACGAAGGAATCGAACAGAAGATTATCGATTCGATCCGCCATCATCAGATGGAGCAGCGGGTGATCCTCTCCTCCTTTAACCATCACTCGATCGAAAAGGTGAAGCTGCTCGCTCCAGAGCTTGAACGCGCCTTATTGTTCGAGGGGCTTCCGGATAACTTGGAGCAAATCTTGCGTGATAAACAAGAATCCGGTTTTCATCCCGATAAAAACAGCCTGACGGAAGCGACCAATGAACTCGCGAAAACACTCGGATATAAAGTCAGGCCGTGGGTCGCCAATGAGGAGGCCGATATCATCAAGCTCGCCGGGATGGGCGTTGACGTGATCATGACGGATTATCCTGAAAAGGCCATCAAGGCATTAAAGTCCTGGCAGGCGAACGGCTGAACAAAGCGAAAGAGAAGGAGCCGATGCCCCTTCTCTTTCTTAGCCATGTTATTCAGTTAATTAGCGAGAATAGTTTGATCCGCCTAATTGTTGTTCAGCCATTTGAACCAAACGTTTAGTGATTTCTCCACCAACGGAACCGTTAGCGCGAGCAGTAGTGTCGGCACCTAAATTCACGCCAAATTCACTTGCGATTTCATATTTCATTTGTTGTAGAGCTTGCTCTGCGCCAGCTACTACTAGTTGATTGCTGCTGTTGTTGTTTGCCATGTGTTTTCACCTCCTACTAATATTAATTAGCATTTTGGGCTTAAATTATTATTGCCAATTTATTGAATTATTTTTTCTTTGGGAACCTTCATTCCAAAGCTCTTTATCATGATTTCCTTTGGCTGCTCATAAACTGTTAGGAAACTTTCTTTCAGTAGGAGGGAAAAGCATTGCAAATACATGTGGTTAGGCCAGGCCAGACGTTATATGGCATCGCCCAGACATACAGCGTAACCGTCGATCGGCTCGTGGAATCGAATAAAATTCCTAACCCAAATAATCTTGTCTCGGGGCAGGCCCTTGTCATTCCGATCGTCGGCAGCTATTATTTCGTGCAGCCGGGTGATAGTCTTTATTCCATTTCCCAAAAGGTCGATGTCCCTTATCAAGAATTGGCCAATATAAACGGGCTTCCAGAAGGTCAATCCCTCTCCGTCGGATATCGGCTCTATATACCGGCACGCAGGAAGCGGACTGCCGAATTCAATGGATATGTCGAGCCCAGGGGTACGATGGTCGCGCCGGCCCTAGAAACGGCAGCAAGGGAAGCGGCACCCTATTTGACCTATTTAGCTCCATTCAGCTTTCAGGCGCTTCGTGACGGCTCCTTAAAGGAGCCATTGCTCAATAATTTCCCAGCCATCGCCAGAGAAAATAAAAACGTCCTGATGATGGTGATCACCAATCAGGAAAATGACCAATTCAGCGATGAGCTCGGGCAAATCATCCTGACGAATACTTCCGTGCAAAACAAGTTCCTCAATAACATCGTTGCGACCGCAAAGAAATATGGATTCAGGGATATTCACTTCGACTTCGAATATTTACGGCCAGCCGATAAAGAAGCTTATAATCAATTTCTCCGGAAGGCCAAGGAGCGATTCAAAAAAGAAGGCTGGTACATTTCCACGGCACTTGCCCCGAAAACAAGCGCGGACCAAAAAGGACGCTGGTATGAGGCCCATGATTACAGGGCCCAAGGTGAGATTGTCGACTTCGTGATCATCATGACATATGAATGGGGATATAGCGGAGGGCCGGCCATGGCCGTCTCACCGATCGGACCCGTTCGCGAGGTGCTTGAATATGCGATTACGGAGATGCCATCCAACAAAATCCTGATGGGGCAAAATCTATATGGCTATGATTGGACCCTGCCCTTTGTACAGGGGTCCACAGCCCGGGCGGTAAGCCCCCAGCAGGCGATCCAGATTGCTGCCGACAATGACGTCTCCATCGAATACGATGAAACCGCACAGGCCCCGCACTTCAACTATACGGATATTGAGGATAGGCAGCATGAGGTATGGTTTGAGGATGCCCGTTCGATACAGGCAAAATTCGATTTAATCAAGGAACTGAATCTCAGAGGGATGAGTTATTGGAAGCTTGGTCTATCCTTCCCTCAAAACTGGCTGCTCATCAGCGATAACTTCAACGTACGCAGAAGAGTGTGAGTGCGGCACGTCCCTTTTGGACATCAATAGTAGAATAAATGGATATAACCAGGCATATAATCCACTATCGAGCATGAAGTCCAGGTTTTTCAGGATATGTGACTCAGGCATAAAAGCCTTCCGGCGCTTTACGGAAGGCTTTTATCGTGAATCAAAGTTTTCCGCCCATGCCTTATGAGCCAAGTCTTTCTTGTCCATACTAAAAGGAACAGCTTAAGGGGTGTGAAAAAACATGATCAGAATCGGTCCATTCAATACCGCCGTTCCTAGATTTCCGCGTTTCATCAGATTACTTTCGATTATCGCCTTATTCTTACTATCATTCGGGGTATTGATTCACCTTGTCGAGCCCAAGAACTTCCCCACCCTGCTTGATGGCATCTGGTGGGCCATCGTGACCATGTCAACGGTGGGCTACGGAGATTACACCCCGGTGACCAACCTTGGCAAAATCATCGGCATCATCCTCATCTTATCGGGTGTAGGATTGATCACCTCTTATTTTGCACAAATTGCAAAAATGTCCATTTCCACGGAACAGCTTTTCCTTACAGGAAGGAAAGACTTCACCGGCGGGGGACATTTTATCATCGTCGGCTGGAATGGCCGTTCTAAACGGATCATCCAAAACATTCATGAGCGCAAACATCATCAATCCATCGTCCTTATCGATGATACGCTGCAAAAGCATCCGCTTCCGAGGACGAATATCCACTTCGTTCACGGTAAAGCGACATTGGATTCCGTCCTGAAGAAGGCGAATATAAACCAGGCGATACGTGTTCTTATCACGGCCGACCTTAAGCAGGACGAGCTGCAAACGGATATGTTCTCGATATTGACGCTGCTGGCCGTCAAGGGGCTGAACCCTGAAGTGTATTGCCTTGTCGAGATCTTGACCCATGAACAAAAGGAAAATGCCTTGCGCGCCGGGGCGGACGGAATCGTCGAAACGAATAAATTCGCGAGTGAATATATGCAGGATTGCTTATCAAAGGGGATCGTCGGGGAAGCAAAAGAGCAAGTTGAAGGAGACGGATTGCAAATCAAACAGTTGCCCATTCAGGCGGACTGGGCAGAAAAGACGTTCAAGCAGTTGAGCACGGAGCTATTGGAACAGAATATATTAATCATCGGCATCCTATCAGGAGGCGAGACCTTCATCAAGCCCCCTGCAGATGAAATTGTCCATCGCAATGACGTCCTGCTCATCATTGATGATTAAGGGAGCAATAGCTTTTCCAGATCACGGACAAGCGATTTGCCATAAGAGATATAGTTTTCCGGAAATTCCGCATCCGGATCTTCAGGCTCGGCAAATTGGTTGAATGACGCAGAAAGGTTTCCGATATTCCCTTCATCATCAATGCCGTCCTCGTACTTATGGGACAATAAGAATGGCTGTAATATCTCGACCATCACCCCATCTTTATCGAGTGAGCCATCGATGGCCTTGAACGGGACCCGCAGGAATTGGTATCCGTCGCTGTCATCCATTTTGTAATCGAAGGATCCGTGGTCATAATCCCATCCACCGCCAATCACATAGCCTTCCGGTTTTAACTTCGTCTCCAGATCGAACAAGCCGAATGTCTTCCCTTCCAACTCAGAAGAAATCTTGATCATTGTAAAAAACCTCTTTCGCTATTTTTCTATTAGCATAACCAAATGGCCGTTAAAAAAACCTGAAATGTCCTTATTATTCCTTCGATTCCATATAGAGGAGCATGGCCGCGTCACTGATTTCCAAGCGGTCCCCAGCCTTTTGCGACGTTTCTTCCCCCTTTGATGCCTCCCTGGATTCGCTCCTTTGCAATTGCTGAAGCTGCCTTTCGATTTGCCGCATCTCCTGCTCCAGCTGTTTGAGCTTCAGTTCCTTTTCTTTTGCTTCGTCATCCGTTTGGTATACTTCCTGGATATCTGCCTGCAGCTCCGTTCTCCGGTTCTCCAGCTCCTTGATTGCATATGCCGAATCGCCTGCTCCAGCTCTCGAATAAGCGGAGCTTGTCGTTGATGAAATTTGCATATCTGATCCTCACTTTCGTTTTGTTCTTCATGAGTATCGGATAGGATTATTAACTTTGCCTTAATGGACGTTTTTTGAGCCTATTAAAAAGGCATCAAGCCAGGATGGATCATCCAGCTTGATGCCTTTCTTTATTATAAGCGCTTCTCTAATTCCGCTTTTTTCTCTTCAAAGCCAGGCTTGCCCAAAAGTGCAAACATGTTCACCTTATAAGCTTCCACACCAGGCTGATCGAATGGATTGACGCCAAGCAGGTATCCGCTCATTGCACAGGCCTTCTCGAAGAAGTAGACCAGGTAGCCAAACGTATACGCATCAAGCTTCGGAACCGTTACGATAAGGTTCGGAACGCCGCCGTCGGTATGGGCTAACAGCGTGCCCTCGAATGCTTTATTATT
>NZ_PHNG01000675.1:0-7894 GCF_002803435.1 Bacillus sp. mrc49 | reverse complement strand
GATGATCATTGAAGAATATAAAGTGTTGATCTTGAAATGCAAACGGGAAAATAGAGGCCGAGTCCCTAGTAAAATGGTGGAATATGAAAGGGAGCTATTTTATAAGGCGATTCAGGCAGAGCGTGATGAAGTACAGGAGATGTTTGAAACAAGACAAATTTCGCGTGAAGTTGCCAATATTCTCCGTCATCAAATCAATTTGCGTGAAGCATTGACGATCAATGAAAACACACATCAATAAGAACTTAACGAGCGCTGCCGATTTCCTCGGCAGCGCTCCTTTCGTATATGGAGGGAATGCTCCAGGCGGCATCGAACGACCCGAAAATAATTAAAGATGAAGAGCGTACCTTAAGTAATCCTGAAATACTGTCAAAATGATGAGGATGAGCATCCTTTCGTCATAATGGCAGATGACCTTCCGGCAGGCTTTTTCGTTTTACATGTTGGCGATAACAACAGCCCCTTCACCAATGAAAGGAAAGCGATTTTGCTTCGCGGATTGCTTATTGATCGAAAATATCAAGCCAAAGGGTTGCGAAGAAGGCTTTGCGGCTCCTTCCGGAATTTGCAAAAGCGTTATTTCCGCACAAGGAAGCACTTATTTTGGCAGTGGACGAAATGAATGTAATTGCGAAAACACTTTTATAAGAAATTAGGTTATCGGGATACAGGGACCAGGATGGAAGGGTTCAATCCATGTTGGGATTTTTTTCTTTGTCTAAATTGTTACATGCCTTCAAGGGAAAATGGCCAATTTGAATGGCCGTTTTTAATTATTCGGCTCCATTATGGTACACTTTATTTAATGTAAATTTCGTTAATCGAGGTGTATTCATAGATGAAAACAGTCGTCGTCGTAGGTGGGGGCATTACCGGTCTATCAACCATGTATCATTTACAGCAAGCAGTAAAAACGGCCAGCCAATCCGTACGATTAATCTTAATAGAAGGCAATGAAAAATTGGGCGGTAAAATCAGGACGGTCCATGACGGTCCATTCAAAATAGAGGCAGGGGCCGATTCCATTGTAGCGAGGAAGCAGAATATAAAGCCCTTTCTCAAGGAGTTGGGCCTGGAAGATCAAGTGGTCTATAATGCGACGGGAAAATCATTCATCCATACGGATGGCGTGCTTAAGAAAATTCCTGAAGATGCTTTATTCGGCATCCCGATGAGCCTGGAGTCCTTGGCGAGCAGTGAATTGGTCTCAGCACAAGGCAAGGTAGATGCCTTAAAGGATTTCTATACAAAAAATGAGACGTTTACGAAAAATGACTCGATCGGCTTATTTCTTGAAAGCTTCTTAGGCAAGGAATTGGTGCAAAAACAGATTTCTCCTGTCCTATCTGGTGTGTATTCAGGGAATTTAAATGAATTGACCATTGCGAAAACACTTCCTGAGATGCTTGATTATAAAAATGAATATGGCAGCATCATCCGCGGCCTATCTGAAAATAAGGATAAATACCAAAGCAAGGGAAATAAGAAATTCCTTTCATTCAAAAACGGCCTATCGGTCCTGATTGATCGCATGGAGGAATGCCTTGAGCTGGTGGAAATCATAAAAGGGGTCAAAGCGGAAAAAATAAGCAAGGATGGACAAGGGTATATCGTCGCCTTGGAAAATGGTGAAACGCTTGAAACGGACTTCATCGTATTGAGTACGCCGCACACCGTTGCCCGGAAACTATTGGGTGATCAGGAACTGGAGCAAGACTTTGCTGGCTTGGTCGATAGCTCGATGATCAGCATTTATCTCGGATTCGATATCCCCGACAGCATGCTTCCTGAAGATGGGACTGGCTTCATTGCTGGTGATAATAGTGACTTGATTTGCAATGCCTGCACCTGGACGAGCCGGAAATGGGAACATACGTCTGGAAACAGTCAACTTTTGGTAAGACTTTTCTATAAAAGCTCAAGTCCTGACTATGAACGGTTACGCTCTCTTACAAAACATGAGCTAATCGAAGTGGCCTTACAGGACATTAAAAATAGTTTGGCGATTACCGGAACGCCGATAACGAGTGAAGTGACCAAATGGCATGAAAATATGCCGAACTACCATATGAAACACCCTCAAATCGTTCAATCTTTAGAAGCGAAAATGGCCAAGGATTATCCAAATGTTTTGCTTGCGGGCTGTTCATACAATGGGGTCGGAATACCGGACTGTATTGCGGATGGGGAAAAGAAAGCACAGGCGATTTATGCGAAGTTGTAAATGAAGGGCTGCCAACATGCAGGCCCTTTTTTTTGAGCTGAAATTTCGATTGAAGTTTCTTATATTTCCTGTATAATAAAATTCGTTAAATTAAACTGAAAGTTTACTTATATCAAACTTTAATGACTGTAGGTTTACTATAAGTAAACCGATTGAGGGTAATACGATGCAAATTGGAAAGAAAATAAAGAACCTTCGCTTGAAAAAAGGGTTGACCCAGGAGGAACTGGGGGAAAGAACAGACCTAAGCAAGGGGTATATTTCGCAATTGGAAAGAGATCTAAGTTCCCCTTCAATTGAAACTCTTTTCAATATATTGGAAGTTCTTGGCTGCAAGCCGACGCAGTTCTTCGATGAAGAGGAACTGGTCCAAAAAGTGGTGTATGAAGAAGAAGCCCAAACATTTTTTATCGATGAGGAACGGGGCTATCAAATTCAGTGGCTCGTCCCCGAATCGAATGAGAAGGAAATGGAACCGATTCGCCTCACTCTTCAGGAAAAAAGCGAATTCAAACAATTCGAGCCGTCCTTATCGGAAACGTTCGGTTATGTATTGAGCGGAAGAGTCATTGTAAAGCTCGGCACACATTCCTATTTCGCACATGCCGGGGAATCGATATACTTCCATGCTTCTGACGAACATCAAATCGTCAACGATTTCGAGGGTCCTTCCGAATTACTGCTTGTGGTGACGAAATCATATTTATAGGCTTTTAAACAAATGCAACCGTCCGTTTAGGGTAAAGATAGATAAGTATGGTAATGGAAAGAGGGGAGTAGCAATGGCTAACGAGAATATAATACGCTTTGAGCAGGTTACGAAGCAATTCGATGATGATACGGTAGTACTCGATAACGTAAGCTTTGAAATCGAGAGAGGGAAGTTCTATACGCTCCTGGGTCCTTCCGGCTGTGGGAAGACAACGATCCTTCGCTTGATTGCGGGATTTACGGAAGCGTCCAAAGGCGATATTTATTTTGAAGGAAAAAAGATCAATAATGTACCAGCCAATAAGAGGCAAGTGAATACGGTTTTTCAAGATTATGCCCTTTTTCCCCATTTGAATGTGTTTGAAAATGTGGCCTTCGGCTTGAGGATCAAAAAAATGAAAAACTCGGAAGTGGAAAAAAAGGTGAAGGAAGCTCTCAGTTTTGTCAATTTGGACGGCTATGAAAAACGGGAGATCAGGGAAATGTCCGGCGGACAGCGGCAGCGGGTCGCGATTGCCAGGGCGATTGTCAATGAACCTGAGGTCATCCTCCTGGATGAGCCGCTATCTGCCCTTGATTTGAAGCTTCGTACTGAAATGCAATATGAATTGCGTGAGCTCCAGCAAAGACTTGGAATCACGTTCATCTTCGTTACGCATGACCAAGAAGAGGCGTTGGCGATGTCAGACGAGATCTTTGTCCTTAACAAAGGGAAGATCCAGCAAAGCGGGACTCCTACGGATATTTATGATGAACCGCTGAATCGATTCGTCGCCGATTTCATCGGTGAGTCGAACATCGTAAAAGGAAAAATGATCCAAGATTACCTGGTGGAGTTCGTCGGAAGGCAGTTCGAATGTGTAGACCAGGGATTGAACAGTAATGAAGCTGTCGATATTGTCATTCGTCCGGAGGATTTGGAAATTACCTCCGTCGATCGTGGAAAACTTCAAGTCCGGGTCGATTCCCAGCTATTCCGCGGTGTTCATTATGAAATCAGCTGCTATGATCATGATGGAAATGAATGGCTTGTCCAATCAACCAAAAAGGCGACCGTTGGCGATGAAATAGGCCTGCACTTCGATCCGGAAGCAATCCATGTCATGCGATTGGGCGAGACGGAAGAAGAATTCGATAAGCGTCTGGAAGCGTATCATGATGAGGAAAGCCATGCAGAATAAACTATCAAAGAATATTTTCTTCATACCCTATGTCTTATGGATCGCCTTATTCGTGATTGCACCGATTCTGCTAATCCTTTACTATTCCTTCTTTGACATCGAAGGAAATCTATCCTTGGTAAACTATCAGAAGTTCTTTACACCCGTTTATTTAAAAATGACACTGAGCTCATTTTGGTATGCCTTCCTGATTACGGCCATATCACTTTTGGTCGCGTACCCGACCGCTTTGTTGTTAACGAAAACCAAGCACAAGCAGCTGTGGCTTTTACTGATCATCGTCCCCTCCTGGATCAACCTACTCTTGAAAGCTTATGCCTTCATTGGGATTTTTGGCACATATGGTGTGGCGAATGGTTTTCTCGAGGTAATCGGTATCGGCAGTCAGCAAATTCTTTTTACTGATTTCAGCTTCATCTTCGTTTCGGTTTATATCTTCATCCCATTCATGATCCTGCCGATCTTCAATGCGCTGGATGAACTGAATCCCACCCTTTTGGATGCGGCCAATGACCTTGGTGCGTCCCGGTGGATGACATTTCGCCGCGTCATTTTCCCTTTGACGCTTGATGGTGTAAAGACGGGATGCCAAGTCGTCTTCATCCCGGCGCTTTCATTGTTCATGCTTACAAGGTTGATTGCAGGTAACCGTGTCATCACGCTTGGTACGGCGATTGAACAGCATTTTCTCGTGACCCAGGATTGGGGAATGGGCTCGACGATTGCTGTGTTTTTGATTATTATCATGTTCCTGATTATGTTTGTAACGGGTAACCGAAAGCAGGGTGTGTAAAATGAGCAATAAATTATCGCCATTATCAAAGGCGTTTCTCGTTTTAATTTTTCTCATACTCTATGCACCGATTTTCTTTTTAGTGTTTTATTCGTTCAACAGCGGTGGAACGATGTATGACTTTAAAGGATTCACCATGGAGTGGTACAAGGAGCTCTTCAAAGATACAAGGCTGCTGATCATCGTATTGAATACACTTGTCATTGCGTTATTATCGGCTCTCATCGCCACGATCATAGGGGTGATTGGAGCGATCGGGATTCGGTCCTTTACGAGCAGCAAGGCAAAGAATACGGTATTGTCACTGAATAACGTATTGATTGTCAGTCCTGATGTTATCATCGGTGCTTCCTTCCTGATTCTTTTCACGATGGCCGGAATCAAGCTTGGTTTCTACTCGGTGCTGCTGTCGCATATCGCCTTCAGCATCCCGATCGTTGTGCTGCTTGTCCTGCCTAAGCTTCAGGAAATGAGCCCAACCCTGATCGATGCGGCGCATGATTTAGGGGCAAGTCGGTGGGATGTATTGACGAAGGTCGTCCTACCGTACATTTTGCCAGGTATCTTTGCGGGATTCTTCATGGCACTCACTTATTCACTTGATGATTTTGCGGTGACATTTTTCGTGACCGGCAACGGATTCTCCACTCTTTCCGTGGAAATCTATTCATTGGCCCGCCGCGGGATTTCATTGAATATCAATGCGTTATCGACTCTGCTGTTTGTCGTGACATTGCTGCTGGTCATCGTTTATTACTTCATCACCCAGCGAGTTAGGCAGACGGGAATGGGGGGGAAACGATGAAAAAGCTCATCCAATTGTTTTTAGTCATTGCCCTTGTATCCGCTTTGCTATTATATGCGATATCCAAGCTGAATTCTTCACAAGGTTTTACGAGCAGCAATACACTCACCATTTATAATTGGGGAGATTATATCGATGCCGACCTGATCGACCGTTTTGAAGAAGAAACGGGCATCAAGGTCATTTATGAGACGTTCGATTCCAATGAGGCGATGATGACGAAAATCGAACAGGGCGGTACGACTTATGATATTGCCATTCCGTCTGAATATATGATTGATAAAATGAGGCAGGAAGACTTATTGGTTCCCTTGGATCATTCCAAGCTACCGAATTTGAAAAATATTGACGAACGATTCATCGATCTGCCATTCGATCCGGGGAATAAATATTCCGTCCCTTATTTCTGGGGGACCGTTGGCATTGTTTACAATTCCAAGATGCTCGGCGGGAAAAAGATCACAGCCTGGGCCGATCTCTGGGATAAGGATTTAAAAAATGAAATCCTCCTGACGGATGGAGCCAGGGAAGTCATGGGCATGGGTCTGAACTCCTTGAACTATTCATTGAACGATACCGATGAAGCTCACCTTCAAGAGGCGAAGACCAAGCTCGATGCGCTCACTCCTAACATTAAAGCGATCGTCGGGGATGAAAGCCGCATGCTTTTGGAGGCCCAGGAAGCGGCGATTGGCCTTGTATGGTCGGGAGTGGCTTCCGAAATCATGGCTGAAAATGAAGATCTCGAATACGTGGTTCCGGAGGAAGGGTCGAATCTTTGGTTTGATAATATGGTCATTCCGAGAACGACCAAAAATGTCGATGCTGCCCACCAGTTCATCAACTTCATGCTTGACCCTGAAGTAGCTGCGCAGAATGCCGAATATGTAAGCTATTCGACACCTAATAAAGAAGCGCTGAAATATATGCCAGAAGAAGTGGTGAAGGATGAACGCTTCTATCCATCACCAGAACTGACAGAGAAGCTTGAAGTGTATGAAAACCTCGGGAAGAAAAACTTGGCACGCTATAATGAACTCTTTCTCGAATTCAAGATGCATCGTAAATAACAAACGAAAAAGCATGGAGTAAGGGAGATGTCCCGTTACACCATGCTTTTTTTCGTATGCAAACGGGGAGAATCCGAAAGGCACAAAAATATTAGTGGGAAGATAAGTATGTTAGTATAATGACTGGTTGGTTCATATAGCCCGCGGGCAGTTTATCTTAAGGATTAATTAATATTTAATCACTATCATTATAGAAAAATTGAGGGAGAGTATCCATGAAACTATTTAGAAGCACGAAGGCATATGTTTGGGCAGGGTCCATTCTAATCATTGCCGGTATCATGGCATTTGCGATGGTATCGTCGATGGGTAAGACAGTGGCGAGCATCGACGGCAAGAAAATCAATGAGGATGAGCTGCACGATGCCCTTGTTGCAGGATATGGAGCAGATACATTAGACCTTTTGATCACGAATAAGTTGATCGAATTGGAAGCGAAAAAAGCGGGAATAAAAATAAAGGATGCAGAGATCCAGAAGGAAATCGATAACATGGTTGCATCCTATGGCGATGAGGCAGCGTTCAAAGAGCAATTGGAAGCAAGCGGATCTTCCATGGACGCCTTGAAAAAGGATATCGTTGTTTATCTGCAAACGAGAAAGCTGGTCGAACCGCGAATTACCGTGACAGATGATGAAATCAGCACCTATTTCGAAGACAATAAAGATACCTTTACACAAGCGGAGCAAGTCGAGGCTAGCCATATTTTAGTCGAAGACGAAAAAACGGCTAAAAAAGTTGCAAAAGAACTTGCGGATGGCGGCGACTTTGCCAAACTGGCCGCCGAGTATTCTACCGATACGCAAACGGCGAGTAAAGGCGGCAGCTTAGGGTATTTTGGAAAAGGTGATATGGTCGGCGAATTTGAGGATGTTGCCTTCGATCTTGATGTGGACAAGGTCAGTGAACCGGTCAAAACCGAATATGGCTACCATATCATTAAAGTCACTGGAAAGAAGGAAGCGAAAAAAGCGAATCTGGAAGATAGCAAAGATGCGATTAAAGAAACGCTTATCACTGAGCGATTGCAGGAGGAATATCCCGCTTGGTTGGCTGAAGTGAAAAAAGACCACGATATAACGAATGAATTAACGGAGTCTGAATAAG
>NZ_PHNG01000674.1:0-11778 GCF_002803435.1 Bacillus sp. mrc49 | reverse complement strand
GAATTGGTCCTTCAGCTTTTGTTTCGGAAGAGGGACTTCTATTGAAATATCATCTTCCTTCAAAAGCTCTTCGGTTGAGGATTCCGCGAAATTTTCATATTGGTAGTCATTGATTTTTTCAAGGAATTGATAAAGAAGAAAAATATTCAAAACGAAGAAAACCATGATGAATATTGACTTTGTATTATTCCAATCCACTTTGATCGCCTCCCGCATCTCCTTCAAAAGGCACAATGAACCATTTATTGCCGATCCGATAATACCAAGTCGGTTCAAGGGTGACTAAGGTGACAAGCTTGGAATCAAGGGATTTATTCAGTTTATACCCGATCGTGATGTCCTCCACGTTCTTGAAATCGATATTATCCTTTGATTTCAACTGATTCAATACTTCCCTGCCGCTTGCTAACGTCTTCAATGATCCTTCTGATGGGAGAACCGAGGCAAGTGAAAAGTATGGACGTTCATAGCTATAAATCTCTTCCTTGCCCCAGATTTGTTCGATTTCAGTCATTCCATATTCATTGAAGGCAGGATAACCGTTTACGAATAACCGGAAAACCACCCGTTGCTCAGTCTCCGACATATAGGCGTAGCGGTAGTTGTTATCCTCCCAGCCAGCATGATCATTGATGAAATCTATGCTTTTTTGCAGAAGATCACTCGAACTGCCAACAAACTTGTTCTTTTGTCCCGGATTGATATAAGAAATCAGGTAATTTTCCTTGTTGATCGTCATCAGCCTTGTTCCATCCGTGTATTCATCGCCGACCGAAACCGATTCCTGGCGCACATACTTAGGAAAATTAAATAATGCATTCTTCAGATTTGCTATATCCAAATTATCGATATAATACTGAAAGCTTTTAATCTCCACCGGTTTTTCCGGTACGAACAGCGTCTTTTTGCTGTTTATCACTTCTGCTGTGTATTCAGGGTGCTTATTGTAAGAACCCGTATAATACCTATTCATGAAACCTTGTATTTTTTTTGAATCCACCATGCCTTGATAGATTTTCTCTTGACCATATGAAACAAAATAAACGGCAGACTGATTTTGACCGATATCCCTTTGCTTTATGATAATCCGGTCAAAGGAAAAAGTAGGGACTTCCTTATCGGTAATGTTCAATAACGTTTTATAGATGGAAATCGGGACATCATCGGAAAATTGAATTTCAATCGATCCGTCTTCATGGACGAAGTCATCGAATTTCCTTTGCAGCCTTTTTACCGATATCTCTTTGACACCCTTAAAGCTCCATTGCGTATATTCATTTTCCATCTTGCCTATTTCAATTGGGTCGGAGGTCTGGAAATGCTGCCCATTGCCATGAAAAAGGATACTGACCGGTTTAATGACATCACTGACGATCTCCACATCGCTTTTTATCTTTATATAATCGGACGATTGACTCAATTGATCATATTCAGGCTCATACGTCCAGATGCTCCAGGTCAAGAAAATGCTCGTCCCCACCAATATAATCAGTATTATGCTTTTTGCACGTTCAAAATTCATGACCAATCATCCTCTTCTTCCTGTTCGTAAGGAAGTGTAAAGAATACCGTAGTTCCTTTTCCATCCACACTTTCCGCCCAAATTTTCCCGCCATGCGCCACGACCATTTCTTTTGCGATCGCTAAGCCAAGGCCGGTTCCGCCTAAGTTCCGCGCCCTTGCTTTATCGACACGGTAAAACCGGTCGAATATTTTATCAATGACGTTTTTGGGGATTCCCACTCCTTGATCTGTAATGCTTACAACGATGAAGCCTTCGGAAGCCCTGGCCCGAAAGGTCACTTGACCGCCTTCAGGTGAGTACTTCAACGAGTTGGAGATAACATTATAAAGAACCTGGGTAATCTTATCCTCATCGATATCGACGAAATAAGCTTCTTTAGGCAAATCGCGCTTAAACGTGATATCATCATTTTTCGTCATTTCAAATCGATCGATGATATGGTCATAGAATTTATTGAAATTGACCCAGCCCGTTTTAAGCCTGTAATCCTTGCTGTCCATTTTCGAAAGCTGCAGCAGGTCATTGACAAGCCGGATCATTCGCTCCGTTTCATTTTGGGTCACACTTAGGAAGGATGGAGCGATTTCCTCATCCTTCCATGCCCCTTCAGCCAATGCCTCCAGGTAACTCCTCATGGTCGTAAGCGGGGTCCGCAGCTCATGGGACACGTTGGCAACGAATTCCCTGCGTTCACCCTCGATTTTTTCCTGCTCCGTTATGTCATGCAAAACAGTAATCAAACCATTCACGAAGCCCGTTTCCTTTTGGATCACCGAAAAGTTCGCCCTCAAAATGAACGGGCGATTCTTCTTGCTGTAATCAAGGATGACGGATTCGCGTTCTTCCAGTAAGTCATCAAATTTATATTCTTCTTCAAGACCCAATACCTCAATGATCGGCTGGTTCATGACCGTGTCACGCGAAATATTCAGAAGCTGTGCCGCCGGTTCATTAATCAAGTTCACCCGGCCCCGCCTGTCCGTCGAAATCACGCCGTCCGTCATATTGGAAAGAACGGATGATAGCTTGCGCCGCTCTCCTTCCGTGCTTGATTGCGACTCTTGAAGCTTTTTGGTCAAATTATTGAAAGTGACGGCAAGCTGACCAATTTCGTCATCGCCATATACCCTGACTTTTCTGGAAAAATTCCCTTTTGCCATCACCAGGGCCTGTTTCCTCATATCCGACATGGGCCGGGTGATCGTTCTTGCGAGCAGGATCCCCAAAATGGCGGTTATGACCAAGGCAATGGCCGTACCCGTCATGAAGATGCTATTGATTTCATCCATCTGCTCAAACACATTTTCCATCTCGGCTATGACATAGACGGCTCCAATGACCTCTCCATTTGCCTCAATCGGCGTCGAAAGGACCCAGAGCCTTCTTCCAGTTTTAAGATCGCGGAAAACGTCACTATCCTCTTTCCCATAGATGAGCGTATTCTTGATGAGGACCTCCGTTGTCTTTTTCCCGACAATATCCTGCTTGCTGGGGTCCGAGGTTCCGATTACCCTTCTGCTGCGGGTGTCGATAACACGGACCTCAGATATATCATTGGATGAATTATCCCGGTCTGTCAGTATCGTATCGATGGCTTCTTCGAGGGTCGGGTCTTCCTCTCCCCGCTCTTGCTCCATTTCTTCACCAATGCTATAGGTGAGCAGGTTAACATGGCCCTTTATCGATTTCGTGAAATTCCCGACAAGATTCTCTTCCAATTCGCCAACAAAATATACCCCGATTATTTGCATCGCCACGAAAATGAGCAGCACATAAATCAGAACAAATTTAAAATGAATCGAGCGAAAAAAACCAACCTTTTTCATAAGGACTACTCCTGTTCAGGGTTACGCAGGTAATAACCGACCCCTCTTCTAGTTACAATCCAGCCTGGATGGCTTGGGTTGTCTTCTATCTTCTCACGAAGACGTCTGACCGTTACATCGACGGTCCGTACATCACCAAAGTAATCATAGCCCCAAACAGTTTGCAATAAGTGCTCCCTTGTCATGACCTGACCGATATGCTTAGCCAAATAATGAAGCAATTCAAACTCACGGTGAGTTAATTCGATCGTATCTCCCCGCTTGGATACAACATAGGCATCCGGGTGGATCGTGAGCGTTCCTATCGTGATTTCCTTCGGTTCGTTAACATCTTGATCTGGGACAGGGACAGCTTGCTGACGCCTTAAATTCGCCTTGACGCGAGCGATTATTTCCCGGGTGCTAAATGGTTTTGTCACGTAGTCATCTGCACCAAGCTCCAGGCCCAGGACTTTATCAATCTCTGAATCCTTGGCAGTCAGCATGATGATCGGCGTTTCATACTTCTTCCTTACTTCCCTGCAAACCTCCATGCCATCGCGCTGCGGCAGCATGATATCAAGCAAGATCAAATCAGGCTGGCGTTCTTCCACCATTTTGAGGGCTTCATTGCCATCATAAGCACAAAAAACTTCATAGCCTTCTTTTTTCAGATTGAATTGCAATATATCAGCAATTGGCTTTTCATCGTCCACTACCAGAATTTTCTTATCCATATGCTTATCTCCTTTTTAATAACTAACCTGAATCTATTAAAAACCGTGTCCTTATCCGGGACTTTTATCCACTTTTCCTTCTGCCTGCGCCAATCTAGCAGCATCGATCGGCAAAAGTTATATATATATACCCAATAAAGGGGCATGAACACCTGAATGAAAGCAAATTGTATCTATTATACTTTATCATTTTATAGGCATTAAATCACCTTTTTCCTATTATTCTCATCTATGTATGAAGCAGAAGAAGCCTTCGAATATTTTTCGAAGACTTCCATCAATTACTGACTTATATAGTTTAGCGGATTTACAAGCGACCCGTTTTTATATACTTCAAAATGGAGATGGACGCCGGTCGAGTTCCCTGTTGACCCCATCATGCCGATTTTCGCACCCTTTTCAATCTTTTGTCCTGCTTTAACACCAATTGAATCGAGGTGGGCATACACGGTCTTATATCCATTGTTGTGGTTGATCGTTATCTTATTTCCATACCCGCCGGAGTTTCCTGCCGATTCAATAATTCCATGATCAGCTGCCGTGATCGTCCTCGTGGATGGACGGGCGATATCAATTCCCTTATGGAGTTTTCCCCATCGTTGCCCTTGCTTGCTGGAGATATAGCCCCCGTCTGCAGGCCACGCATATGTGCCGCTTCCTTGCGAAGGAATGACCTTCGTGCCTTTTTTGATGATTTCCGTTTTCGCCTTTTCCGTTATTTCTTTTTCCACGATCGTTTCACTGACTTTTTTACCATTCGTTTCGGAAACGTTATAAGTGAAGGCCTCGATTCCATCATTGCCCGCTTGTTCAATGATTACCTCTCCCTTGGGCAGTTCATCATCCTCCTGAACCTTCTTTTCAAAAGGAATCCGTTCTTCATCATATACTTCCCTTTCCACCATTACGTTCACATAAGGCATAAGCTCCGTCACGACGAGACGATCGCCCTCCTTAAGGTCCTTGCCTTCATTCTGGCTTTGGTTGAGCTCCAATAGTTGACCCGCGTCCATATCATGGCTCGCAGCAATCGACTCCAGGTCATCATCTTCCTTAGCCTCATAGATAACCTTTTCCTTCTTGCCTTCTTTGAGCACGGCCATGGTTTTATCGACAGTCATGATTTCATCTGGATCGGCCATTGTCTCTTTAAACGTAACTGGACGCGAAAATTCGATGTCTAGGATTTTACTTCCTGGTTCCTTTAACGATTCACTCGAATTGCCGTCCTCATTTTTAGCCGATTCATATTCTTCGTATTCCGCTTCATCAACATAGAGCAAGGTGAGCTTTTTCAACACTTCCTCCGCATCATCCTTTGATGGGACATAAGCGACCGTTTGATGATCTATATCGATTTCATACGCTTTTGCCTTAATATCCAACCGATCGGATATTTCCTTAACAGCCTGATCCTCTTTCACTTCTTCCTCAAATACCTCTTCAGGGACAAACGTCACTTGAGACTCCTTATCGAATGTATAATCAGGATAGTCTTCCTGTGCTTTCTCTACCTTATCCGCAACGATCTGCTCTATCTTACCTTCATCCGTCACGCTTCCCACGAACTCATCGTCAAGATAAACATGGTGAATGGTTGCAGTATCCGAGAGCCCTGCAGCCGTCACCCGATTCACTGCAAGCATAAATACGACGGATACCAGCAGCAGGGTGATTCCTCTCCCCTTTAAGCTAAACATATAAGGTCCTCCTTAACGGCTCAGTCACCAATTAAGAAACTAATCAAATGTATGTTAAGATTTATTAGTTCAATTTAAATACCTGTGTCCATGACTGATTTCATAATATTTTTCCACTCATAACTCTATCATAAGAAGAAAAAAAACAAGAAATAGACTTCATATTGTAATAGAACTGTATAAATGGTGACAACAAGTACCAATGGATATCTCTGCAAAGAAGGGGGTGGAATAGACACCTGAAGCGAAGGATATAAGCCCACTAAGGGTGAAGGCGCGTTTTTTGCGATTTGGTTTAAATTGGTATATTACAAATCGATAACAAACTATTAACAAAGCTTCATTTACAATACGATGATATAGCAAAAAAACGCCCTCTAGCAAGGGCGTTTTCAATAAGGATGGCTCAGGACGGAATCGAACCGCCGACACAAGGATTTTCAGTCCTTTGCTCTACCGACTGAGCTACTGAGCCAAATATTCCATTTCAAAGCTAAAAATAAAATGGCGGTCCCGACGGGAATCGAACCCGCGATCTCCTGCGTGACAGGCAGGCATGTTAACCGCTACACCACGGGACCAGTAAAGATATGAAATAAAGAAGTGACCCATACGGGATTCGAACCCGTGTTACCGCCGTGAAAGGGCGGTGTCTTAACCGCTTGACCAATGGGCCGAAAAAAAATGGTGAGCCATGAAGGATTCGAACCTTCGACCCTCTGATTAAAAGTCAGATGCTCTACCAACTGAGCTAATGGCTCGTACTAACGAATGTCACTATGTTTCGCTTCGTCGTATTATTGTGACGACGCTTATGATAATATCACGAATTATAGAGTTTAGGCAATAGTTTTTTTAAAATAAAATAATATTTATTATTTTCCCCTTCTTCCGCTTCCATTTCAGCCGTAATCATGAAGAAGAGCCGGCCAAAAAGCCAGCTCCATTTTCATGAAAAATTACGCTAGACGCCAAGGGCTTCTCACGATATTTGTTTGGTTGCGGTCAGGACCGACAGAGAAAGTCGTCAAAGGAATGCCCACTAATTGTGATACACGCTCAACATAGTGACGAGCATTATCTGGAAGCTCGTCCAGTGATTTGCATCCTGTGATGTCTTCTGACCAGCCTGGAAGCTCTTCATAAACTGGCTTACATTCACCGGTCGCTTTCAACGTCGCTGGCACCTCATGAATAACTTCGCCTTTGTATTCATAAGCGACACAGATTTTGACCGTATCAAGACCTGATAGCACGTCAATCGAGTTCAATGATAGGTCGGTGATTCCGCTGACACGGCGTGCATGGCGGACGACAACAGCGTCAAACCAGCCCACACGGCGCGGCCTGCCTGTAGTTGTGCCATATTCACGGCCCACTTCACGGATTTGGTTACCGATTTCATCATGTAATTCCGTCGGGAAAGGACCATCGCCCACACGGCTTGTATATGCTTTACATACACCGACCACATGGTTGATTTTCGTAGGACCTACGCCAGAACCGATCGTAACGCCGCCTGCAACCGGATTGGATGAAGTGACGAATGGATATGTTCCTTGATCAATATCAAGCATGACTCCTTGTGCCCCTTCGAATAATACCCGTTTCCCCTCATCAAGTGCATCATTCAATACAACGGATGTATCGCAAACATATTTCTGCACTTGTTGTCCGTACTCATAGTATTCTTCCAAGATTTCTTCGATTTTGAAACCTTCCGTCTCATAAAAACGTTCGAACATACGATTTTTTTCGACAAGATTATGAGATAGTTTTTCCTCGAAAATTTCACGGTCCAAAAGGTCGGCCATCCGGATTCCGTTACGGGCAGCCTTGTCCATATAAGCAGGGCCGATCCCTTTTTTTGTCGTTCCAATCTTATTGGCGCCTTTACGATCTTCTTCGACTTCATCCAATTTGATATGATAAGGAAGAATGACATGGGCACGGTTCGAAATACGAAGATTATCCGTACTCACTCCATGGCTATGCAAATAAGCAAGCTCCTCTACAAGAGCTTTCGGATCGACCACCATACCATTTCCAATGACACAAATTTTATCACTATAAAAAATCCCTGACGGAATTAAATGCAGTTTATAAGTAACACCATTAAATTTTATTGTATGCCCTGCATTGTTCCCGCCTTGATAGCGAGCAATGGCTTCCGCATTCTGGGATAGAAAATCTGTTATTTTACCTTTACCTTCGTCTCCCCATTGTGTACCGACTACTACAACTGATGACATCTGAATAAAGCACCTCCAAAGGTTCCGTAATACCGATCAATAACCGGTTCTTATCAAACAAACCTATTTTATCAATAATCCAAAGGTGAAGTCAATACAAAATCCGAACATTACACATTTTTAAAAATAATTTGTTCGTAAAAAAAAGGGCAAGCGACTGCATTCCCGGCCTGATTGGTTTTGGATTATCTCCGTATTATTCCCTGCACTCGCTTTTATTATTATCACAGTGCACCCCTTTTTCAAGAGACGAATTGTATTATTACATGCTGCATCTAAAAATAAGGTTGTTTTCGCGGTGCGGTTAATTTCCGGTCCCATCAACCAAACGTAAAACAGCCCGCCATGTTTTATGGCGGGCTGTTCCCTATGCCCCGGGCGACATCGAATCATCATCGAATCGCCGTTCGAGGTTAACGAATTTATTGTACTCTTTCACGAAGGCAAGTGAAACCGTTCCTACCGGGCCATTACGCTGTTTCGCTATGATGATTTCAATGATATTTTTGTTCTCGGATTCTTTATCATAATAATCATCACGGTATAAGAATGCGACGATATCGGCATCTTGCTCGATACTCCCCGATTCCCGGATAT
Organism: Bacillus sp. mrc49; assembly: GCF_002803435.1. Classification (NCBI taxonomy): domain Bacteria; kingdom Bacillati; phylum Bacillota; class Bacilli; order Caryophanales; family Bacillaceae; genus Bacillus; species Bacillus sp. mrc49. The sequence goes on along the minus strand of NZ_PHNG01000674.1, from coordinate 3,162 downwards.
CAGACATCATCGGGCGCTTATCCTGGCGCTGCTCCACTCCCCGGGATAGCTGGGAAAGGGCGATGACTGGGACTTTAAGTTCACGAGCGAGCGCTTTGAGTGAACGTGAAATCTCGGATACCTCCTGCTGACGGTTGTCGCCTGAACGACCATCGCCTTGAATTAACTGCAGGTAATCGATCAAGATCATGCCAAGGCCATGTTCCTGTTTCAGACGGCGGCATTTTGAGCGAATTTCACCGATCCTCACGCCTGGCGTATCATCGATATAAATGCCGGCATTGGACAAGCTTCCCATCGCCATCGTAAGCTTGCGCCAATCCTCATCGGTCAAGGAACCTGTCCGTAAGTTCTGGGCGTTTATGTTTCCTTCGGCACAGAGCATACGCATAACGAGCTGCTCTGCACCCATTTCAAGACTGAAAATCGCTACATTTTCCTCCGTTTTGGTCGCAACGTTTTGAGCGATATTCAAGGCAAATGCCGTTTTACCTACAGAGGGACGGGCACCCACTATAATGAGGTCATTACGTTGGAATCCTGCCGTCATTCGATCCAGTTCAGCAAACCCTGTCGGTATTCCCGTGACATCACCTTTACGGTTGGTCAGAATTTCTATGTTATCGTACGTCGCAACCAATACATCTTTAATATTTTGGAAAGACCCGGAATTTTTACGTTGGGCCACTTCCATGATCGTTTTTTCTGCTTCCCCGAGCAGCTCCTCGACCTCGTCCTCGCGACTGTAGCCTTCCTGGGCGATGTTGGTCGCTGTCCTGATCAAACGGCGGAGCAAAGACTTCTCCTCGACGATGCGGGCATAATATTCAATATTGGCCGCGGTAGGGACCGACCCGGCCAATTCACTTAAATAAGATACACCGCCAACTTCTTCAAGGTTTTTTGTCGCAGCCAGTTCTTCCGTCACCGTGATCAAATCGACAGCTTTGCCTTCGTCATTCAAATTAAGCATCACATTAAAAATCTTTTGATGCGAGCTTCTGTAAAAATCCTCCGGAATCAAAACTTCCGAAGTAACGGTCAATGAAGATGGCTCTAGAAAAATGGCTCCCAGCACTGCCTGTTCGGCTTCTATATTTTGAGGGGGGATCCTATCTTGAAATTGTTCTATCATATCTTAAAACCTCCCATTCTAAGAGGATACCTTTTTTGCTAGCTTATACGTTTCTAGCCAAAAGAAAAAAGTGAAAGGACTACATGCCCAATCACATTTTTCGTCTAACTCTATTTTATCAATTTTTCACAGATATGAAACAGCTAAAATTAGTTAATTTCTTTTACATGTACAGTCAATGTCGCCGTGACTTCAGGGTGAAGCTTGACGGGCAGCTTCGTATGTCCTAAAGAACGGATGCCGTCAGCAAGCTCCATCTTGCGTTTATCAAGCTTGATGCCATGTTTTTTCTGAAGCTCCGATGCGATTTGCTTTGTCGTGATCGAACCGAATAAACGGCCGCCCTCACCCGCTTTGGCGGATAACTCGACTGTCAATTTCTCCAGTTGCACTTTCAGGTCTTCAGCTTGCTGAAGCTCTTCGGCAGCGAGTGATTGTTCTTTATTCTTCTGTGCTTCCAGCGTTTTTACATTTGTATTATTTGCTTCAACAGCCAATCCTTGCTTGATCAGGAAATTATGTGCATATCCATCCGCAACATTTTTAACTTCCCCTTTTTTCCCTTTACCTTTAACATCTTTTAGAAATATTACCTTCATTCTCTTTGTCCCCCTTCTAAATATTCGTCTATTGCCGCTTTTAACCGGCTTTCCGCTTCTTCGATCGAGCATGCCTGCTGGGTGGCGGCATTCGTCAAGTGCCCGCCTCCATTCAGCATTTCCATGATCACCTGGACATTGATATCCCCGAGGGAGCGTGCACTGATGCCCACCGTATCATCAGATCGCTTAGCCATGACGAAGGAAGCAACGACACCGTCCATCGTCAATAGGGTATCGGCAGCCTGGGCAATGAGCACCTGATTGTGGATCTGGTCGGTTTTAGCCGAGGCAATGGCAATTCCTTTTTTATAAAAGATCACTTCTTCAATGAGCTTCGACCGTTTAATGTATGTGTCCACATCTTCCTTCAAGAATTTCTGGACGAGAACAGTATCGGCCCCATGCGCCCTTAAATAGGACGCTGCATCAAAGGTACGGGAACCAGTCCTCAATGTGAAGCTTTTTGTATCGACGATGATACCGGCAAGGAGCGCGGTCGATTCCAGCATATCAATCTTCGAGCGCTTCGGCTGGTATTCAAGCAGCTCCGTTACAAGCTCGGCTGTTGAAGAAGCATACGGCTCCATATAGACGAGCAATGAATTCTTGATGAATTCTTCACCACGGCGATGATGGTCAATGACGACTACCTTATCGATCCTATTCAATAACCGTTCCTCAATCACCATCGAAGGTTTATGCGTATCGACCACCACAAGCAATGTCTCATCCGTGATCATTTCAAACGCTTCATCCGGCGTTATGAAACGGGCATACAGGTCTTCTTTATTCTTGATTTCTTCCATTAACCGAAGGACACTGCTATCCAGCTGTTGGGTGTTAATGACGATATACCCTTCCCGTTCATTCATCTGTGCGACCTTCAAGATGCCGATCGCTGAACCGATTGCGTCCATATCCGGGTTTTTATGGCCCATGACAATGACCTTATCGCTATCAAGGACGATATCCTTCAATGCATGGGAAATGACTCGTGCACGGACCCTTGTGCGTTTTTCCATCGGATTGGTCTTCCCGCCATAGAATTTCACTTTACCATTCGACTGCTTGATCGCGACCTGATCACCGCCCCGTCCAAGTGCCAAATCCAGGCTGGACTGCGCGAGCGAGCCTAGTTCCGGCAGTGATGATACGGCGGAGCCGACACCTATGCTCAAGGTCAATGGTACGTTTTGCTTGGCTGTCGTTTCCCTGATTTCATCCAGGATCGAGAATTTCCCCTTTTCCAATTGCTGCAGGATATGTTCATTGAAGATAGCAATGAATCGTTCCGAGGATACCCGTTTAAAGAAAACGCCATTATCCCTTGCCCATTTATCAAGAAGTGAAGTGACCAAGCTGTTGATGCTGCTTTTACGCTGATCATCCATGCCCTGAGTCAAATCATCATAATTATCGAGGAGG
>NZ_PHNG01000673.1:0-50449 GCF_002803435.1 Bacillus sp. mrc49 | reverse complement strand
TATATCTAATTTTTAATTGTAAACACAATGAAAAGATTATATCACATAATGGTGTGATGTTTTTAAGTTTATTTGGCAATAAAAAAGACTTGCCGATTAAGGGCAAGTCTCTGAATGTAGACAATTCGATTTTAGTTTTATAAAATCTGACCGTTCCATTCCACTATGCGTGAGAACAAAGAACTGGCAGCCTGCTTGCTCCCAGTTTGATGATTTGGATGATGAACCTTTCGTTTCACTGCGAGTGCTCGCTTTCCGCGGGCGGTCCGTGAGCCTCCTCGGCTTTTAGCCTGCGGTGTCTCACCGTCGACACGCATTTCCCGCAGGAGTCTCGCACCCTCCGTTCCACTTCACTCTGCGTGAATACGAAACTGGCAGCCTGCTTGCTCCCAGTTTGATGATTTGGATGATGAACCTTTCGTTTCACTGCGAGTGCTCGCTTTCCGCGGGCGGTCCGTGAGCCTCCTCGGCTTTTAGCCTGCGGTGTCTCACCGTCGACACGCATTTCCCGCAGGAGTCTCGCACCCTCCGTTCCACTTCACTCTGCGTGAATACGAAACTGGCAGCCTGCTTGCTCCCAGTGTGATGATTTGTATGATGAACGTTTCATGTCACTGCGAGTGCTCGCTTTCCGCGGGCGGTCCGTGAGCCTCCTCGTCTTTTAGCCTGCGGTGTCTCGCGTGGACACGCATTTCCTGCAGGAGTTCTGTACCTCTTCAAGAATGACTCGGTAATATCATGACTAGTTTAAAAGATTATCTATGCGAAGTAAAAGAGGGAAAAAAGTGAGTACCACTCATTCATATCTCGAATTCGAAAAGCCAAAAGGTTTCGGAATGAGACTTCCGAAGCCTTTTGGCTTACAAGAGCTACGACTTGCCGATTTAGGGCAAGTCTTTTTGTCAGTCGCGCATCGATTCAAATTCGTTCATCGCTTCTACATTTGAGTCTTTTTGGATAATGAAGGCTTGGGAAGGAATGGCGATTTGGACTTCTTCTCGTTCGAGTATCTCCATTATTTTAAAGTTGACGTCTTCCTTGATGGATAAATATCCGCCAAAGTCAGTTGCATTGGTAAAGAAGTAAAGATAGAGATTGAAACCGGAATGACTGAATTCATCAAATTTGACGAGTATCGTTTCCGGATGCACTTCTTTGTGCTCGATCAGCATAGTCTCGATGTCTTTAATGACATTTTCCAGCTTTTCCTTTGGGGTTGTAACGTTCACACCCAAATGGAAGGCGATTTGGCGTTTCCCCATCTTGGACCAGTTGATGATCGGTTCGTTCGAGAGGGTCGCATTCGGTACGGTAACGAGCGCCTGGGCAAAGGTCCGCACTTTGGTGCTTCGGAACGTGATGTCTTCAATCGTGCCTTCCACACTGGGGGTTTTGATCCAATCGCCTATGGTGAATGGCTTCTCGGTAACGATGACGATTCCTCCGAAGAAATTGCTGACGGTATCCTTGGCAGCAAGAGCGAAAGCTAATCCGCCCAAGCCAAGTCCTGCAACAAATCCGTCGACATTGAATCCCCATTCTTCCGCAATGATGGATGCTCCAAAAGCGATGATGATCAATTTAATGATTTTTGTGAAAAACGGCAGGACAATTTGGTCAACTTCCAGGCCGAATTTACTTACAAGCTTCGGAAATAAAATGGTCAAGATCGAACTGATATTGAAAATCGTCCAAAAGAATAGGAAAACAAAAAACGATCTGTAAATTTTTGATTTGAGTTCATCCGAAGGTGAGTCAATCGGAAAATAGTTCAAGGAAATAATGACACCGATTAATACGATAAGCCACCTTACCGGCCTTTCCAAAGCGAGCATTAAGTTGGCGGCAAATTCAATTTTTCGTTTTTCAGCAATTCGAAGAAAGAATTTGAATATATATGTAGTGAACACTTTCCGAAGTAAAAGAAAGATTAGGAAAATGCCGATTGTAATTCCTAATTGGGTCCAGGCATCGATTCCATCGAATTGATTTAGTGATTTAGAAACTTCTTGCAATGTATTACTCCTCCAATGTATCTTGTAGTATTGTAGAATACTAAGATTATAATATATCCATGCTGAAAAAGGAAAAATTATTGATGATTAAAGGAAGCGAGATCCACATAAATGCTTTTTCAAGTTATTAATGGCAAGGATATATGGTAATATGGATGCAAAGTGACTTTTTAAGTTTGGAAGGTGGAAATATTGACTAAGAAAATAGTGTTTACCGGTGGCGGTTCTGCCGGTCATGTATCAGTTAATGCAGCAATCATCCCAGAATTCCTCAAGCAGGATTGGGATGTTACCTATATTGGTTCAAAAAAAGGCATCGAAAAAGATATTATCGAAAAGGAATTTCCCGAGGTGCGTTATGAAACGATTTCCGTTGGGAAATTCCGTCGGTATCTTTCCATTGAAAATATGAAAGATCCTTTCAGGGTCATAAAAGGGATTTTTGATGCAAGGAAAATTTTAAAAAAGGAAAAGCCCGATTTCATCTTCTCTAAAGGTGGATTCGTTTCCGTTCCCGTCGTTTTGGCAGGGAGGATGCTGAGGATTCCGATCGCCATACATGAATCGGATTATACTCCTGGACTTGCGAATAAAATTGCCATGCCACTTGCATCAAAAATATTCACGACCTTCCAGGAAACCGAAAAAGGCCTTCCACATGATAAGGCGATGTATCTGGGGGCTGTATTGCGGGATGGAATTTTCAAGGGAAACGCTTCTGCCGGCAAGGCATTCTGCGGGTTTACAAGCAAAAAACCGGTGTTGCTCGTCATGGGCGGCAGCCTTGGGGCAGTGAAAATCAATAACTTGATCACTGATAATCTCGATGTCTTATTAAAGGAATACCAGATCATTCACATTTGTGGAAAAGGACATGTGAAAACGGAATTGAAACAACCAGGATACGCACCATTCGAATTCGTCCATGAGGAGTTATTCGACCTTCTGGCGGCTGCAGATGTGGTCGTGTCAAGGGCTGGATCCAATTCAATTTTTGAATTCCTTGGTTTGCAAAAGCCGATGCTGTTGATCCCCCTAAGTGCAAATGCATCACGTGGAGATCAGATCCTCAATGCATCCAGCTTTGAAAAACAGGGATTTTGTAAGGTCCTTCAAGAAGAAGAGTTGAATGATCGGGTTTTCAAAGACACACTAGCAGAATTGGTCGATCAATCCGGTGCATATCAGGAGAAAATGCGTCAAAAACGTCCATTCAAGACCGCTTCAGAAATGTATGATTTATTACTTGAAGTCATGACAGCAAAAAAATAAGTATCAATCCCCTCCTTGAAGCATATCTATTTCTTGAACAGAGGAGGGGGCAGTATGGCTTATGAATATTCCAAGGGGTGGTTCATCCAGCAATTAAAAGCCGGAGGGATAAGCTATCACCCAATCGAGAAGAAAAAGCTCGAGCTTTATAAAACACATATTTTAAGGCGTTTATACGAAGACCTGAAGAAGAATTAACCATAAAAATAACCGCAACGTCATTGGCGTTGCGGTTATTTTTATTTAAAGGAAATGGCTGATGACAGGAAAGAAGCATGAAATCAGGATACCTGCAATCGCCATGGCCGCACCGGCAACAGCTCCGGTAAACTCGCTCTCCTGAGCCGCTTGCGCCGTTCCAAGACCATGAGCGATGGTCCCATATGCGATACCGCGGGCAAAGGGCATAGTAATGTTCAATTTATCCATCATTTTCGGAGCGATCATCGTTCCCAGCACACCGGTCAAAATGACGAAGGCTGCCGATATATTGGAATCACCGCCATAAAGCTCGGTGATTTCCACCGCGATTGGCACGGTTATCGACTTAACCGCCAAGCCTTGAAGGATGAATTGCGGCAGTGAAAAGGCATGTGCAATGGTGAAGGCGATGGCCAAGGTGACCATAAGGCCCAATATCATCCCGCTAATCGCCGGTATCGCATATTTAACGATTATCCTTCTATTTTTATAAAGCGGAACAGCCAAGGCGACGGTTGCAGGACCGAGGAAATAGGAGATGATATCCTTTGCTGGGGAATAATCATCAAAATCCAAACCGGTGGCCAATAAGATGAGAATGATGGTGATAGTACTGAAAAATACAGGCGTTGTAAAAGGTGATGGGCGTTTGGCATATAATTTCCGTCCCATATAATAGGCAAGGAGAGTTATCAAGATGCTATAAGGTGTGATTAGCGCTGTCATGCTGATTGACCTCTCCTCTTTGAGAAAATTTCTGAACGGTCCATGCGGAAACGATGAATCCGAAAATCAAGCTGACTCCAAGTGTAAGTGCCAAAGGAAAACCGAATTCAATAAATAGCCATCCCATGGTCATTAAACTGATGGAAATGGGAATAAAGAAAAAGGCGAGGTGCTTCACTAAGAATCCTGAAGCCAGTTCAATCCACTCGACCTTTAAAACCTTCGTTTGTAATAAAATGAATAATAAAATCATGCCGATGACATTGCCTGGGATGGGTAAATGACATAAGTCAGCCAAATAATAGCCGAGCTTGCAAATGACGAGCAGCACGGTAAGTTGCACGGGAAAAGCCAATATTTTTTTCATGATTAAATCCTTTCAATGACGCTTTGAATATATCGTTGAATTGGTCAATTGTATTCATTATAAAAAAATATCCTTAAAAAGAATAGGGAATTGCAACATTCTTTTCGGTGCAACTCTTGAAAACGGGAAAAAGAGCTATCCAATTTTGGAAGCTCCCGTCCTATATATGAAAAGATAAGCAAATTTTTATGCTTCGAGTAATTGCTGTTCGTCATCATCATGCTGCCTAAGGATATGAAAGGTGTACAAATCTTTAGGGATTTCGAACAAATCGAAGATATCTCCTTCATGATTGATCTGATCATAAAGGGACTTTCTTGTATCATTGGCATTGACGGCATAAGGAAGCTTTTCAGCAGCTTTGATCGAACGGATATTTTTTTTGCGGATTCGCATGAAGACCGTCTCCAGTCCGAGCTCAAAGAAAAGCTCTTTAAAGAAAGCGTCTTTTGCGATTGCATTATATCCTTTTCCATGATAAGACTTGCCAAGCCATGTGCCTAAGAAACCTGCACCATTTTCAATGTCGTATAAAGAAATGCAACCGATCGGATTTTCCCATTCGTCCAGGATCGTTCGTGAAATCAGTTCCCCAGCTTCTTCTGCCTCGATCGTTTGCTTAGTAATGAATACATATTCTTCATATGAATCTACTTTATGGCGCACGAAAGGGAAGACATCTGGATGCGTCATTTGTTCATAAAGAGAAAAACAATCTGAGAAATCTCTCTTTTTTAACATTTCCGTCCCTCCGTTTGAGGGCAGTTTTTATGCGTAGTCGCTGCCCACCCTCGAAATTTTTTAAGTCGTTCATCAAAAAATTTCGGGGTGGGAATCGAACCCACTAGAACCGGAAACCGGTGGCGCACCATTTGCCTTCCCTATTTTTATTGTCAGAAATTATATAAATCTAAAGAAGCTTACGAAGGTATAATACTAAAAAAAAATCGGTTTGGGAATAGGTTTTTTGCCTTTTTTTTTCGTCAAATTCCAACTTTTTTTCGACGTGTATAAATAGCGGGCAAACGCCTGCATTTCTCCCTTGAAAATGCGGCTTTTCGCCTGTTTTTCAAGGAGGAAATGATACAATCCTTAAAACTTTCCTGTGTACTGCATGCATAAAATGATGGCTCCAAGCGCCCATACGTAAATGGAGAATATTTTAAGCGACCGTTTCTTTAGGAAGTCGATCATCCATACCACTGCGATATACCCAAAGATAGCTGCTGCAAGGGTCCCGACAAAAAGGGCAGTAAGGGGAAGCCGCTCAACCTCCCCTGTGAAAATTGGCTTCATCTGAAATACAATGCCGCCAGTAATGGCTGGAATCGAAAGCAAAAAGGAAAAATAGGCGGCAGTGGCCCTATCCAACTTGCAAAAAAGCCCAGCAGCTATCGTAAGGCCTGAACGCGAAAGTGCAGGCATGATCGCAGCAGCCTGGAAGGTTCCGATGATCAAAGCATCTTTGACGGAAATTTCATTGAGTGATTTTCCGCCCTTTCTGATTCCGTCCGCTACCCATAAAATCAATCCAGTTGCTAAAAATTCCCAGCCGATGGTCACACCTGTTTTCGAAAGGCCATCAAACCAATCGCTGAGTAAAAGGCCGGCAATCACTGCAGGGATTGTCCCGGCAATGAGGACCAAGGTCAGTCTGGAAAAAGGATTTTTCAAAATGGAGAGGATGTCATTCTTATAAACCACCAATAATGCCAGCAACGTTCCGATATGAAGCATGGTATCGAGAAAAATGCCTGCTTCATCAAGATGGAATAAATGCCTCCCCAAATATAAATGTCCGGTGCTCGATATAGGTAAAAACTCCGTCAGGCCTTGAATGACCCCAAGGATGAAGGCCTGGAATTCGTTCAGCAAATTCATCACTCCATTCCTGAAAATATCGGAAATTCCATTATTTTATCTTTATGCACCAGCTGGTTGAACATGTCCGCATATTTTGTCGTTGAGGATTTAGCAAAAAAGGTTCTCTCCTTTACTTTTCTTCGAATAAAATGAAAAGAAAATGAAACCAATCCTCATTTGATTCGTAATTATTCTTATAAGAGAGGAGGAGAAGACACTATGCCTACTAAAGATGAAAGAGTGTTTGCTGCCCTTATATATGTGATCAGCTTTTTCACAGCATTTATCGGTCCTTTAGTGATTTGGTTACTGAAGAAGGACTCATCACCGTTTGTGGATTATCATGGAAGGGAATATTTGAATTTTTTCATTTCCTACACCATTTATTCGATCGTTGCAGGGATACTGACGATAGTCTTGGTTGGATTCTTGCTATTGCCGGTTATCGGCATCGCGTTAATCATATTCACGATCATTGCTGCCATTAGGGCTTATGAAGGAACGGATTACCGGTTCCCGCTGATTTTTAGGATACTATAGTAAGAGATAGAAGGATTCCGTTCATAACGGAATCCTTCTTGCGCCTGGAATAGGCAGATTAAAAAAGGGAATCGATCATCTGAAAGCGAATTAAATGAACGAAGGGGATTGGTTGGCTGGCGCCTTGGAATGCTAGTTAGGCGGAGAAACTTTCTTAGTGAGGAGTGTGAAGCTGAATAGTATATGAATATACGCGAATATTATCAAAAGATGAGCCATTCCAATTTTTATGCTTCCTCGATATCTCTTGGGTTGGCCGTTATCTTTTTCATTGGCCATGTTGTCGGTTTGATCCCTGGCCCTATTATCTTGATTACGGCTCCGTTCATTTTAATAAGTATTGCCCTATATATCGTCCATCGAATATATGAAAGTCGAATCAAGGAATTGCCTCGTGATCTATATGGCACGAAGCACGGCTTATTGGATGCCGAACATATTTTGCTGACATTCTTGCCGGCACCGACATTGCGTTTGCTTCTATTTGCGCCTGATGGTAACCTGATGGGCGAGATCCGGGATAGGAATATGAAGTGGTTCATGTGGATGGTACCTAATTTCTTGTCGATGCTCTTGGCCAAACGGTATGATCTAGTCAATCCTGAGGGTCATGTACTTGCCGAGTATCATATTGGGAGGGGGCTATTCAATGAAATGGCGATCATGGATGAAGAAGGGAGCCTCATTGGTTCCTATCAAGAAAAAAGGACCTTTATGAAAATCGAGGGAATGATCTACAAGGAGGATGGGACGGAATGGATGCCCGTTGACACGCCGGGAAGTTTAAATTCATTTGAGATTGCAACGATAGCTGGGAAAAAAATCGTGACCTACCAAGAAGGATGGATGCCTGTTGAGTGGGGAAGGCGATTTAAGACAAATACGCCTATCCTGACCTTTTCATCTCATGTGGAAAAAATACCCAGATTAATCATCTTCGGGTTTTGTGCCGCCGCCTTAAATCATCGTTCAAATTGACTACGACCATACCCTTTAGTAAATCTATTAAATATTTGCTATAATAAAAGGGAAATACTTTTGCATAATTACATAAAAAGGGTGGTAAATATGAGTTTACTTAATGAGATTCTGGATTACAATGAACAATTTGTAGAAAAAGGGGAATATGTTAAGTATAAAACTGATAAGTTCCCTGAAAAACGAATGGTCATCATAAGCTGTATGGATACAAGGCTCGTGGAGCTACTGCCAAAATCGATGAATGTCAAAAATGGCGATGTGAAAATATTGAAGACTGCCGGGGCAATCGTCTCCCATCCGTTTGGAAGTGTGATGCGGAGTATCCTGGTTGCCATTTATGAGCTAAAGGCGGATGAAGTATTGGTCATACCTCACCATGATTGTGGGATGGCTTCCGTCGACGCGGATTCTGTCGTCGAAAAGATGGTCGCACGTGATATTCCGAAAAACACCATCGATACACTGGGAGCGGCTGGAATCGATATCCGCACCTGGCTTCGCGGATTTGATGATGTTTATGAAAGCTGTAAAAACAGCGTGGAAATCATAAAAAGCCATCCTTTGATCCCTAAAAACATACCTGTACACGGACTCATCATTTCCCCTGACACTGGGAAGCTGGAAGTGGTAGTCGATGGGTATGCTGCTGTAGAAGAAAAGTAATGTAGGGTTTTGAAACTGCCGGATTTATTTTCGGCAGTTTTCTTTATTTTTAACAATTCTATTTATTTTTTTCCGTAATTTTGATAAAATCGCCAAGTGTAGTTTGTCACTTAAACAAACGGGTGGGCGAGGGACAATTTAATAAGGATACAACATGAAGAAATTTAACTTGGAAGCCCTTTTTCATTTTTCCAACCATGGAACGAATGGAAAGCGAGAAATCCTGGCCGGACTTGTCGGCTATTTCACGATCGTATATATCCTCATCGTGAATTCCCTAATTTTATCGGAAGCGGGCATACCGATTAATGGCGCGGTCATTGCCACCATCCTATTGTCCGCCGTAAGCTGCATCATGATAGGGATTTGGGCGAATGTCCCGATCCTCCTCGTTCCTGGAATGGGCGTGAATGCACTATTCGCTTATACGATGGTACAGGGAATGGGATTATCCTGGCAATCAGCGCTTGGTGCTGTATTTATCTCTGGAGTCATTTTCGTGATCATTGCTTTTACTAAATACTCCAGATTAATCAGCGATGCCATACCTAGTTCGCTGAAAGACGCCATCACAGTTGGCCTCGGCTTATTCTTGATGCTGATCGGACTTGAAAAGGGCGGGATCATAACGGAAGGTTCAACCTCCATCATCGCACTGGGAGATTTAAGCAACCCAGCAGTATGTGCGACGGTGCTGACCTTTTTACTGGCGATTACGCTTTTCATCAAGAATGTGCCTGGAAATTTCATGATCACTATCCTGGCAGGCAGTCTTATTGCCTATTTGTGCGGAACGATTCAACTATCGGATATCCAATTTTCGGGTATGGATACAGCTTCATATAGCGATCTTTTCTTTTCATTATCGTTCATGCAAGCGGACCGGATTGAGTTTTGGATAAGTGTCTTTGCGATGACGATGGTTCTTGTCTTTGAAAATATCGGTCTCGTACACGGACATGTAGACAGTATCAACCGCCAGGATGCTTATAAAGAGTCGCTTAAGGCGACAAGTGTTTCCGTTCTGTTATCAGGTATTTTCGGTTCGAGTCCTACGGTTGCGACAGTTGAAACGGCAGCTGGAATAGCTTCTGGAGGCAGGACCGGATTGACCTCGGTTGTAACAGGCTTGCTTTTCATCCTTTCATTGCTATTTATCCCAGTGATAAAAGTGATCCCGGATAGTGCCATTGCGCCGATCTTGATCATCATTGGCATTTTGATGCTAGGGAACATTAAAAGATTGGATTTCAGCGATCTTACCGAGAGTGTACCTGCAATCATGATCATTACGATCATTCCATTCACGTACAGTATTGCTGATGGAATGGCATTCGGTTTCATTCTCTATCCATTCTTGAAGCTTGTAACCGGAAAGGCGAGAGAAGTTTCTGCCCCGATGTATGTGAGTGCGGCCATGTTTATCGTCTATTTCATCATCGGTTTGATCGGTTAATACTTTTGGAAGAGCGGTTGGAAAGGAGGATTTCTCCTGTCGGCCGCTCTTCCTTGCATAGTACATAATATTGAGGGATCGGATGATTTTTTTACTTTTCGCGATGACACATCTATTGTGAAAATGTTATGATATAGAATATTTTAAAAATGATAATGACATGCATATTAAAGGAAGTGACAGGATGATTATTGAAGGGCTAAAAAGCCATGGCTCAGGAAATGATTTCTTAATCATTGATGAATTGACCACGAACTTGACGTTTACTGAACAAGAAAGAGAAAACTTAGCGAAGGCCCTTTGCAATAGGGGGAGACTTGGAGCAGACGGTATTTTGTTTGTGATGAAAAGTGAACAGGCTGATTGCCGGATGCGTGTCTTTAATGCCGATGGATCGGAAGCATCAATGTGCGGTAATGGACTTCGCTGTGTGGCAAGATATGCAAATGATGTGTTAGGACTCGACAAAATGATCGTCGAAACGATGAAAGCAAATTTACTCGTTGAAAAAACGAATGATATTTATCAGGGGATTCCAACATTCAAGGTTGAAATTTCCCCCGTCAGTTTCAATGTTAAGGATTTGCCGCTCATCATTGAAAAAGAAACGCTGCAAAACGAACCATTGCCAGAGCTTCATTCTTCCCTTTTGTTTTCGGCATTGGCGGTTCCCAATCCGCATTTGATTACCCTAGTGGATAAGGCCATTTTACAAAGCGACCTGCAAGAGGACCTTTCCGTCAAGGTCAATCAACCGAATGAGCTTTTCCCTGATGGCGTCAATGTCAGTTTTGTCAAAGAACTCGAACCAGGCAGCATTTACGTAAGGACCTTTGAACGTGGAGTGGGCTTCACCAATGCTTGTGGAACGGCGATGTCAGCTTCTAGCTTAGTAACCTGCTTTGCTGGATTGAATGAATTGGAGCGCGAAATTTCCGTATACAATAACGGCGGAAAAGTTAAATGCGTCGTACACTATGATACAGAAAATCAAACCTATTCAATCGACCTAATCGGGAACGCAACCTATGAATTCAAAGTATCGCTTGAAATAGACAAAAATCATCCCGAACAATTTGAAATACTCGAAAAAGACGAATTCGAAGAAGAAGCAAGCCTATATGCCAAACTGCAAGATGAAGTTCAAACCTACTTGCAAACTGCATTATAGAAAAGACACAAAGGATGCGAATCAATTGATTCCGCATCCTTTATTTTTGAAACTCACGATCTTGAGCGAGTATTTCTTTCAAGTGGCTGACCAATCATTGACGCTCCAATAATGCCCAAATTGGCGAGTAAAGCACCCAAATTCGTAAGAAACCGTTCCCAATCATGAGAAAACATCCGCAAATGAAGAGCGAACGCGGTAAACTTACGGGTAAACGCCCCATTTTTACACTAATATGCGCCGAAGCTAGTCTTTCTTTTGCTTGAGAAAGGCCAATACATCCTGGAAGGCAGTGCCATTATCGACATGGCGATATTCCCTGAAAGCACAGCCGTCCCTTTTGATACGGGGCGGGACGGTTAGGATGGTAAAGTTTTTTAGCTGGAGGTCTTCGTCCACTTCTTCCCAAAACAAAGGTGTAGCTACGCCTGCGAAATCATTCCCTCGTGGCGAATATGGCACTATGATGGTTTTTCCTTCACTATGCTGGATAAAGTCCAAGTAAAGTCGATTATGCCGGTTCACTTTCAATCTTTCCATCGTAAAATCATTGGGGTGGGAACTTGTAAGGTAATGGCCGAGAAAATCGGTGAATATGCGTGTCTCTTGATAAGTGAATTGGTCTTCGGGCAGCGGGATGTGTACCTGAAGCCCTTTGTTGCCGGACGTTTTAACAAAAGCTTCCATTCTTAATGAGTCCATCACCTTTTTTATTTCTTGTGCAGCCTTTATTGCTAGTGAAAAATATTCGATCGAAGGAGGATCCAAGTCCAGGACGATTTCATCAGGTTTTGTTTTCCCCGCTTTTTGAAACGGGGCATGGAATTCCAAAGCCAGTTGGTTACCAAACCAAAGTAGCGTTTCAACATCGTTGCATAGCATATATTCAATATCTTCGTCCTTGTACGTTTTTATGAAGCCCGGCGCATAGTCAGGCTTGTTTTTCTGGAAAAATCTCTCTTGATCGAGCGTGCCATGAGGATACCTGATCGTAGTCAATAGTTTTTCCTTTAAGAAAGGTAGGAAGAAAGCGGAAACTTCACGCAAGTATTGGAGGTATTCCACTTTAATCACGTCTTTGCCAGCCGTTGTCCATAATGGCTTATCACGGGAGGTTATTTGAACGGTTTCTGGAAAGGTATACTGGCTTATTACGAATTTCTCCCATGTGCATTCTTTTGGATCCAAGTGCAGAAGCCATTGGGAAAATTGGGGCTCGCGCAATTCATTTTCTTCATAAACATGTAAGCATTGCACTTCGATGCAAATCGAAGGTTGGATATAAAAAAATTGGGCGTCCTCTCCAGAGGCATTTCGCTTGATTAAATCATGCAGGATCCCTTTATTTTGGGCACTCAGACCATTTTTGACGCTGCCGATTTTCATTACTTTTCCATCCTTGAATACCCCGAGGGAAACGTATCCATTTTCTTTATGCAATGCCGTGATGAAACAGGAGATAGCCTTCCAATTTTTTACTTTAATCCAGGCGGTGGTTCGCTTTCCTTCTTGCCAGGTTCCCCGTATTTCCTTTGCAACCACTCCCTCGCCATCCAAAAGGATTACTTCATTCATCGCGACATTCAAAGAATCGAAGCTCTCAATTATTTGTACTAAAGCTTTATCGGCTGGGTCAGGAGGACTAGGGAGGCCGAGTTCTTTTCCCATCTTCTCTATCCATTCCCTGCGGTCTTCCATGGATTGATTTCTGATGTCCTTGCCCTTTATGCGCAGCAGATCGAACGCTATATAACGGCATGGGGAAAAATGAGCATGTTCAGAAATCAATAATGGGTTACGCAGGCGGCCACGCCATTGGATTTGAAAAAAGTCTGCTTTTGCTTGATTCGTCAGCCAGACCAATTCTCCATCCAACTGCAACGGTAGATACGCTTCAAGTTCCATTTCTTTTATGAATGTAACGATTTCCGGGAATAACGTGGATAATTCCTTCTCGTTTCGACTCTTGATGCTTATCGTATCGGAGTCAATCGTTAAGATGGCCCTAAAGCCGTCATATTTGACTTCATAACGCCAATCGTTAGAGACGGGCGCTTCCGGGTAATAAGTTGGCAGCATCGGTTTCATTTTGAAAAACACCTTCCGCAAATAAATGATTAACATTATTTTGCCAAAAAAACAACGAGTTAGAGTTGGCAAATTTTTTTTCGATTTTTTTTTTACAAAGGGGAATAATAACTGTGTTCTCAAAATTAAAAATAAGTTATGAGGTGACCCATATGCATACAATGTGGAAGGGGAGCATATCATTCGGTTTGGTGAACATTCCGATTAAACTTCATGCGGCTACGGAAGATAAGGATATATCTTTACGGACGCTGCACAAGGAATGTCATTCACCAATCAAATATGAAAAAGTGTGTCCGGTCTGCCAGAAAGAAGTGGGTAAAGACGATATTGTCCGCGCTTTTGAATATACAAAAGGAAAGTTTGTCGTTTTGGAGGACAATGAACTGGAACAGCTAAAAAAACAGAATGAAGAAAAAGCAGTGGAAATCGTGGATTTCGTGAAAATAGAGGAAATAGATCCGATCTATTTTAATCGCAGTTATTATATGTCCCCGAATGATGGGGGGATTAAGGCTTATTCCCTTCTAAGACAGGCACTTAAGGAATCCAATAAGGTGGGGATCGCCAAAATCATCATTCGCTCAAAAGAGCAAATGGCAGTCATTAGGGTCGTTGATAATACACTTGTGATGGAGACGATTCATTATCCGGATGAAGTCCGCTCCGCAGCCGATGTTCCGAACATCCCTGCAAATGATGCGATCGTAAAAAAAGAAATTGATACGGCCGTGCTTTTAATCGATCAATTAACGTCGACTTTCGAACCAACCAAATACACGGATGATTATCGCACCGCTTTACTCGAACTGATTGAATCAAAGAAAACGGGACAGAAGGCGATTGCCGCCAAAACGACGGAACCGGCAGCAAACAATGTAACCGATTTAATGGAGGCGTTGCAAGCTTCCATTGACCGGACGAAGCATGAAGAACCGGAGAAAAGAACCACCCGTAAGAAGGCGGCAACGAAAAAAAAGAAACAAGCATAATACAAAAAAGCCAAGCGGAGTAGGAATGCGTCGCTTGGCTTTCTATTTGGGGTTTCGTTTAAGTGGAGATCGATGCAGGGCAAAAAAAAATCGCTCCCTTAAGAGCGACAATGAGGAATTCAATCGTGAAATCAACATATAGGCGAACTGTTGTAGTTTTCGACTATATATTGTGTTCATATTCTATCATATTTAATTCTGAAATAGCAACAATATTACGGTAACTTACTGATGATTTTTTCTGGAATTCCAAGATATTTCAACCAATTGAAAGCATGGGGACCCGTTTTCGGTTTTTGCATTTGGTATATTCTCCTATTTGGCTATAGAATCAAATGGATTTTTAGTATAATTTATTCATATAAGGATGGTATATAACTAAATGAGGATAGGGAGACGAAGAATGGAAAACAAAAAAATAGTTTCACTTCAAGTCAGTAAGCCAAAACAAGAAACATTTGCGAATGTCAACATTTTTTCTGCCATGAATAAACAAGCAGTGGATACCGTGACTGTAACGAAATCTGGCCTAATCGGTGATGGGGTAGGCAATGAAAAGTTTCATGGAGGACCTGATCGAGTCGTATGTTTTTATCCCTATGAACACTACGCATTATGGAATGAGAAGTTCAATAAAAAGCTTGATATTCCCGCGTTTGGTGAAAATGTAACCGTTGCAGGGATGACAGAGGATGCTATCTATATTGGTGATATTTATCAAATAGGCGATGCGATCGTCCAAATTAACCAGGGAAGGATCCCCTGTTCGACCATTTCCCATTTTAACCGTGAGGCCGGGCTTTTGAAAATAGTTATGAAAACGGGTTTCACTGGTTATTTTGCAAGAGTGATCAAAGAGGGGACCATAAAGAAACAAGATGAAATTTTGTTACTCGAACGCCAGCAGGAAAAAATCACGGTTCAATTCGCCACTGAGGTGATCCTTCATGGACGGGACGGGGAGGAAGGAGCGAGTGCTTTACTTGCTGTGGATTCACTCGCGGACGACTGGAAACAAAGGGCCGTAAAGCGCATTCAGGCTGTGCAGGACTGAATGAATTGTAGGGAAAATGAAAAAATGCGCGGTAAGGTATTGAAATTAACAGATTATTAAGGTAAATTAAATATAAATAAATTTTAAAATTTTATGAAAATTATATATCGATCTTATCGAGAGAGGTGGAGGGACTGGCCCGACGAAACCTCAGCAACCAGCTTAGGCAAAGGTGCTAAATCCAGCAAGCGGAGCTTGATAGATGAGGAGAATGTTCCAAGAAACCTTCTTCTTTGAGAAGGTTTTTTTTCTTTTCTCTCATACGCTTAGAATATGACAAAAACAGAATTGTTTTTGAGAGAGGGTGTAATAATGAATTTTCGTAAAGAGTTGAAAGAAAGAATGCTGGTTGGAGAAGGGGCGATGGGGACTTTATTATACTCCTATGGCATCGATCAATGTTATGAGGAATTAAACTGTACCAATCCCGGTCAAATAGAATCGATCCATCGTGCCTATTTGGAGGCAGGTGCCGACATCCTACAATCGAACACGTATGGTGCCAACTTCAATAAGTTGAAGCGACATGGACTAGAAGATGAGGTAAGCAAGATCAATCGTCAGGGAGTCATCCTCGCCAAAAAAGCGGCACAAGGCAAGGCCTATGTCTTCGGTACGATCGGGGCCCAGCGGAGTATAAGAAAATCGGATTTAAGCATGGAGGAAATAAAGCGAGGCTTTCGTGAACAACTTTACAGCCTGCTGATGGAAAGCCCGGATGGGATTCTCCTGGAAACCTTTTATGACCTCGAAGAACTGGAAACCGTGCTGGAAATCGTAAAAAAAGAAACGGAACTGCCAATCATCGCAAATGTTTCAATGCATGAATTGGGCAATCTCCAAAATGGGATCCATTTGAATGAAGCCTTTCAAAAACTCGAGCAATTGGGAGCCGATGTCGTCGGTGTGAATTGCCGACTTGGGCCTCACCATATGATTCGTGCCTTGGAAGAAGTGAGCCTGCCAAAGCATGCTTCGATTGCCATCTATCCAAATGCCAGCCTCCCGGATTATGTGGATGGCAGGCTCGTCTATAAGGCAGTGCCTGAATATTTCGGTTCGAGTGCCCTGGACCTACGTAAGCAGGGTGCCACGATCATAGGCGGATGCTGCGGTACGACTCCTCTGCATATTCAAGCTGTGAAGAATGCAGTGGGAAGCCTGGTTCCCGTGAAAGAAAAATTAACGAAACCCCGTGAAATAGAAATAATGGAGATCAGTGATAGAGCAGGAGAACTTCCTCTATATGAAAAGGCCAAAACAGAAAGGACGATTCTTGTTGAACTCGATCCACCGAAGAAGCTGGGAATAGAAACTTTCATGGCCGGGGCGAAGGCTTTGAAAACTGCAGGGGTCGACTCGATTACATTAGCGGATAATTCACTTGCTTCCCCGAGGATATCGAATGAAGCGTTGGCAAATTTACTGAAAGACCAATTGAATGTGAAACCAATGGTACATATAACATGTCGTGACCGTAATTTAATTGGCCTGCAATCCCATTTAATGGGCCTGCAGACGGTAGGCTTGAATGAGATATTGATCATTACCGGCGATCCATCCAAAATCGGGGACTTCCCTGGGGCCACTTCGGTTTATGATTTATCCTCCTTTGACTTGATAAGCATGGTCAAACAATTTAATGACGGCCTTTCCTATTCGGGTCAAAGCTTGGGCCAACGGGCAAATTTCAAAATTGCCGCCGCATTTAATCCCAATGTGAAGTACTTGGATAAAGCGGTGCAGCGTATGGAAAAGAAAATTGCCTGTGGTGCTCATTCCTTTTTGACACAGCCCATTTATTCAATCCAACAGATGGAAGAAGTTCATGAAGCGACCAAACATTTGGAAACGCCGATTTTCATCGGTATCATGCCCTTGACAAGCACGCGGAATGCGGAGTTCATCCACAACGAAATCCCAGGCATCAAATTGCCTGACAATGTCAGGAGAGCGATGGCATTAGCCGGGAATGACCCTGTAAAGGCGAGGATAGAAGGCGTTAGCATTGCAAGGGAGCTAGTGGATGCAGCAAGGGATAAATTCAAGGGAATCTATTTAATCACCCCATTCCTTCGTTATGAAATGACAGCCGAACTTACGAAATATATAAGGAAAGCCGATAGTAAACAAACATCAGAGGTGGCAGTGCATGAATAAAAAAGCGATACAAGAACAGTTGGATTCCAAAATTCTCCTGCTTGATGGAGCGATGGGAACCATGCTTCAGGCAGAGAATTTGACGGCAGCGGATTTCGGAGGCGAGCAGTTCGAGGGATGCAATGAATATTTATCGCTGACCCAGCCGGAACTGATCCAATCCATCCATGAAACTTATTTGGCAGCAGGTGCAGATATCATCGAGACAAATACTTTTGGTGCGACAAGCATCGTACTTGATGAATATCAAATAAGCACGATTGCATACAAACTTAATAAAATTTCCGCAGAGCTTGCCGTCAAGGCTTGTGAAAAGTATTCAAAGGATAGCTGGCCAAGATATGTAGCAGGCTCAATGGGGCCCACGACAAAAACACTATCGGTTACAGGGGGGACGACTTTCGATGTTTTAACCGACTCTTATGAAGAGCAGGCACTCGGCCTCTTGGACGGCGGTGTCGACCTTTTATTGGTGGAAACATGTCAGGACATGCTTAATGTCAAGGCTGCCTTTTCCGGAATAAAAGCCGCCTTCGCCAAAATCGGAAAAGAAGTCCCGGTGATGATATCCGGTACGATCGAACCGATGGGCACCACACTTGCCGGCCAGTCGATAGAAGCTTTCTATTTATCGGTCGAACATATGAAACCTATTGCTGTCGGCTTGAATTGTGCGACAGGACCGGAGTTCATGATCGATCATATCCGGACGCTTGCAGAGATTTCAAATAGTGCAATCAGCTGTTACCCGAATGCCGGGCTTCCGGATGAGGAGGGACATTATCATGAGTCACCGGTTTCCCTTGCGGAGAAAATGAAGCAATTTGCCGAAAAAGGCTGGGTCAATATCATCGGAGGGTGCTGCGGTACGACACCTGAGCACATTAGGGAGCTTTCCAAGGCGCTCTCTGGCCTGCAGCCCCGCGTAAAGGCTGAATCTGCTCATGGCCACGCCGTATCAGGCATAGAGCCGCTCATTTACGATGAGTCAATGCGTCCTTTATTCGTAGGAGAGAGAACGAATGTAATCGGATCAAGAAAATTCAAGGAGCTGATCCGTGGGAAACATTACGAGCCAGCAGCCGAAATAGCACGTGCCCAGGTGAAAAAAGGTGCACATGTCATTGATATTTGTCTTGCAGACCCGGATGGCGATGAGCTCGGCGATATGAAGGAGTTCGTGGAAGAGGTCGTCAAAAAGGTGAAGGTGCCCTTGGTCATCGATACGACGGATGAAGCCGTCCTTGAGCAAGCATTAAAACATTCACAAGGAAAATCGATCATCAATTCCATAAACCTTGAAGATGGTGAAGAACGTTTTGAAAAAATCGTACCATTTATCCATCAATATGGTGCCGCGGTCGTGGTCGGAACCATCGACGAAACGGGGATGGCCGTCGATGCTGAACGGAAAATCGAGGTGGCCACCCGTTCTGTCGACTTGCTTGTCAATAAATATGGACTAAACAAAAGTGATATCATTTTTGACCCGCTTGTATTTCCTGTCGGTACCGGAGATGAGCAATATATCGGATCTGCCTTGGAAACGGTGAAAGGAATCAAGGCAATCAAAGATAAGTTCCCGGAATGCTTGACGATACTCGGCATCTCGAATGTTTCGTTCGGATTGCCAGCACGGGGCAGGGAAATCCTGAATGCCGTTTTCCTTTACCATTGTACGAAAGCGGGCCTCGATTACGCTATCGTGAATACGGAAAAGCTTGAACGCTTCGCCCTGATACCTGATGATGAAGTGAAATTGGCTGAAGCCCTCCTTTTCGAGACATCCAGTGAAACCTTGGCCACCTTTACTGAATTTTACCGTGGCAAAAAAGCGGAGAAGAAGGATGATGGTGTAGTCCTGCCATTGAACGAGCGGTTAGGGAACAATATTATCGAAGGGACGAAGGAAGGCTTAATTGAAGACTTGAATAAGGCCATTGAGCGCGGCGATGCTCCACTGGAAATCATCAATGGGCCATTGATGGCAGGAATGAGTGAAGTGGGGAGATTATTCAATGACAATCAGCTTATTGTCGCGGAAGTGCTTCAAAGTGCAGAGGTGATGAAGGCGGCAGTGTCTCATCTTGAGCCGCTGATGGAGAATTCCGAAGATAGCGCGAAGAAAGGGAAGATCCTTTTAGCGACTGTCAAGGGGGATGTGCATGACATCGGCAAAAACCTAGTGGATATCATTCTCTCGAATAATGGGTATGAGGTCATTGATCTTGGTATTAAGGTTGCGCCTCAGCAAATCATTGAAGAGGTCCGAAAACATGAACCAACGATCATTGGACTATCAGGCTTACTAGTGAAATCGGCACAGCAAATGGTCTTGACGGCCCAGGATTTGAGGCAAGCGGGCATAGATACCCCAATCTTGGTTGGAGGGGCTGCCTTGTCCCGTAAATTCACCGATTTTAAAATATCACCGGAGTATGGCGGTCCTGTGCTATATTCCAAGGATGCGATGGATGGGTTGGCGGTAACGAATATTTTGCATGATACGAACAAAAAAGTGGTGTATTTGGAGGAACTTGTCGAGAAACGAGAAAAATCGAAAGCAAATGCCGCCATTGCTGCCACGCTGGAAAGGCCGGAGCGGAGGCAATCGACAGCTGCCCCTTTAAGCAACGTTCCTGTTCAAAAGCCTCGTGATACGAAGCGTCATGTTCTGAAAAACTACCCATTGGATGTCATCCAGCCTTACATTAATCGGCAAATGCTGATTGGACATCACTTGGGATTAAAGGGTAAGGTAGCTGATCTGCTTAAGCAAGGGAATGAAAAAGCCGTGCAGCTGAATGACCTCGTCGATGAATTGATTGAATTTCTAAAATCGGAACCGGATTATGGGTTGAATGCCATATATCATTTTTTCCCTGCCCAAAGTGATGGGGACAGGCTCTTGATATATAATCCCGATAATCATATGGAGGTATTGGAAACGTTCGATTTCCCGCGTCAGGACACGAATCCTCATCTTTGTTTAGCGGATTTCGCCAAGCCCGTCTCATCGGGGGAAATGGATTTTGTTGGCTTTTTCCTCGTTACAGCAGGTAAAGGAATCAGGAAATGGGCAGAAAAACTAAAGCTTGAAGGTGACTTCCTGAAAAATCATGCCCTGCAATCACTTGCACTCGAAACGGCCGAGGGTTTTGCCGAAAGGATACACCAATTGATGCGAGATGATTTGGGGATCAGCGATCCAATTGATATGTCCATGAAAGAGCGGTTTGCAGCCAAGTATACGGGACAAAGATTTTCATTCGGTTATCCCGCTTGCCCCAATCTCGAAGACCAGGAGAAGCTTTTCCGCCTCCTGCAGCCAAGGGACATTGGTGTTGAATTGACCGATGGATGCATGATGGAGCCTGAGGCTTCCGTTTCTGCGATCGTTTTCGCTCATCCGGAAGCACGATACTTCAATGTCGATCGTTAAATGCATGGATAAGGCAGCGGTATTTTTTTCCGCTGCCTTATTGCGCATGAAACCCCTCCGTTAGTACACCTTAAGGGTCAAGAGGAAGGGGAGGGAACGATGAAGAATCTGCTTGGTTTTTTTGTTTCGGTGGTATGTTTTTTTATTATATGTATGCTTTTGCCTGGTTCAGGGGCGCATGTCCATGCATATGTCCCGGAAGAGATGAGCCCGCTCGTTAAAAGTAAACAAAACCAGAAAATCGCTTATTTAACTTTTGATGATGGACCGTCATTGAATACGATGGATATATTGGATATATTGGATCGCTATCATATCAAGGCCACATTTTTCGTGATGGGCAATGAAGAACCATATGCAAAAAAAGGATACCAGGAAATGAAATCCCGAGGACATGCGATTGCCCTGCATTCTTATACACATGATTATTCAATCGTCTATAAGTCACCAGATAGCTTCTTCCAGGATTTGAATCGTCTTGAAGCAAAGCTGCATAAGGAGTTCGGCATAAAAAGCTGTATTGTCCGCCTGCCTGGCGGCTCGAATAACCTTCTGCGGCATCAGGCTGCAACAAGGCCCATCATAAATGGAATCCTGCAACAATTATCGGAAAAAGGATATATATATGTCGATTGGAATATTGATTCGACGGATGGCATCAGTCCATCGATAAGTGAACAGCAAATTATTTCTTCCGTACAAAAAGGGACGAAAGGTCAAAAGCATGTTAATATCTTATTGCATGACATCAATAGTATGAAAAATACCGTGAAGGCATTGCCGGATATAATCGAATACCTTAAAAAAGAAGGCTATTCCTTTGATACGATTGATGAGACAACCCCGAAAATACAATTTAATTGATGAACACTTGGTTCATATATAGTAAATTAGGGATGGGGATAAGAGATTTTATTGCGAAAGGATTTATCGTTTTTATGATGCCATCATTGTTTTTATCACATGGTACACCGTTATTGGCTTTGGAAAAGAATAGCTACACCGCTTTTTTGAAGGATTATATGAAGGCTATGAATAAACCTGCTGCGATCGTTATTTTGTCTGCACATTGGGAAAGCGGAGAGCAGATGATTTCGGCAGTGAGGAAGCATCAGGTCATTTACGATTTTGTTGGTTTTTCCGAAGAAATATTCAAAATAACATATCCTGCTCCAGGGTGCTTGGAACTGTCCGATCGGATCTTGACCTTATTGTCGAGGATAGATATATGGGGGGAGCTTGATGATAGGCGCCCTTTGGATCATGGTGCATGGGGTCTGCTGCACATCATGTATCCTGAAGCCGATATTCCGGTCGTATCTTTATCCATCAACCCTGAACTTCCATTAAATAAGCAATATGATATCGGAAAAGCTTTGGGGGAACTGAAAGAGGAAAATGTCCTTATCATCGGAAGCGGTGGTATCGTACATAATTTCTCCCATATTCAGAAGGATATGAATGTAGCGGAGGGCTGGGCCATCAATTTTGAGAACTGGGTCGAAGGGAAAATCAGGAATTGGGATATGGAAGCTCTGTTTAATTATGAACAAAAAGCCCCGTATAGCCTGGATGCAGTGCCCACCAAAGAGCATTTCATACCCTTGATCATCGCAATGGGGGCAGGAAATGAGCATAAAAAAGCGGCTCTGCTGCATAGGAGCTTTCAATATGGCAATTTGAGTTTAACAGCTTGGAAGTTTGATTGATTATAATCGTTTTTCGCCTAGTTATATATACCCGCCAACGATCAAATATACAAAAATACATAAATCTTTTTTTAGCGAAAAAAGATTTAAATGAGCAAAAAAGTCAATTAAAGGCGCATATTGGCGAATTAAGCAGAAATATAGTATCAAAAAGGTTGCATAAAGTCGTTTAACCTTTGGATATTTCGACAAAAACATGTTAATATAACATCTGAAAACGTTTTATCCTTTAAAATTTTATTATTCATTGACCAAAGTTATTTAATTATCATTTCATATATTTGGGGAATAGTTAGAAGATAGAAATTTGGGGATGGATAAAACGAATTGAAAAAAACTATGAGAGAAATTTGGGGGTTTACAAAAATGACCATCAAGGATGCTAAGGCATACGACCCATGGAAAGCTTTTTCAGGTCCAAACCTTGGGTATGTCATGGAGCAATACGATCTATTTCAAGCCAATCCGGAAGAAGTAGATCCGGAGCTGAAAAACTTTTTTGAAGTATCAGGTCCTCCTTCATTCGATGTATCGGCAGAAACAACAATCGGAAGTGCACCAATCGCACAAGCTGGAGAAGTTCTTCCAATGAAGAAAATTATGTCTGCAGTGAAGCTAGCGGAAAACATCCGCGCTTACGGACATCTTGCTGCAAACATTTATCCTTTAAAAGAAGAAGCACTGGATACAGAACAAATTCACTTTGAAAAATACGGCTTAACTGCAGATGATTTAAGAAAGATACCGGCTGACCTTATTTGTCCAGAATCACCAAAGGACGTAAAAGACGGTTACGAAGCCGTACAATACTTAAAACAACTTTATACTAAAACGATAGCCTTTGAATTTCACCATGTTAATGACTTGGAAGAAAAGCAATGGCTTACAGATATGGTCGAATCCGGAGGCATGTTCCCGGAAGTGACTAAAGAGAAAAAAGAACTGTTACTGAAGCGCCTGAATGAGGTGGAAGGATTTGAAAAATTCCTTCACCGCACATACGTTGGGCAAAAACGTTTTTCTATAGAAGGACTAGATATACTAGTGCCGATTTTAGATGAAATGATTTCACAGACGGTTCAAAATGGAACAGGCAATGTGAATATAGCCATGGCTCACCGCGGACGCTTGAATGTGCTCGCACACGTCCTAGGAAAGCCATATGAAGTCATCTTCTCGGAATTCCAACATTCGCCTAATAAAGATTTGGTTCCTTCTGAAGGTTCTACAGGGATTAACAATGGGTGGACAGGTGATGTCAAGTACCATTTAGGTCTTGATAAGCAGATCACCAAAGCCAACATACAAAAAGCAAGGATCACTCTTGCGAATAACCCAAGCCACTTGGAAGTAGTCGGTCCAATCGTGGAAGGGTATTCCCGTGCGGCACAAGAAGACCGTTCGGCGAAGGGATTCCCAGTTCAGGACATTTCCAAATCGCTGGCAATCCTGATTCATGGTGATGCAGCGTTCCCTGGTGAGGGAATTGTACCAGAAACATTCAACTTAAGCCGTTTACGCGGTTATCAAGTTGGCGGCGCCATCCATATCATCGCCAATAACATGATTGGTTTTACAACGGAAAGTGAAGATTCGCGTTCAACTAAATATGCCAGTGATTTGGCTAAAGGCTTTGAAGTGCCGATCGTGCATGTGAATGCAGATGATCCTGAAGCATGTATGGCTGCCGTTAACCTTGCCAACCAATACCGCGAGAAATATAAAAAAGATTTCTTGATCGATTTGATTGGTTACAGACGTTTCGGCCATAACGAAATGGATGAGCCGCTGGTGACTCAACCTGAAATGTATGCCTTGATCCATAAGCATCAAACGGTTAAAGACCTGTATGGCAATAAGTTGGTTCACTCTGGTGAGTTCACGGAAGAAGAAGTGAAAGCTATCGCTGAGCAGGTAGATACAAGACTTGCAGACGCCTATGCGAAAATTTCCGGAAACAAACCGGAAGCTTCCAAAGAGTGTAACCCTCCTGGCATTATCGAAAAAGGACTTCCGACGATCGAAACCGGTGTTCCGAAGCAAGAACTGGTTTCCATAAACGAAGAACTTGTTCAGTGGCCGGAAGGATTCACACCTAATAAAAAACTAGGAAAGATTTTATCACGCCGCTTGGATTCCTTTGCTGCTGAAGGTAAAATCGATTGGGCTCATGCCGAAACGCTGGCATTTGCGACCATTTTAAATGACGGTACACCAATTCGTTTGACAGGACAAGATTCTGAGCGCGGAACATTCGCACAGCGTAATATCATGTTACATGACAGTGTGAATGGAAAGACTTATTCACCACTTCACACACTTGAAACGGCCAAAGCTTCTTTCGCTGTTCATAACAGCCCGCTTACTGAAACGGCCGTTCTGGCTTATGAATATGGGTATAATGTATTCGCACCTGAAGCACTTGTACTATGGGAAGGCCAATTTGGAGATTTCGCCAATACTGCACAAGTCATCTTTGATCAATTCATCGCGGCCGGCCGTGCAAAATGGGGTCAAAAATCAGGTCTTGTCATGCTGCTTCCGCACGGATATGAAGGACAGGGACCAGAGCACTCAAGTGCACGCCTAGAACGTTTCCTTCAATTGGCAGCTGAGAATAACTGGACCGTTGCCAATTTAAGTTCGGCAGCCCAATACTTCCATATCCTTAGAAGACAGGCAAAGATTTTGGATAAAGAGCAAGTACGCCCGCTTGTCATCATGACACCGAAGAGCATGCTTCGTAATCAAGTGATGGCTTCAGCAGCTGCAGAATTCAGCGAAGGCTCGTTTGAATCGTTCGTAGAAACGAAGACATTAGGCAAAAAACCTAAATCGGTTGAACGCATTGTCTTCGCATCAGGTAAGTTGGCGGTTGAACTTCGTGAAAAAGCGGCAGCTGAAAAGAATACGGATTGGCTGCAAATCATCAGTATCGAAGAGATTTATCCATTCCCGTTCACTGGTGTTCAAGAAGCATTGAAAAAATATACGAATCTTAAAGAAATCTTCTGGGCTCAAGAAGAACCAAAAAATATGGGAGCTTGGACATTTGTCGAACCACGCCTTAATGCAGCGGCACCTCGTAACCTTTCCGTAACATATATAGGAAGGAAGCGCAGATCAAGCCCGGCTGAGGGAGATCCACTTGTCCATAAAAATGAACAACAACGGATTATGACTCAAGCAATTACACGCAATAATGAGGGGGAGAAATAAAATGGCTGAAGTAAAAGTACCTGAATTAGCAGAATCAATTTCTGAAGGATCTATTGCGCAATGGTTAAAACAACCCGGTGACCACGTTGAAAAAGGAGAATATGTCCTTGAATTGGAAACGGATAAAGTAAACGTAGAAATCATTTCAGATTATACGGGTACACTTTCTGAACATTTAGCAGAAGAAGGCGACACTGTCCAAGTTGGACAAGCGATCGCCATCGTCGATGAGAATGGATCAGCTGCAGCAGCTCCGAAGGCGGAAGCTCCAAAAGCAGAAGAAGCTAAGGAAGCTAAAACCGAACCAGCCAAAAAGGAACAAGCCGCTCCTGCTCAAGAGGCTCCGAAAGCAGAAACGAAGGAAGCAACATCCACTCAACAAGTTATTGCGTCACCAGCTGCAAGGAAATTGGCTCGTGAAAAAGGGATTGACTTGACTCAAGTGCCTGTAGCCGACCCGCTAGGCCGTGTACGTGTACAAGATGTAGAAGCTGCAAGCAATGCACCAGCAGCACCTACAGCACCAGCAGCGGCAACAAATACAGCGCCAGCAGCGGCAACAAATACAGCGCCAGCAGCTAAACAACCAGCAGCACCTGTTGAAGTGAATGATGACCGTATAGAAGTGGTTAAGATGACTCGCCGTCGTCAAACCATTGCCAAGCGTCTAGTTCAAGTACAATCCGAAGCAGCCATGCTTACAACTTTTAACGAAGTCGACCTTTCTGCAGTAATGGAATTGCGCAGCCGCCATAAGGATTCTTTCGTGAAAGCGAATGATGTTAAACTTGGCTTCATGTCATTCTTCACTAAAGCAGTCATTGGCGCCTTGAAAAAATATCCGCTATTGAACGCTGAAATCAAAGGCGACCATATCCTGAAAAAGAACTTTTACGATATCGGTGTAGCTGTATCGACTGATGAAGGTTTAGTCGTTCCTGTTGTTAGGGATGCAGACCGCAAAAGCTTTGCTGAAATCGAAAAGAACATTTCGGATTTGGCTGTTAAAGCGCGTAGCAATAAACTGGGTCTTTCTGATTTATCAGGTGGTACTTTTACCATCACAAATGGCGGGACTTTCGGTTCCCTATTATCAACACCGATCTTGAATGCCCCTCAAGTCGGGATTTTGGGAATGCATACAATTAAAACGCGTCCTATCGCTGTTGGAGACCAAATTGAAAACAGACCGATGATGTACCTAGCATTATCTTACGATCACCGTATCGTTGACGGTAAAGAAGCAGTTGGCTTCTTAGTGGCCATCAAAGACATGCTTGAAGATCCTGAGCAACTTTTACTTCAAGGATAATAAATGAAATTATGTAAAAAACCTCTGTCAATTTGACAGAGGTTTTTTTGCGAAAAAAATTAATTACCTATTTTCATAGGGAGAAAATAGGCATGCGTGGTTTATGAAATTGTTTTAATTTTCAAAAGTTTGAAGGTTTATGGATGATTTTTATTTATAATTGAATGGAATTGAATAATTTTAAACGTTTTTGATTGATTCTTTAAACGTTTTCATATATGATGATGGTATTAAAGCGAGGTGGATGGATTGTTAACGACTGAAAGACATGAATTCATCATATCAATTCTAAAAAACCAAGGAACGGTAAAGCTTCAGGAGCTTGTAGATCAGTTGCACGCATCAGAGTCGACGATTCGAAGGGATCTAGTGCAGCTAGAAGAAATGAAGTTGTTGAAACGTGTGCATGGCGGGGCCTCCTTGCTTCAAAGAAAGGGCCTTGAACCGACAACGGTGGAAAAGCAAAATAAAGCAACGGCTGAAAAGCGGCTAATTGCAAATCGGGCGTCCTCTTTCATCGAAAAAAATGATTGCATTTATCTTGATGCAGGTACGACAACGGCAGAAATGATTCCCTTTTTAAAAGAGAAGAATGTTACGGTCATGACAAATGGCCTCA
Organism: Bacillus sp. mrc49; assembly: GCF_002803435.1. Lineage (NCBI taxonomy): Bacteria > Bacillati > Bacillota > Bacilli > Caryophanales > Bacillaceae > Bacillus > Bacillus sp. mrc49. Next base: position 22,599 of record NZ_PHNG01000673.1, on the reverse strand, counting down.
TGCATATTCCAAAACTGATCGAGCTGCAAATCAAAACCGTCCTAGTCGGCGGCACAATAAAATTTTCGACAAATGCAGTTATCGGAAGCAATGCTGGACAATTTTTGAATGAATACAGATTTGATAAATGTTTCTTGGGAATGAACGGCATCCATCAAGAGATGGGTTTCACAACCCCGGATCCGGAAGAAGCCCAATTGAAGAAGCTGGCAATCAGTCTCTCTAATGAAACGTATGTGCTTTGTGACAGCTCTAAGCTGAATGAGGCGACGTTTGCAAAGGTTGCTGATGTAAGCGATGCCATCATCATAACGGATGGAAATGATGAAGAGGCTGTTGCTCAACTGCAAAAAAATCCAAAGGTAAAGGTTGTGACCATAAAATGATTTATACAGTAACGCTCAATCCATCCATCGATTATTTGGTAGAGGTGGAAGACTTTCAAATAGGGAATGTGAATCGGACTTCTTACGATGCGAAATTCCCCGGAGGGAAGGGGATCAATGTTTCGCGTGTTCTTAAAAGGCTTGGAAATGTTACGACGGCCTTAGGCTTCATCGGCGGGCAAACGGGTGAATTCGTCAAACGATTTTTAAAGCAAGAAGAGATCTACACGGACTTTACGGAGATTGCGGGAGATACGAGAATTAACATTAAATTGAAAACGGGAATCGAGACTGAAATAAATAGTCAGGGGCCCATCATTTCGAAAGGGAATTACCAGCAATTATTCAGCCAGATCGAGCAGTTGAAAAATGATGATATCCTCATTTTGTCTGGCAGCATCCCTTCAAGCGTCCCTGCCGAGGTATATGAAGCAATGGCAGAGACTTGTTCTGCTAACGCCATTAAAGTGGTGGTGGATACAAGCGGCAAGGAATTACTGAATGTCCTTCCCCATCGGCCCTTTTTAATAAAACCCAATCATCATGAATTGGGCGAGCTATATGGTACAGAAATAATAACAGTGGACGATGCCGTTGAGTATGGGAATAGATTGGTGAAAGAAGGGGCACAGAACGTGATCGTTTCCATGGCGGGAGCGGGTGCCGTGCTTTGCTCGGACGGACAGTGCTACTCGGCAAATGTGCCAAAGGGAAAAGTCATCAACTCGGTAGGTGCCGGTGACTCCATGGTGGCAGGGTTCATTGGAACCTATGAAAAGACGGGTGATCTATTAGCTGCCTTTTGCTTCAGTCTTGCGGCAGGAAGCGCTACTGCCTTTTCATCCGATCTTGGTACATTGGATAAAATTGAGGAATTATTGCCGCAAATCGATATCAAACAACTAACAGGAGGCTGACTCTATGAAAATCACGGACTTGTTAAAATTGGATACAATCATCATCGATCTTCAAAGTGCTACAAAGCAAGCTGTCATTGATGAATTGTCAGGGAAGCTAGCCGAGGCTGACCGATTGAATGATGTGGAGGCATTCAAAGCCGCCATCTTAAAACGTGAAGAACAAAGCACGACAGGAATTGGAGAAGGAATTGCGATCCCTCACGCTAAAACGAGCGCTGTGAAGATACCTGCCATCTGTTTCGGTAGATCTGTGAACGGTGTCGATTACGAATCGCTTGATGGCATGCCTGCACATTTGTTCTTTATGATAGCAGCAAGCGACGGAGCGAATGCCGATCACTTGGAAACCTTATCACGCCTTTCTTCATTATTGATGGATGAACAATTCAGGGCACGCTTGATCTCCGCATCCTCCGGTGAGGAGATCATTGAGATCATCAACCATAAAGAAATGGAAGCCGATGCAGAAGAAGAGAAAGAGCTGCATTCGAGCAATAGTGAAAGAGGTCAAAAAAACGGCAAGGTCCTCGCCGTTACAGCGTGCCCTACAGGGATTGCCCATACCTATATGGCAGCCGATGCGCTCAAGGCGAAAGCGAAGGAAATGGGTATCGACTTCAAAGTGGAAACAAATGGCTCAACAGGAATCAAGAATGCTTTGACCGCTGCAGAAATTGCAGAGGCGGATGCCATCATCGTAGCCGCTGATAAACAGGTGGAGATGGATCGTTTTAATGGGAAGCATGTGATAATCGTTCCGGTTGCCCAAGGAATCCGGAAGACCGAAGAATTGTTGACTAGAGCCGTGAAACAGGATGCGCCTGTTTACAAAGGAACTGGCCATGATAAAAGAGATGAAGCGGACTCAACTAAAAGCGGTCTGAACATTTACAAACACTTAATGAATGGGGTAAGTAATATGCTCCCATTTGTAGTAGGTGGCGGTATCTTGGTTGCGCTTTCTTTCTTTTTTGGAATCGAGGCCGCAGATCCGGCAAATCCGGAGTATAATCCGATTGCCAAAGCATTGAGCGATATCGGAGGGGGAACGAGCGGCGCCTTCTTCCTGCTTGTTCCTGTACTTGCCGGCTTCATCGCTTCCAGTATTGCCGATCGACCAGGCTTTGCCCCTGGTATGGTTGGGGGGCTATTGGCTGCACAGGCCCATGCCGGTTTTCTTGGCGGACTGATTGCCGGTTTCCTTGCTGGTTATGTCGTCTTGCTATTGAAGAAATTGTTTTCAAAGTTACCGCATACCCTTGAGGGAATAAAGCCTGTACTGCTTTATCCTGTTTTTGGGATGTTAATTACCGGATTGATCATGATATTTCTCATCAATGAACCAGTGACGGCCATTAATCAAGGCTTGACCAATTGGCTCCAAGGATTGTCTGGCACGAATGCAATATTCCTTGGGTTGATCCTTGGGGGCATGATGGCAGTGGATATGGGCGGGCCCCTTAATAAAGCGGCTTTCACTTTTGGCATTGCGGCTATCGAAGCTTCAAGCTTTGGACCGCATGCCGCCGTAATGGCCGGCGGAATGGTCCCCCCACTCGGAATTGCTTTGGCGACAACGTTCTTCAAAAGCAAATTCAGTGAAATGGAACGGAAATCAGGCTTTACCAACTACTTTATGGGCGCTTCATTCATTACAGAAGGAGCGATCCCTTTTGCGGCAGCGGATCCACTGCGCGTCATCGTCAGCAGTGTAATCGGTTCAGCGACTGCGGGGGCACTGTCAATGGCTTTTCATGTAACACTGCCTGCACCCCATGGAGGAATATTCGTCGTTCCGCTTGTTAATCATCCATTTCTCTATTTGCTGGCCATCTTAATAGGCTCTCTCATCACTGCTTTACTATTGGGTGTATGGAAAAAGAAACAGCTATGAATAAAAAGGGCGGGTCCAATTTAATTGGACCCGTCTTTTGGATGTTAAAAAGCTTATGTTATTTCATCGCGCTAGAGGCATATTTATAAAGTCCTTGCTTTTTCTTACATGGGCATACCGAGGAAACTTCTTTCATGTCTTCCTGCCAGCCATTCAAGAAAGTTTTGCATTCAGTGCTTGCTTCACACCATTTTCTTTAATGAAAAAAGACTTGCTAACACAAATCGTATATATCAATACGATTACTGACCAAATGAAATTCCCTGTGAAAGGGGGGGAATTATTGTAGAATGAAAGAACACAACTTATCATTCCGAATCCAAAAGAGTATAAAATCATTAACCAAAATCCCCATTTTCTTAAGCTCATATAACCACATATGACGATCAGTGAAAATATCGCCCATGTGATCCTGAATAATCGTTCCGGGAAGAGAGGTAAACCGAATCGCTCCGCCACACTAACATCATTAGCATTTGCATCGAAAAGTATTGCCGTGGCAATCAATACAACCGCGCCAAACAAATAAAAATAGCTAATCAACGTTACGCCTAAAGGTCTTTTCATGTATTCACCTGCTTTATATTTGTTCGAAGGATTCCATGGAAGCGGTTTGTCTTATGAAAACCCTCACACCATTATTGATTTTTATTGGGTCCGGATTGGAAGCAACAGCATTATTTCCATTCCAAAATTTCGATCCGGTTTCCGAAGGGATCTGCTACATAAATGCGGTCTGCTCCAGGTAGCCTCTCATCTTCAATAAACGATATATCGTTTTGGGTTAAATGCTGTTTCAGTCCTGATAGATGTTCAATTTCAAGTGCTGGATGGGCCTTTCGGGCAGGAATGAATGGTTCCTCTATCCCGATATGTATGTTGACCGAACCCGCTTCGAACCATACTCCCCCGTTCACTTTAAGGCTCGCGGGCTTTTCGACTTCCCTCAGCTTTAGAATGCCATGATAAAACTTCCTTGATATGTCCTCGCTACCCTTGGGGGATGCTAATTGGAAATGATCGATCGATTTAAATTGGAAATCCATTATTCTACACTCTCCTTATTCATTATATTTCCAATTTTAAAACGAAAACTACAATAAGGAAAGCTTAATTAATCTATCGGAATTGATAAGCAGGCTTTATCGCCCAATCGAAGACAAAGGCATAAGTTTTACACTACTGGGTATAGAAATAAAAAGAAAAAAAGGAGTGAATGTGAATGCTGAAGAAATATACGTTAAAAACGACAAAAAGGGATGATATGATCGATGTTTCAAAAGATGTGCAGGCTTTCATTTCTGAATGCGGAATTCAAGAGGGCATAGCGCTCATTTATTGCCCGCATACGACGGCTGGAATCACGATCAACGAGAATGCCGATCCGGATGTCAAGAAGGATATGCTTAGAAGGTTGGACGAGCAATATCCTTGGGATCATACCCTGGACTTACATATGGAAGGAAATACGGCGGCACATTTGAAATCAAGTACGGTCGGTTCTTCACAGCAGGTGATCATTCATGGAGGGAATTTGATTCTTGGTACATGGCAGGGTGTGTTTTTTTGTGAATTCGACGGACCGAGAGATAGACAATATTTCATTAAATTGGATGTTGACGGGTGAAATGGAGGATAAAAAATGGAAGATGTTCGAATCGTGGGTAAAAGAGTTAGTTTACGAAATGTGAAGGAAGCCGATTTCAAATGCTTATGGAGCTTGAAATATGGGGAAGCCAATCCGGAATGGAAGAAGTGGGATGCACCGTATTTTCCTTTGGAGCTCGTTGATTTCGCTACGTTTATCGACAAAGAAACGAAGATGAAAGCGTTCGATGAAAAAATAGGGGCTTATTCAGAGCTTTTGCTTGAAATCGACGATCAAATAATAGGTTCCATTGTTTATTACTGGGAACACCAACCTTCACGTTGGCTTGAAATCGGAATTACGATTTTCGATCCAACGTATTGGAATGGAGGCTATGGAACGGAAGCGTTGATTCTGTACATAAGCTACTTGTTTGAAAATATCGAGATCGAAAGGATTGGGCTGACGACCTGGTCAGGCAATCCGCGAATGATGGCTGTTGGGGAAAAGGCAGGTATGCAAATAGAAGGCAGGATGAGAAAATGCCGTTATCATGATGGCGTTTACTATGATTCAATAAGAATGGGACTATTACGTGAAGAATGGGAATCAAATAAGTCCGTGTAATTTTTTCCTTGATTTCCTTGGAAAAAATTTAGCGCTGTTTTCTCTTATATGGTCTGTTATCCTTGGTAGATGCTTAACAAGGAGGTTACAAGATGAAATTATCAGCAATAATAGCCGTGATAATGACTCTAAGCGTCATCGCTATAGGAATCGTTTTTCCTAAAGGAACGACCAGTAAAGCTTCTGATGGAGCAACCAAGCATGTCATCAAACAAGGCGAATCGATATGGGACATTGCCAAGCAGTATGGTGTACCGATCGCGAAGTTGAAAGAAGCCAATCATAATGTCAACAATGTTGCCGAACCTGGTAAAAAATTGATCATTCCACATGTAATGAGTGAAAAAGATAAAGAATTATTAGCAAGGCTTGTGCATGCAGAAGCCAAAGGGGAACCGTACAGAGGTAAGGTGGAAGTCGCAGGTGTAGTATTGAATCGTTTGGACAGTGATGAATTTCCCGATACTGTAAGGGAAGTGATTTACCAAAAAAATCAGTTCTCTCCTGTCGGTGATGGCAGTATCAACCGACCTGCCGGAAAAGACGCCAAGAAGGCCGTTAATGAAGCGTTGGCCATTCATGGCTATACAAATGACGCCTTGTATTTTTGGAATCCAAGCATCTCGGACAGCAAATGGATGAAAAAATTGGAGGTCATCAAAGTCATCGGCGGCCATCATTTTGCCATATAAAGAATTGACTTTGAGTAAACCGGCTCACCCATCATGGGAGGCCGGTTTTTTATTGCCATGAAGCATGTTACTCGATAGTAGCCCACATCTCGCGTGGGTTCAGTTCATAAATGCCGTTTTCCCTATACATGATGCTGCCGATGATGAACTCACGTCTTATCGTTGCGTGATCATCGTGAAAGGAGTGAATGAACGCATTCAGTTCTTTTTCCTCATATTTACGGCCGCTTTCCAAGAGGCTTGCCATATGATAAAGAACGATCAATTTCTTTTTCCTCTGGGCTGGGATGGTTTTTAATCGGCTATCTGCCGTTAGGAAATTTTCAAGGATCTTTTTATGATCTCCTGACAGTTTTTTATTGTCCATATTATTGGATTCCCCCTCATAAGAAATCATTTCAGGTAATGCTCGTGAATAATGCTGAAGCACATCATCTTTCAAATAATAATATACCGAATTTTTTTCCCGCCGATCTCTCACTAAATTGACCTCTTTCAATTTCGTCAAATGGTGTGAAATGGTAGGGGCTGTCAGTTTCAATATGCCTGCAAGTGCCTGGCCCCGTTTTGGACCATTTGCAAGAATGGATATAATCCGTATCCTCGTCACATCACCCATCGTTTTATGGAATGCGACCAATTTTTCAATTTGCACATGGATTCCTCCTGATTAGATTGCTATCTAATTAGATACTAATCTAATCAGTTTCCGATTTCAAGTTAATATTCACTTTTCTACATGGCTTTGACTTAACTGATGTATAATAAAGATATCCAAAATGTTAATGGAAGAGTTAGGAGCTGTAACATGGCCAATACACATGTGTATACAAGAAAAGAAGAAGTGGTCAATGCGATAACTCATGGAATCGGTGCGTTATTAAGCATTGCCGCCCTAGTGTTCTTAATCATTTTCTCTGCCCAGGAAGGACCGGCTTGGCATGTCGTCGTTTCAGTCATCTATGGCGTCTCCATGCTTATTTTATATATTTCATCTACTTTGGTTCATAGCTTTCCGGAGGGGAAAACAAAAGATATCTTTGAAATCTTCGATCATTCAGCGATTTACCTATTCATTGCAGGAACATACACACCCATCATGCTGATTGTGGTTCAAGGATCCCTAGGTTGGACGTTGCTGGGAATCATTTGGGGAGTGGCAATCATTGGCGTCGTCTTCAAGGCGTTCTATGTGAAAAAGTTCTTATTCCTTTCAACGATCCTTTATATCGCCATGGGATGGATGATCGTTATTGTATGGGGACCTCTTACTGCAACGATGCCTTCTGCTGGCATCCAGTTGCTGATTGCTGGGGGGCTGCTTTATACGTTTGGCGCGATATTCTATGTATGGCGCGGTTTTCCTTTCCACCACGCCGTATGGCATGTATTCGTTCTGGGTGGCTCGGTCACGCACTTTTTTGCTGTACTGTTTTATATCATTCCACTATGAGTCATTCCAGCTTCCTTTAATTTGGCATACCTTCGGAAATCTAAAAGGTTTTTTTGTTTTAAAAGACTTCTTTTAGGAAATAGATAAGGTATACAAACTTCTAAGGAGGAAATGACAATGAAAAAAACATGGAAAGTATTATCAGTACCGTTTGCGGCCATGCTAGTTTTGGCTGGGTGTGGGGAAGACAAGGACGAAGTGAAAAATCCACCGGCGCAGGAAAATGAAAATCAAGCAGACACGAATACTGAAACGGGAACGGATAAAAATAATGAAAAGCTACCATTCACATTCAAGGATTTCCAATTGGAAGTCGACTATCCAGGCAATGATAACGACTATGAAGCGGAATATGATACTACAGGGGCCCAAACGGAAGCTTCAATTGAAGACGAAGCGAACAAACACAAAGTTCTTGGTGATGAAGCCATGAAAGAACTGACTCCTATGTTAGAAAAATTGACCTTCACGAAAGATTCCACAGATGAAGAAGTCATTCAAGAAGTGACTAAAGTGTTTAATTTGAAGGATGGCTATGAAGAGTTGGACTTAGAGGTCGTTTTTGATGATGGCACGAAAAAAGAGTATAAAGCGAATAATAAATAACAGAAAGAAAACCTATCCTAAATTGGAAAGCTTGCTTGTATTTCCTCAATGGTTGTCAAAATGCCTATCGTATAGTAGAATGGGTACGTTAGCAAAGGGGATCATATATATTTGCATATTCGGACTTATGGGGATAGGGCCGCAATTTTAAAAAAGATTCTTATCTAAGAGTCTTTTTTTTTTGAGGTTACCGTAAAAAAGAAGGAAGGGTACCGATAAACGGCCCCTTCCTTCTTGCTTTGCCCCGATTTGATATCAACGGGAAAGTGTCGCATTATTTTTGGGAAGCATGTTGGCCGACGCTAACCTGGAACGAATCGTAATTCCAAGCCAAGATGCAAGGAAAGCCTTCAGGACCCCGACAATGATGAATGGAGCAAAACCACTGGCAAATGCCACTGTCCAAGATAGCGAACTCATATACTTCAACCAAATCGTTCCGATTATCAAAGTAAGGATCATTCCGATTATATTTGCAAGGAAGGCCATTGGTACAGTGAAGCGAGTTTTTTCCAATATTAGGCCAGTTATATAGACTGTAGGAATATAGGATAATAAATAACCGCCAGTTGGACCGAAGATTTTGGCTAGACCGCCGGACATTTCGGCGAAGACCGGCACTCCTGCCGCTCCAATGAATAAATATAGCAATACGGAAGAAGTTCCGTAACGCGACCCAAGAATGGTCGCTGCGAGTCCGACAGCCAGTGTCTGGCCTGTAATTGGTACCAATGGAAGTGGGATCGTAATTTGTGCGAGGATCCCGATAAGTGCTGCAAACAAAGCCGTAACCATCATCATTCTTAACTTCTCATGACTTTCCTTCATCGTGCTTCCTCCTATTGTAAACCTATTGATTTTATAGTTAACATATATAGAATTTTAATATGTTCCGCAAGCAGTGTCAATAACAATATGCATCGTGGAACCTCAGGCAAGCAGAAAATGCTCCACTAGTCCGGAAAAAAAGCTTGGAAAAATATCTCCAAGCTCCTTTTGTGATTGATATTCTTAATTTGGCCAACAAAATCGCAGCGGTGGAGGTGCACAAACTTCGGTAATACCGTTCAACAAGGCAGTATGATAGATGTAAAATACTAAGTAAATGTAAGGTATTTTCTAGTTTAGTAGAACGACCCTTCTTTTCTCCAACCCCATGAATCCGTGTTTTCAACTGGTTCATGCTCCACCATTAGATGTAATCTATTCATGTTTTGAACTTCATTTTCAAAAAAGGAAACAACAAGCTGTTGAGGGAGGTAATCTTCATCAATGCAATAGTTTGTCTTCAAAAGAAATGACAGTCATCGGATTAAATGAGTTTTCCATTATTTCCCCTGAAATAAATACACCAAATGCATGCGAGTATCGGCTCGTTGAATCTTTTATGAAACCTGGAGTAACGAAAAATGGATGAAAGCTTCTAAAGGTGGGAGAAAAATGAAACTTTTTGAGCTGTTGTCCGTATTAAAGGTATGCAAAATAATTGGAGGGGATTATAGAAAAAAACATATTCATGAATAGGTTGTAAACGGTCATTCAGGAACGGAAAAGCGGCCTGGAAAAATTAAATTTAAAGGATGAAAAAGATGGAGTTATTTGGAGTTCCATTAGAGACAATCTATTTATATGGGTTAATTATTTTCGGGGGGCTAACATTCTTATTTATTTTGTTTAATGATATATTCTCTGGCCTTGAATTGCCCGATATATTTAATCCGACACTCATTTTCAGTTTTTTAACGGTCTTTTTTGCAAGTGGTTTTTTGCTTGAATCGGTTACAGGACTGAATAGTGCGGGGATTGCCGTGATTTCCCTGCTAATTTCAGTTTCGATCGTCACCCTGTTGAACGTATTTGTGTTGATTCCCATTTCATCAGCGGAGGAGAGCTTAACCTTTCATGACAATGATTTGAGAGGCAGGGTCGGCAGGGTCCTGACATCAGTACCCGTTAATGGATTTGGGGAGGTCTTGATCGAAAGCATCAGTGGAAGCATTGCGAAGACTGCGGCCAGTTATAAGAATGAAGAAATTGTTTCGGATACAAAAGTCTTGATCATCGAAGTGAAAAACGGGGTAATCTATGTTATGCCCCACGAGAATGAATAACGGGTAGGAGGTCTTTTATGTTTAGTTTAATTTGGATTGTTGTGGCCATTGTGGCATTTTTATTGATCGCACTTATTGCTGTTTTTGTGACGAAATACCGTACTGCCGGCCCTGATGAGGCATTGATCGTAACCGGAAGCTATTTGGGAAGCAAAAATGTTCATGTTGACGAATCGGGAAATAAAATAAAGATTGTCCGCGGCGGGGGTGCTTTCGTGCTGCCTGTGTTCCAGCAAGCTGAACCATTAAGCTTGCTATCTAGCAAACTTGAGGTCTCGACACCAGAGGTATATACGGAACAGGGCGTTCCTGTCATGGCGGATGGTGTCTCTATTATCAAGATTGGCGGTTCGATCACGGACATTGCCACAGCGGCTGAACAGTTTCTCGGTAAATCGAAAGATGACCGTGAACAAGAGGCACGCGAGGTGTTGGAAGGTCATCTTCGTTCCATCCTTGGTTCGATGACTGTCGAGGAAATTTATAAAAACCGTGAAAAGTTTTCCCAGGAAGTGCAAAGGGTGGCCTCGCAGGATTTAGCCAAAATGGGGCTCATTATCGTATCGTTCACGATTAAAGATGTCCGGGATAAAAACGGATACCTGGAATCCCTTGGTAAGCCAAGGATCGCCCAAGTGAAGCGGGATGCCGATATCGCTACAGCTGAAGCAGAGAAGGAAACGCGAATCAAGCGGGCCGAAGCATCGAAGGAAGCCCAGCGCGCCGAGCTTGAAAGGGCGACTGAAATAGCTGAAGCCGAAAAAATCAACAAACTGAAGGTTGCGGAATTCAGGCGTGAGCAGGATATCGCCAAAGCCCGGGCTGACCAAGCTTACGATCTTGAAACCGCCCGTTCCAAACAGGATGTAACCGAGCAGGAAATGCAAATCAGGATCATCGAACGGCAAAAGCAAATCGAGCTGGAAGAAAAAGAGATCCTTCGCCGTGAAAAGCAATATGATTCCGAAGTGAAGAAGAAGGCGGATGCCGACCGTTATGCAGTCGAGCAGGCTGCTTCCGCAAATAAAATGAAGCAGATAACGGAAGCGGATGCGGATAAATATAAAATCGAAGCCATGGCACAAGCGGAAGCGGAACGCGTTCGTATGGACGGCCTTGCAAAAGCGGACGCCCAAAGGGCACAGGGTACGTCCGAAGCGGAAATCATCCGCTTGAAAGGGGTGGCAGAGGCCGAGGCCAAGCAGAAGATCGCCGAAGCCTTCGAACAGTTCGGTCAGGCTGCCGTCATGGACATGATCCTGAAAATGCTGCCGGAGTACGCCAAACAAGTGGCAAGCCCGCTTAGCAATATCGACAAAATTACTGTCGTGGATACAGGCGGAAGCGGTGCAAGCGGCGGGGCCAATAAAGTGACGGGCTATGCCACGAATTTAATGGCCACATTGCAGGAGTCACTAAAGGCATCTTCAGGCATTGATGTCAAAGACTTGCTTGAGAATTTCTCGGGGAAGCGCAATATATCAGTAGCGGCCATCAAACAAGAAAATCCTGAAGTGAACATGGATATGGTAGCAGGCAAGGAAGAATAACCGGAGGAAATAAAAAGGTATCGGAGTGAGGATCATTCCGATACCTTTTTATATTGTTTTGGCAAAGAGACGCTGAGGTTATACAAGATGTTTATGAAATCAATCGTTTTAACTAAATCCGTTACAAGGCTTTCAAAAACATGACAAAAGTGAGAGAACCAGAAGGTGAATTTTCGTGTGTGCTGAACTTAAGCTCACTGGAGTTACTGATCTCGAAGCACTAAAGCGAAACTCTCGGTTATGATACGTAAGACCTTATCTCCAGCTTTGGCCGTTCCATAACGATTAACGAAGCTGCTGAATCAAGTAAAACGACATACAGCTATGACATCACAAATTTGGTGGATTTTTATTTGGGAAAAGGAAGAGGGTAATGGTGCTCAAAAGAAAATTAAAAATTTTAACTGGTACTAGTGTTAAAATTTCAGCCAAACCCACATTCATCACCGTATCGTTGTATAATGTGATCTCATGCTATTACTTCAATTTTAGCTTGAATTTAAGCTTGTTATAATTGTTTTAAATCTTTTGTACAAGTGTGCACAATAGCACTTAATGTAAGAAGAAATTATCTCCTAAGTAATAAATAAGCTCATAGATGTTCAGAAAGGCTAAGATATACAGTTCCCATTTCTTAAAATGCAATATGATGTGTTTTAAGGAGTGATGATCATGCCATGGCAACAAAAAACCAGGTTTTTTGTTGGTCAGCCTGTAGGAATTTCATTAGCAAACGGACAAGGGACTTCAGATGTATTGTGCGGTACATCTGACAATAAGCTTCTTGTCATTGAATATCGGTAACAAGCTCAATTTGCCTTAAAGCAATATGATTTTCAACTGATTCAGGATATAAATGGATTTCCAGCTTGTCAGAACCCGCAGCCTTTATATTAATGAAACGTCCCACCATAGAGTTTTTTTACGTTTTAATATGTGTCAATTCTAAAATAAGTCCTAATGAACTAACGGGTGCGTTAGCTGAAGATCGGAGCTGTCTTTATGGCGGCTTTTTTTATGCAATTATAGGGGCAGGTTAGTCCAAGAACGGTGGATAGGTAAAAGAACAAGTTGACAATATTATCATTGGAAGGTATATTCGTAAACATGACGTTAACGTCATGTTAATAGGAGTGATATGTTATGGAAAAACGCATGCGTATTGGGGAGCTGGCAAGGCGAGCTGGAGTAACTCAACGTACTGTTCGACACTATGAGAGCATAAAACTCATGCCTTCGGGTGAGCGTGAAGGAAATGGACAGTATTATTATACGGAGGAATCTCTTGAACGTCTCCGGAAAATTGATCAATTAAAGAAATTGGGTCTGAGCCTGGATGAAATGCGTGAAGTCGTTCAGCTATATTTTATCGATCCTAGTGGAGTACAATCAAAACGGAAAGCTCTTTCCATCCTTCGTCAGCATCTAACTGAAACGGATCAGAGACTCAGTGAATTAGAGCAATTTCGTGGGGAAATTCAGTCTCTAATTGGCCACTTTGAGCGCTGGTTCGAAAAAAGAGAAGGTGAATAACCTTTTCTTAACCTAAACATGACGTTTACGTAACTCGTAATGTATTTTTGGGTTGCAACTTATATTTGGAGGCAAAGATAAAAGAATTTATCCATATTAAGGAAAAGAGTCTGGTGTAGATAAAAATAAGTATGATAAATTCAGGAGGTATTAATATGAAAGATCAAACAAACGAAAGAGATATATCCAGGCTAGGACTTGGCTGCGGTCGTATGTCCAATGCCAATTCTGACAGAGTTGAAAGCATAGCCACCATTCATGCTGCCCTAGATGCTGGAATCTCTCATATTAACACGGCGGATTTCTATACCAGTGGTCATAACGAAATGCTGATTGGTGAAGCACTCAAGGGTTACCATAGGGAAAAGGCTTTTTTATCTGTGAAATTTGGAGCATTAGTGGCTCCTGATGGCAAGATGTATGGTCTGGATGTTAGACCTCAACATATTAAAAACTATTTAACGTATTCACTTAAACGATTAGGCGTGGACTATATCGACCTATATCAACCGGCAAGAATTGACCTAGCTATCCCTGTTGAAGAAACGATAGGTGTCATTTCCGACATGGTTAAGGCTGGATACGTCAAACATATCGGAATGACTCAATTGGATGCTGAGACTCTTAGAAAGGCGCATTCCGTTCATCCAATCAGTTTGGTCGAATACCAATATTCTCTTTTCAATCGCAGCATTGAGAAGGATATTTTGCCGACTGCAAGGGAATTAGGAATCGATGTTGTGGCATTTGGGACACTGGCTCATGGGCTTCTTGGCGGTACTATGTCAAAAGACAAGGTCGATCAAAGCAATGCCTACATCCCATTGTTTCATAAAGGAAATATAGACAAAAATCTTTCTCTTGTTGAAGTATTACGTCAAATAGCTGTAGAAAAACAAATGACGGTAGCGCAGCTTGCGGTAGCGTGGGTGTTAGTCAAAGGCAAAGATATAATACCGTTAATTGGTGCCAGAAAAGTAGATCAGCTTAAGGAATCAATAAAATCTCTTAATGTACATCTAAATGAAAGTGATGTAAAAAGAATTGAAGGAGCTATTCCAGTAACTGAGATTGCCGGTGGTAGTTTTCCTCAGATGCAATTTAAAAATGGAATGGTGGTTCATTAATAAACATTTTTATACAGGTCTTCCTTTATTTTTTAGTAATAAACAAAGAGTTTGTGAAGTAAGTTACTTAAACTAACGGGTGCGTTAGCTGTAGATCGGAGCGGCCTTAAGGCAGCTTTTCTTATGAACCATCGAGGCTGGATAGATCAGCTCTTTTTCTTTATATGGTAAAGGAAAGGAATGGTCAGACAGGCAGGCAGGTTAATTTAATGCTCCACTGTAAAAGGTTTAGTGGAATAAAGGGTAAAAAGAATGCCGTATTTCCCACTTTACTTAAACTAAGGATTCTTTTGTATATTCAAGGACATGAATGCATGCTTTTTTTCATACTCTATTTTAGAGGTGAGAAAATGGCAAGAGTAGCTTACCGAAGTGCAGACGTTGATTTAATGGCAAGAATGATGAGGGCGGAAGCTGAAGGCGAAGGAAACCAAGGGATGCTATATGTTGGAAATGTGATTGTTAACCGTGTTGTTGCGGACTGTACGGACTTTAATGAATTGAAAACAGTTCGTGATGTCATTTTTCACGTACAGGGAGGCAATTACTCATTTGAAGCTGTCCAAAAAGGTAATGTATTTTATCAAAGACCGAGAGAATCTGAAAGAAGGTTAGCAAGGAGAAATTTGGATTCTTGGAGAGAGCACCCAGCAAAATTTGCTCTTTGGTACTTTAATCCATACGGTCCATGCCCTTCAACCTGGTACAACCAACCCTTTACTGGTCAATTTAAACAACATTGTTTTTATGAACCAGCACCTGGAACATGTGCGAGTGTTTATATCGGCTAGTGAAAGTAGGACCATTAATAATGGTCCTTTTTTATTAGTTAAGCATAATAATTGGTCCGCGAAATGATCAATCCAAACAAATGTTTACCACGATAAAATGCTAAAGGAGACAGACGTTTCAATTCTTTATGGATTGAACTCGCACTGCATTGAATAAGAATAAAATTCAAGATATTTCCTCAAACTAAAGTGAAAAAACTTTAAGGGTGAAATTGAATGAGTAAAAAAGATTTGCAGGAAACCATTCAAGAAAATATTAGCGATATAAAGAAAACATTTCATCATACATCTGATCTTATCGTTAGAAAGATAAAAACGGGCTTCAAGAGTTCTGTCGAAATCAACATTGTCTATTTGGATGGAATTATTGATAAAGACCTCATACAGGACTATGTTGTCAAACCATTATTGGAGCCTTTCAAGACTGTAAAGTGTAATGAATCACTTACTGATCAAATTAACGAAAGATTGATTGAAGCTGCTGATGTGAAAACCACGACTCAGTACATTGACGTAATAGAAGCTATCGTAAAAGGAAATACCATTATATTGATTAATGGCCATCGAAAAGGAATTATCGTACCATCAGCCAATTGGAAGGAAAGAAGTCTTGAAGAATCACTAGGGGAACGTTCTCAAATGGGTCCCATTGTTGGACTGACAGAACAAATGAAAACAAATATTAATATGTTAAGAAGTACCATTAAAACTCCCGATTTCTGTGTAGAAACAATGGAATTTGGAACATTCTCGAAAACAGACGTTTCAATATTATTTATAGAAGGGATTGTGGATAAAGGAATTTTAAAAGAAGTACGAAAGAGGCTAAGAAGCCTAAAAATAAAATATTTGCTAAATTCAAAAGTTGTGGAAGATGTATTGGAAGGAAAACCAAGAACCATTTTCAATTTAGCAAGAACTTCAGGACGAATTGATGGAGTTGTATCCTCATTATATGAAGGAAAAGTAGCAATTATAGTGGATGGTTTCCCTAGTGCAATTATTGCACCTACACTTTTTATCGATTTATTACAGGCGCCAGATGAGTATCACGTAAAAGCGGGTCGCTTTTCAAATCGAATAATAAGAATGATTTGCTTTTTCTTAGCTGTATACCTACCTGGTGTTTATATCGCGATAGCAAATTTTCATAAAGGAGATTTAACTAATAAAATATCGAAGGCACTCATAACTAAAAATGAGTTATTACCAACCTTTTGGGAAATAGCGCTTCTCTTATTTATCATAAAAATCTTATTGGATGCATCTTATCGTATTCCGAAGGCTTCAGTGATTTTGCTTTCCTTGATCGGAACCATCGTAATAGGGGAAACAGCTGTTACGGCAAAACTAATTCATCCACTTAGTCTCATAATCGTAGGTATAACGACTATTTCTAGTTTTCTACTCGCCAATAGAGGAATGCTAGCTGCTGAAAGTACTTTAAGATCGCTTTTTTTGATTATTGCTTATTTTTATGGATTTAATGGTTTAATCATCGCTGCAACAATAAAAATAATTTATATGGCAAGACTTAAATCTTTAGGTGTTCCCTATCTTTCTCCTTTGCTTCCGTTCAGGATACAGGAATGGAAAGATACAATATATAGGGGAGATTTACAGACACTAATTAATAGTAAACACACTTATCCTGAGGAGAATGATTGATTCATTTTTTTTGTTGTTTTGGTTTCATCTTGCAAACCTATGGCTGTGGTGAGAAAGAATACAAGACAATGTCAGCTATTCTCCATTCTACGAAAAACCTCGTTGAAATTCAGCGAGGTTTAGGCTTATCCATATGTTCTGATTTGTTTACTCCCACTATTGAATCGTGACAGTTCATTGTTATGACAAGAAATCTCCCAAGTCCCTCCCCATAAAAAGAGCCCTAGGATCACTCTTCTCAAAGGGATTAACTTGCAGTCACTTCAAAAAATTTAGTGAAATCGGTTATGATTCCATCGCTTCCCAGGTGTTTTTCTTCGAATAACGAGCGATTTTTACCGAATGGATCGATGGCGATGATCTTGCCGATTCCTGCTTTCTTCGCTGCTGTAAGTCCCGAAAAAGCATCTTCAATTACTAAGCATTCAATTGGTAAAAGCCCTAATTTCTTCGCCGCTATAATGAATATATCCGGTTCCGGCTTGCCAGGGAAGCTCCCGTCATCAAAGGTCACTTTGTCAAAATCGAACCACTGGTCCAATTGAAAAATATCAAAGTAAAATTGAACATTTTCCTTTACCGTAGCGGTCGCAATGGTAATGGGCATTCCTGAAGCTTTCAGCTGATTTAACATGTCCACGAGGCCATTGGTCAGCTTTAGTTCATCCTTGTTCTTCAGGCATAATTCCCTGTAGTACGCTTCTTTTTCAAAAGACATCTTTTCGATTTGCGCATTTGTCAACTCTTTTGAGATAAAATGGGTAAGGATTTCCTTATTCGTTCTTCCATGAATGTTAAGCAAAATTTCTGTATCCGATATTGCCTTTGGGGAATATTTCTTTACCATGTAAAACCATGCTTCTTCGTGAATATGCGAATCTAGAAACATGGTGCCATTAAAATCAAAAATAATTCCTTTCAATGAACTACCCCTCCCTTTTCTATTCATTTTTTTCTGCGATTTTGATATCTACATATTGCTCGTAATGGGCTAGGACATCCTTCACAACGTTATCATCAGTAATCAGATAATCCATATCATGTAAATCATAGAAAACGTAAAAATCTTCTCGATTGAATTTTTTATTGTCTACTAACAAAAATTTGGTTCGAGAATTATTCAGCGCAATTTGATGTGCTTCTCCTTCTTCGACACTATAAGTAGAGATTTCATCATTATGAATGCCATTTGCACTAATGAATGCCTTCGTGAAATTGAATTTTTGCAAAGTATTATTGGCAATAGGCCCAACGAAAGCACCAGTGTTTTTTCTATAGTCGCCGCCAATCAGGATAATATCTGCCGCTTCGCAATGCGTTAAAATATTGAATACAGGATAGTTATTCGTAATAATCCTGATTCGTTTGTTCAATAGATATTTGGCTAAAAGTTCAATTGTAGTGCCTGGTCCGAGAAAAACCGTATCGCCGTCTTCTACATACGATGCAGCCAGCTCTGCAATTTTACCTTTTGCTTCTACTTGAACACCAAGTTTTTCATGATGTGATAACTCTCGATCTATTGAGTGGGAAATACTCTGCGCACCGCCATGGATGCGAACGATTTTCCCGGCTTTGTCAAGTTCCTCTAGATCTCTTCTAACTGTCATATCGGAAACATCCAGTTCATCCATGATGTCATTCACCGTAATGATTCCTTTGGAGTTAACGATATCGATGATCTTTAATAACCGTTCTTTTTTTAACACATCTAATCACCTCAACTTTAAACACAATTTATCATAGAAGAGAAACATAGGTCAATAAAAAAACAAAAACAAACATTTATAAAGAGCGCTAAACGATCCTGTTCTTATCGTGATAAACAGTGATTAACTTAATAATTAATCGCTTACATTTTTTGAAAAATCTATTGACAATCATTTTGTATACGCTTACGATAAACAAAAGTTAACAAAAACAAACATTTTTTAACTAGCTTGTATAAACTTTCATTAGGAGGATTCAAGTAATGCTGAAATTACCAAGTGATTTTATTTTAGGCGGTGCCACAGCAGCGTATCAAGCAGAAGGTGCAACAAAAGAAGGCGGAAAAGGACCTGTTGCTTGGGATGAATTTTTAGAAAAGCAAGGAAGATTCAGTCCTGATCCTGCAAGTGATTTTTATCATCAATACCCGGAAGATATAAAGCTATGTAAAAAATTTGGCATAAATGGCATTCGCCTTTCCATTGCTTGGACAAGAATTTTTCCAAATGGCTCAGGAGAAGTCAATCAGCAAGGCGTCGATTTCTATCATGATGTTTTCGCAGAATGCCAAAAACATAACATCGTTCCTTTTGTTACGCTCCATCATTTCGATACACCAAAAGAATTATTCGATAAAGGTGATTTTTTAAATCGAGAAACACTAGAAGCTTTTGTTGACTATGCAGAGTTTTGTTTTAATGAATTTACCGAAGTTAGAAACTGGAGTACGTTTAATGAAATCTATCCTGTTGCGACAAACCAGTATTTACTCGGTGTGTTTCCTCCATCTATCAAAAGCGACTTCACAAAGATCATTCAATGCTTACATAATATGATGGTGGCGCATGCAATGACGGTTAACCTATTCAAGGAAAATAACTATCCTGGTGAAATTGGCGTCGTCCACTCGTTGGAAACAAAATACCCTGCCAGTGACTCAGAAGAAGACCGTCATGCCTGTTTCCTGGATGACGCGTTATCAGTCAGGTTTCTCCTTGATGCTACTTACCTCGGTTATTATTCTGAGAAAACCATGCTTGCACTGGATGAAATCTGTCAGGCAAATGGTGCGAAATACGAGTTTTTGGACAGTGATTTTGAAATCATGAAAAAAGCTTCAACACGAAATGATTATCTCGGCATCAATCATTATCAATGCCATTTCGTTAAAGCATACGACGGAGAGACCATGATTCATCATAATGGCACCGGCGACAAAGGAACCTCGGTTTATAAAGTAAGAGGGATTGGTGAAAGGATTTACAAAGAAGGATTGAAAAGAACGGATTGGGACTGGCTCATCTATCCTGAAGGGATGTATGACATTCTTCTGCGTATTAAACAAGATTATCCAGATTATAACAAAATATACATTACTGAAAATGGCATGGGCTATAAAGATGAATTCGAAGACGGAATCATCATGGACAAACCAAGAATTGAATATTTAAAAGTTTATTTGGAAGCCATTAGTAAAGCTATCACTGATGGTGTCAAAGTAAAAGGGTATTTTTTATGGTCCTTAATGGATTTATTTTCTTGGACAAACGGTTATAACAAACGTTATGGTCTTTTCTACGTCGATTTTGAAACCCAAAAACGATATCCGAAAGAATCCGCCTACTGGTACAAGCTTGTAAGTGAAACGAAAACGATCGTTTAATTTTCACGCATGATGCAAAGAGTCTCTTTTCATCATGCGTTGCCAAAAACTATGAAATCGCTATTGGAGGTCACTTATATGAATAAAGAAGAAATACAAATGCTCGGTTTTGAAATTGTTGCTTATGCTGGGGATGCTAGAAGTTCATTATTAACATTACTAAAAGAAGTGCGTGCCGGAAACTTTGATAATGTGGAGGCAGGCCTAAAAAGTGCCGATGAAAACTTACATCTCGCCCACAATGCACAGACGAAGATTCTATCGGAAGAAGCCGCAGGAAAAGATATGGATATAGGATTTATTTTCATACACGGCCAAGACCACTTAATGACAACTTTGCTTCTTCGTGAACTCATCCAAGATTTTATTGAACTCTATCGTAAAAACCGTTAATTTGGAGGGGAAGTAATGAACGGTGTAATCAAGCAAATCGAAAAAGGGAAACCTTTTTTTGAAAAAATTTCAAGAAACATTTATTTAGGGGCAATTCGTGACGGTTTTCTAGCCGCCATGCCGGTCATATTGTTTGCGAGTATTTTTATTCTTGTTGCGGCTGTACCGGAAGTATTCGGTTATATTTGGCCTGAAAAGGTATCCACCTGGCTTTGGAAAGTGTACAACTATTCAATGGGAATCGTGGGACTGCTTGTTTCTGCCACAACGGCAAGATCTCTGAGTGAATCGGTAAATCGCAGAATGCCAAAAAATCAGTATATTAACTCTACTTCCACAATGCTCGCTTCCATCGTTGGTTTTTTAGTTTTAAGTGTTACTCAAATCGATGGCGGTTTTTCATCGGAATATCTCGGTACAAAAGGTCTTTTAGCCGCTTTTGTATCTGCTTTCATTACGGTCAATCTCTATAAGTTCTGTGCACTTAAAAATATAACGATTAAAATGCCGAAAGAAGTTCCAGGAACGATTTCTCAAACGTTTAAGGATGTCTTTCCATTCGCCTTTTCCGTTCTAGCCATGGTTATCATGGATTTAATCGTTAGAAGTACACTTGGGGTCCCATTTGCAGAAGCACTCGCTACTCTGCTGTCTCCGTTATTCACAGCTGCTGATGGGTATCTAGGAATCTGTATCATTTGGGGAATGATGGCACTATTTTGGTTTGCCGGGGTACACGGACCTTCTATAGTAGAGCCAGCTATTGCCGCCATTATTTACGCTAATGTAGCCACAAACTTACAGCTTCATAATGCCGGTGAGCAAGCATCCAACGTGCTTACGGTCGGACTTGGAAACTTTGTCGGTACTATGGGAGGGACCGGTGCTACCCTTGTCGTTCCGTTTATTTTCCTTCTTCTTGCTAGATCAAAACAGCTGAAAGCAGTCGGAAAAGCATCCGTAGTACCAGTGTGTTTTGCCGTTAATGAACCGCTTTTATTTGCTGCACCAATGATCTTGAATCCTTATTTCTTCATTCCTTTTTTACTAACGCCAATGATTAATGTTTGCTTGTTCAAGTTTTTCGTTGACGTTATCGGGATGAACAGCTTCATTTATGTCCTGCCATGGGCAACACCAGCACCAATTGGCTTAATACTTGGTACAGGCATGGGACTCTGGGCTTTGGTTCTTGCTGTCTTATTAATTGTCGTCGATTTCCTTATTTACCTTCCGTTCTGTAAAGCTTATGACAACGAATTGCTGGCAAAAGAAGCGAAAAATGCTGAATTGGAAGCAGCTGTTGGAGTTTCCCAAGCAGGGCAACCTGCAATGGTCGGTGCAACAGGGACTGATACATTCGCTATCATGAACAACAATGCTCAAGTGGAGGAATCAGCACCAACGCTGGAGAAAAGCATCAACGTCTTGGTACTGTGTGCCGGAGCGGGAACAAGTGCCATGTTAGCTAATGCATTAACGGAAGGCGCTAAACAATACAATGTCCCGATCACTGCATCAGCAGGTGCTTACGGTTCTCATTACGAGATCATGAAAGACTTCGATATGGTGATTTTAGCTCCGCAAGTAGGTTCATATTATGATGACATTAAAGAAGACACAGACCGATTAAACATTAAGCTCGCTGCCACAAAAGGGGCAGAATATATCAATCTCACTAGAAATTCGCAAAAAGCCATTGATTTTGTCCTGGAACAGGCTGCCTTCGTTCATTACATCATCATTGGCGACTGCCCTTGTACCGGCAGTCAGTGAGGCACGGACGACCGGGAACTTCCTGCTCGTTGAACACAGGCTGCAGCAGGCACTGAAAATCACGTTTATCACAGGCTGCTTAGCCGTCGTCATTTTGTTCATCTTTGCCGA
>NZ_PHNG01000672.1:0-16047 GCF_002803435.1 Bacillus sp. mrc49 | reverse complement strand
TTGCAGGTTTGGTGCCGGCTGAGGGGAGTGAAGGAGCTGCTGAGCAACTCAATATTCTTACAGCAGA
Organism: Bacillus sp. mrc49; assembly: GCF_002803435.1. Lineage (NCBI taxonomy): Bacteria > Bacillati > Bacillota > Bacilli > Caryophanales > Bacillaceae > Bacillus > Bacillus sp. mrc49. Next base: position 15,980 of record NZ_PHNG01000672.1, on the reverse strand, counting down.
ACTCCAAGCAGAAATCAATAATCTCAACGGAACGGTGAACGGCAGAACCGGGAATTATAATCAAGTGATAACGGAGTTCAATGCACTGGTAGATTCATATAATCAACTGCTGGAACAGCATAAGCAGCTACAAGCTGATTATCATGAACTTGGCTCCGATTACAAGGATCTTGGCGATGAATGGAAAAAGTCACAGGAGGATATAGAGGAGCTGCAGAACATCCAAAATATGACCATCGACGAGGCCATCGCGAAGATCAGGAGTTCCGAGCAGAGCCTCCTTGAAAAAGTGGGGGGAGAAAGGCGCGCGGTGCTGGTGCAGGTCTTTAATGATTCCATCACCAACCGTAATGCAAATGAGCTCCTATCCTATTATGGCTCGCTGTCATCTTACAGTGAATTGGCTGAACGAGTCACGGCAGCGAAAGTCGATAAAATATTTGCAGCCAATATAAAGGAATTGGAAAACCTGAAAAATGGGGTTTCCCCAAACGTGGATGAGGGAGCGAAACTCGTCAAAACAAGTTTAGCAGGAGTCGATGATAATTTCGGAGTGTTCTCCGACTCCATCTTAGGTTTTATGAAGGAATATGATGCAAACGTAAAAGCGGGGCAGGAAGCAACGTTAGCTGAGTTGGCGGCAATTACCGTACGTGCTCAAGAAGTATCTGCCCAAATGTCGGATCATATGGAGCCACCTGAAATAGAAACGGAACCGCCGTTGAACCTTGATGGTGAAATGTTTGTAACGCTTCAAGATAATACAGCGACAACTGTCGGCTTCATCTCCGAGCTTGTCAATTCGGTGGCCGAGCGTCAAGAAACGGTTACGAAGGATACCGCCGACCTGCAAGTGAAAGTGGGCTCCGTACAGGAAAGGGCCGATCAGCTTAATGATAATTGGTCAAAAAACGTGGATTCGACCGTTCAAATCAAGACGGACGTATACAGTGTCTTGAATAACACGCTAGTCGATGATCAGCAGAATGGGTATGTTTATGAGTATTTAGCGAATCCCGTTCAAATCAGCGGAGAAGTCCTTCAGCAGGAAAAGGTCAATATCCCGCCGATCGTCATGTTGGTGATCATCCTCATTTCCGGCTTATTGATCGGTTTCTTCCTGCATCATTATGGATCCCTTCCAATGATGGTCCATGCAGCACTGAACGCTTTATTGAATTTAATTGTAGGTTTGATCATCAGCATCTATGGCTTGAAAATATATCCTTTGGGGGATATGCAGGAGATTAAATGGACCGTTTTCACCGTCCTGCTGTTATTCTTCTGTTCTGCATGCACCCGGCTTGCCTTCTCCATCGGGCCGTTTGTCGGGGCGATGCTGGTGATTGGTTTGATCAGTTTCTTCATGATTCCATTATTGGATTTGATCATGCCTAATTTCAACGTCGATCATCCGGTTGCAGACGTATACATGTCCATCCAATTCGGTGATCAGTTGGCATTCATTCCGGCCATCATCATTTTGATAATACTGACGCTCATCGGATCGATCATTCCCTATATAGTGAAGCGCTTTACAGAAAGAAGAGAAATGGCCCATGAAGCGGAATAAATATGTATGGTATATCTTGTTCATTTTGTTCTTTATCGATCATCCGCATGGCCACGCCGAGGAGCCGATGGTCGAGCCCAACGAATATCAGGAAAAGGATATTGATATTCAAACGGAGTATTTCCATGAGGAGGGGTTGCTGGAGCAAAAGCAGAGACTGCCTGAGGAACAAAAGGACCTTTCCTTTGAAAGGGGGAAATATGATGCCGTCGATTCGGTGACGGATTCACTGTTTCTTTCCCCAGTAACGGAGAATAATAATACCATCGCTTCAAAGGCCGAACAGCTTGGATTATTCAAAGAGGCCGGCAAGCGAATGACAAGTGAAGAAGCAGGGCCTTCGCTTCATTTTGACCTGACGATTTTGCTTGTTATCATTCTAGTGCTTGCGGTCGTGTGTTTGTTTTTTATCATCATCCCGAAAATGGGAAAGCTGAATGGAGCTACTAAACGAACATGAAAAAGGGCTTTAGCTAAAAAATACCCTACAGGAAGACACTATGAAAAATGTCTATCTTGTAGGGTATTTTTGTTTGTAATATTTAATCTCTTCCACTCCGCACTAGAATCAAGATGCCTGCAGTGTGGTGGTGTACGTATTCCGTTTCATTCCACTTGGCGTGAAAATGAAGGTGCAATTCTGATTACCGACAGTTACTAAAAAAAGACGCCGCCTGAAAAATAAAAAGGCAGACAGCATCTCCTTGTAGTTGCCTATCTTTTTTTGGTTAAAGGTCCATGATGGCTCTAAGAAGCCCTAAAAGAAGGGCGATTGCCAAGACCCAAATGAAGAATCTTTTATACATGATCGATACCTCGGATATCATAGGTTTGGAGTGCCTTCATTTTAGCATAAACAAAGGAAGAAAAGCAGAGTCCATTGCCATCACTTAATGTAGCGAATGATATGAATGGAAGGATGCCCCGATATATCGGAGCATCCTTGTTCAATATTATTTAAATAAGTCCGGGTAAACGGTTTTAGCAGCAAGTTCTACAGCTTCACCGATCCTTGGTCCGGGACGGGACATGACACTTTCATCAAGCAGGTGGACGTCATCGTTTTTCACGGCAGCGATTTCTTCCCAACCTTTACGTGATTTTATTTCATCAACGGCATCTTTTACATAGGTTGCAGTTGTAAGGATCGTTTCCGGGTTGCGCTTGACGACTTCTTCCCCGGATATTTTAACCCAGCCCTTTTGGTCGGCAAAGACGTTTTTAATGCCAGCGGTTTCCAGGATTTCTTGTTGGAAGGTTTCGTCACCTGTTGTATAGATTTCCGGAGCCGGACTGATTTCAAAATATGTTTGCTCCTGTTCATCCAAGGTTCCCACTTTTTCTTCGACACTTGCAATTTGGGATTTGATATCCTTCACCAATGCATCGCCTTTCTTGGTAACTCCCATCACTTTGGCAATCTGCTCAATATCCCCGTATACGTCATCCAAATTGGCTGCCGATTTAATGATGAATATAGGGATGCCGGCATCTTCGAGTGGCTTCAGCGTCGCTTCATCGCCAACGGTATAAGCGATGATCGCATCTGGCTTCAGGGCTATGATCTTTTCTGCATTGATATTCACGGAATCTGAAACATGTTCGATTTTCTTCGCTTCCTCGGGATAATTATCGAAGTCCGTCACGCCAACCACTTTCTTCCCCTGTCCTAAGGCAAATAGAATTTCGGTATTGCTAGGCTGCAGTGAAACGACTTTTTCCGGTGCCTTATCGAATTTTATTTTCTTTCCAGTATCATCTGTAACGGTATAGCTCTTCGCCTCGTTCGCTTTTTTATCATCTTTTGCAGATTGATCCGTTACGCCACATCCTGTAAGGAAAAGGGCAAGCATAAGCACGGAAATCCAGCTGAATCTTTGGGTAAATTTCATTATTTATTCCTCCATCTATTTTTTCATCGGTTTAGTAGGATAAGATTTGCTAATAAAAGGTATTTCTTCAAAGCCTTGTCGCTTGTTAACGTAGACTGCCATCACGAATAAAACGTTTGCAAGCAAGTGGGAGTAATCGAAAAGGATACCCGGAACTTCCCTTTCCAGACTGACTTTGTGCAAAGCGCGGACGGACTTTTTGGCTTCGCTGCGGCAGGCGTGCAGGGCACATGCCGCCGTTGACCCTTGGGGGAGCACAAATGTCTGGATCTGTTCTTTAACTTCTGCGACATACCGGTCATAAATCGAACTTAAATGGTCCAGGTCATGGTCGCTGATGGCTAGTTTTCCACGGACTGAACCATTTAGATGATAGGCCATGGGCAGCAAAACCATTAAATCCCGGTGAACGTCAGGAACATCCTTCGTCAGCGATGCGGCCATGCCGATCCGCGTCGTCAAGGAGTCTGTTCGTATTTCAAAATCGACTGTGGAAGCGGATTCGCGCATGTATGGATAGCATAAAAAACGAAGGTCTTTCTTTGCCATAACTCTTCCTCCTTTACGTAGTTTGGTGAATGACTGCCGTATCGCTTTTCGCATCAAAACAAAAAGCCGACCAAGAGTTTTGGTCGGCATCGAGCATCCATGTATTCCTAGTAGAAAAAAAGATGGAAGGCTGCCGTACAATCTCCTATCTTCCGAAGAGCATGATACGATAAAAAAAGGCAGGTCTCCTGGCTTGTGCGTCATTTTACTCTAAGAACCTTCCCATTTGATGATGGATAGTACAAATGTCCTATCCACCATCAAATAGTGGTATGTCATCTTATTTCATTAGCACTTACAGTTGCGGAAACAGCTTCGGTTTTGAACCGAATTCCCTATTAAGCTGACATGGCAGCACCCTTTTCTGCAAGGTTCATATTCACTTAGGATAAGTTTACCATACCTTTTTCCTTAAGCTGCACTAATATTTTTAGAGAATTTCGTTTATGGTTTGCGGAATATCTAGTAAACTTACAATGTAAGGATTAATTGGTTGTTACTGTAAAGATAAGTGAGATATAGATTGGAAATGAAATAAGTAATAGATTTCCCAGGAGGTAGCGAATGATTTATAAGCAGGCAAATCAAAAACTGGAAAAGGTTCTAGGGAATATTGAAAAGGTCATTATTGGAAAAAGGGATATTGCGGAACTGAGCATCGTCGCACTTCTTTCCGGTGGGCATGTTTTATTGGAGGATGTTCCGGGAGTAGGCAAGACAGTCATGGTCCGGGCGCTTGCCAAATCGATAGGTGCTAGCTTTAAGCGAATACAATTCACACCTGATTTACTGCCGTCCGATGTAACCGGCGTTTCGATTTTCAACCCAAAGGAACAAGCCTTCATTTTTCGGCCAGGACCGATAATGGGGCATATTATTTTGGCAGATGAAATTAACCGGACCTCTCCGAAAACACAGTCTGCCCTGCTTGAAGCGATGGAGGAGGCAAGTGTGACGATCGATGGCGTCACCAGGGGATTGGAGAAGCCCTTTTTTGTCATGGCGACGCAAAACCCGATCGAGTACGAGGGCACATACCCGCTTCCGGAAGCGCAATTGGATCGATTCCTGTTAAAAATGAAGATGGGCTACCCGAGTGCTGCGGAAGAAATCGAGGTCCTGCAAAGAGCTCAATACATGGCTCCGCTTGAAGAGCTGGAATCAGTCATCACCTTGGAAGAATTGAAGGCCCTGCAGGCAGAGGCTAAGATGGTGATCGTGGATGACACAATAAAAGGATATATTGTTGAACTGGCCAATGAAACGAGGAGCCATCAGGTGGTCTATCTTGGGGTGAGTCCGCGTGGATCGATTGCTTTGATGAAGGCAGCCCAAGCTTATGCACTAATACAGGGCAGGGATTATGTCCTGCCGGATGATGTTCAATATTTAGCTCCGTTCGTATTCTCCCACCGCCTGATTTTAAAACCAGAAGCGAATTATGATGGCTTCGATGCTGAAATGGTGATCACCGAAATTGTCGCGAAGACTCATGTGCCTGTGAAACGGGCCTTGTCATAATGCGTAGCTTCAATCATTTTTTAAAGAAAAACATGAATGCGGCCGGACTGGTTTTTCTTATGGCCACTTCCTTTTGCTTTGCGATGTTTCAAGGCGGATTTGTCAGTTGGTTCATTTTTTATTCGTTTTTGCCCTTTGCCGCCTATGCCATGATTCTGCTGTTTTATCCCCTTCACTCCATTACGGTTGAAAGAAACGTCAGCAAAAGAGAATGCCAGGCAGGTGAATCCATTGAAATGGACCTGACATTCACCCGTAAAAATCGACTCCCGCTCTTATTTCTGGTGATAGAGGAGGAATTGCCAGGAGAATTGGAAGATAGCGGGATTTATAGAAAGGCACTGATCTTCCCTGGATTCAAGCGCATCATCAGCTTGTCGTATGCTTTGGAGGGCCTGCCGCGTGGTGAGCATAGGTTCCAATCGATTCGTTTTTTGATAGGGGACTTTTTTGGCCTCGTTGAAAAGGAGGCGATATTCGATTCTCCATTGAATATAACCGTTTTCCCTACGTATCAGGAGCTTGACTCCCTATATCTCGATCGATTGTTCAATCAGGGACAAGCAGGCCCGACAAAGAAGACACATCGGGAACATTCGGTGGTATCCGGGGTGAGGGAGTATCAGCCAGGTGATCAGCTTTCATGGATCAACTGGAAAGCGACGGCTCGAACGAGTGAGATCATGACGAAGGAATTCGAAGTGCAAAAAAATCGGGATGTATGGATCATCCTTGATAACCAGCCATCGATATCATTTGAAGAATCCATTATTGCGGCGGCTTCCTTTGTCCACAGCCTGTTAAAAAAGGGCATCCAGGTTGGTTATGCGAGTACGTGTTCGAGTCTAATCCTGCCTGCCGGGGCGGGCAGGAACCAGAGACGGAAGATTTTTACCAGACTTGCTAAAGAAAGACCGGATGAAACAAATGCATTAGCTGATAAAGGAAGGAAGGGAAATTTGCCGGCAAACGCCGCCGTGATTTTCATCGTATCCGATTTGACCAGGGAAAAGATGGAACTATTAAATGCTTTCCGCACTAATCGAGGGTTAACGATGTTATGCATGAAGAATCCGGCAAATCTACTGGATGAGGAAAAAAGGGTAATGACTACTGCTATGACAAAAGGAATCAAGGTTAGCTTTATTGAACATGAGCAGCTGAGGTTCGATAGAACGAGGGTGATGGCAAAATGACTGTCACTGCTGAAAAGCTGCAAAGGTACATGCATATCATCCTGTATATTTTTGGGCTGATCTTGACCACTGAGTGGCTAAGGCCGGTCGATCAACTTACGGATACAGGCAATATTTTTATTTTTGTCCTGTTTTTAATCTTTTCCCTGCTGCTGCATTATTTCCAATTACATTGGTCCATCCGCTTTATCCTCATTTCCGTGTATATCATGTTTTCCTTACAGCTTCTTCACTCAATAAATGGTATATCATGGATGAGTGGGTTTCTAGTCGATTTTACGGCTAACCTAAGGTTTATATACGATGCGAATTGGGAGTCGATCACAAACCCATTTCGAACGTTGTTATTTTTTGTGCTTCTATGGCTTGTAACGTATTTGATCCATTACTGGGTGATGGTAAGGCAAAGCATTTTTTTCTTTTTCATTTTAACGGTGTTTTTCGTATCTGTACTTGATACATTCACTCCCTACGATGGGGACATGTCAATGATAAGGATCATCATCACTGGTTTTCTGATGCTCGGCGTGCTTTCCCTGCTGCGTCTCATGATACAGGAGCAGATTGCCTTTCCGCCGGCAGCCATCAAAAAATGGGGCATGGTGCTGATTGGCGTGATCGTGTTAAGTACCGTCGCTGGCTTCATCGGGCCAAAGCTCTCTCCTCAGTGGCCCGACCCAGTTCCTTATATCACTTCTTATTCAAATAAAACGATGCAGGAAGGCGATGGTTCTAAGGACAAAAGCGTCGGTTACGATGAAGATGATTCAAGTCTTGGCGGTTCGATAGAGCCTGATAGCTCCGTCGTTTTTTATAATAATGCAACTGAGGGGCATTATTGGAAAGTGGAAAACAAAGATGTTTATACAGGGAAGGGCTGGGTTTCCATAGAGGAACCGGACGTTGCCTCTTTTTCCATTGGTCAGGATATGGGCCCATTGGATATTTACCAAGTTCCTGAAGTGATGAAAACGAAGGAAATGACAACTGAAGTGTCCATGGAAGAAATGTATCCGCATATCCTGCATCCTCAATCCGGGTATTTAAAAAAGATTGAGGATAACAGCAATACCGAAATGAATTTTATATATTATCTAGGCATGGACAAAATCATTACCGAATGGAAAAATGGCGACCCCCAATTAATGAAAGAATATGAGTTGACCTATGACATGCCTAGTTTTGATATAGCTGAGCTAAGGAAGGTAACGGAACCCGATGAATCGATGGATGTGTTAATGGAAAAAAATACACAGCTTCCTGAGGGATTGCCTAACCGTGTTTATGATTTGGTTACGCAGCTTACGAGAAATGAAACGAATTGGTACGATAAGGCAAAAGTCATCGAGGATTATTTCGATCGCCCTGAATTCATCTATTCAAAAGATGAAATTCCATATCCAGATACGAATCAGGATTATGCCGATCAATTTTTATTCGAGACAAAGATAGGGTACTGCGATAATTATTCGACGGCAATGGTCGTATTACTCCGTGCCGCCAATATACCTGCAAGGTGGGTAAAGGGCTACACGGAAGGGGAGAAAACGGTTAATCGAGGAGAATCCGTTTATAAAGTCACCAACAATAATGCACATTCCTGGGTCGAGGTTTATTTTTCGGGAATAGGCTGGGTGCCCTTCGAACCAACAAAGAGTTTCAACGGGGAAGTCGAATTTTATGACTCGGAATTGAAACAGCAAGAAATCAAGAACCGGGAGGATGCCCCGGCTAATGCAGAGCAACCAAAGGAAGAGGAGAGGGAACGCCTGGATAAACCCGATAAAGATGCTGGATTCATGAAGGAAAAGGGTGAACGTAGACTGGAGGGGCAATGGAAATGGATGGCCGCCGCTCTTGTGATTGTCTTGATTCTCCTGGCAATAAGCTATATCTCGAGAAGGAAATGGATTCCGCATCTGCACATCCTTATGTATAGGCGGAAATCCGGCCAGCATTTCACGTCTGCCTATGCCATATTATTGAAACAATTAAACCGGGCTGGGCTAATTCGGCCAGCTGGGCAAACGTTAAGGGAGTACGCAGCTTATGTCGATGCAGTGTACGGTACAAATGAGATGAGCGAATTGACGGCTGGATACGAAATAATGTTGTATCGTGGAGACGTGGAGGAAGGCGAATGGGAGCACTTTCAAAGCGTCTGGGAACGCTTGATGAAAAAAACTAGCTCTTGACCAGGTTTTTATTATATTGATACAATAACAAAAACTAACTTAAACTAATATATCCTTCATATATCCTCGATAATATGGATCGAAAGTTTCTACCGAATCACCGTAAATGATTTGACTATGAAGGCGGATTTTAACAGGAAAGCTGAAAATCTGCCTTCGTCTGTACTTTTTGTGTATTTTTGAGGGTGGATTTTTAGTTTTTCTTTTTTTATGATAATATTTTTTATAAGAAAGTATCACCCGATTAAACGGGTGAATTACATTGATAGAGGTGACGTTTGTGCCGGGGAAAACAGAATTGCAAAAAAACCAGGAAATGATCGTAGTACTAGATTTCGGAAGCCAATATAACCAATTGATCACTCGTCGTATCCGTGAATTCGGTGTGTACAGTGAGCTTCATCCTCATACAATCACGGTAGAAGAAATCGAGAAAATGAATCCTACCGGAATCATTTTTTCAGGGGGCCCGAACAGTGTTTATGATGCAGCGGCATTTGGCTGTGATGAACGCATTTTTGAAATGGGTCTGCCGATCTTCGGTATTTGTTATGGCATGCAGTTGATGACCAAGCATTTTGGCGGAAAAGTGGAGCCGGCGAAAAATCGTGAATACGGAAAAGCTACATTAGCCATCCAAAATGAATCCAAGCTATTCAGTGACCTGCCGCAAGAGCAAATCGTCTGGATGAGCCATGGCGACTTAGTGGTTGAGACTCCTGAAGGCTTCACCGTTGATGGGACGAACCCATCATGCCCGATTTCGGCTATGAGTGACGAGTCACGTAAATTATACGCGGTACAATTCCATCCGGAGGTCCGCCATTCGGTTTACGGTAATGACATTCTGAAAAACTTCGTATTCGGAGTTTGCGGCTGCAAGGGCGATTGGTCCATGGAGAACTTCATTGAAATCGAGATGGAGAAAATCCGCCAAACGGTCGGAGATAAAAAGGTATTATGCGCATTAAGCGGCGGTGTCGATTCCTCCGTTGTTGCCGTATTGATCCATAAAGCGATTGGCGATCAGCTGACATGTATTTTCGTTGATCACGGATTGCTTCGTAAAGGTGAAGCTGAAGGAGTAATGGAAACATTCAGCGAAGGCTTCAATATGAACGTAATCAAGGTCGATGCATCCGAGCGTTTCCTATCGAAGCTAGCTGGCGTATCCGATCCGGAGCAAAAACGGAAAATCATCGGTAACGAGTTCATCTACGTATTCGATGACGAAGCAACGAAGCTTGAAGGCATCGATTTCCTTGCACAAGGTACGCTTTACACGGATATTATTGAAAGTGGCACGGCCACTGCACAAACAATCAAATCGCATCACAATGTCGGCGGCCTGCCGGAGGATATGCAATTTAAATTGATTGAGCCATTGAATACGCTATTCAAGGATGAAGTGCGTGCACTTGGAAGTGAAATGGGCATTCCGGATGAAATCGTATGGCGTCAACCATTCCCGGGTCCAGGTTTAGGTATTCGTGTATTGGGCGAAATCTCTGATGAAAAACTTGAAATCGTTCGTGAATCTGACCATATCTTGCGTGAAGAAATTAAAAAGAATGGTTTAGAGCGCGAAATCTGGCAGTATTTCACGGTGCTGCCGAACATCCGCAGTGTCGGGGTCATGGGCGATGCCCGGACGTACGACTACACCATCGGCATCCGTGCGGTTACATCCATTGATGGGATGACTTCGGATTGGGCACGTATTCCGTGGGATGTACTTGAGATCATCTCGACGAGAATCGTCAATGAAGTGAACCACGTAAACCGCGTCGTGTATGACATTACGTCCAAGCCGCCTGCAACGATCGAGTGGGAATAGAAGCAACATAGCAGCTGATCAGTGAAGGGAGACCTTCACTGATTTTTTTGTGGGATTAACGAAAGAGTATGTGATGTGGTTTTGTTTCACGTATGTTGGTGAACGTATAACCATAATTAGGCAGGGATATAAAGCGAAACGCGAACGTTTCCTGAAATTACATAAAAAATATTCGTGAGACATATTGACGATTATTTTGGTGGCTGATACACTATACCTATATTAATAAAAAAACATAATTGTCGTATAATATTGGGGATATGGCCCAAAAGTTTCTACCAAGCTGCCGTTAACGGCTTGACTACGATGTGAACAGATTGGCCAAGTGGCCACTTCTTTACATAATAGTAGTCAAGTCCCGTTCGGAAGCGAATCGGGCTTTTTGTCTTTTGGCTTACGATCTTATGATAGGGGAGACTCATAATGAAGAATTATTTTCGTTTTAAAGAATTGGGAACGAATTATCGCCGTGAGATACTTGGCGGTCTAACAACGTTCCTTTCTATGGCATATATCCTGGTTGTGAACCCTGTGATGCTGACTTTGCAAAGCATCGATGACTATCCAGATGAATTGAGAATGGATTACGGAGCGGTTTTCGCGGCTACAGCCCTAGCTGCCGCAATTGGCTCGATATTGATGGGACTCATAGCAAGGTATCCGATTTCACTCGCCCCTGGTATGGGACTGAATGCATTTTTCGCCTTTACCGTTGTACTTGGTTTCGGAATACCTTGGCAGACCGCTTTAACTGGCGTTTTGATATCAGGGGTCATTTTCGTTTTACTCTCCTTATCTGGAATACGTGAGAAAATTATCAATGCAATACCGGTCGAGCTGAAATACGCAGTTGGAGCGGGTATCGGTTTATTCATTACGTTTGTAGGGTTCCAAAACTCCGGAATCATTACGAATGATGACAGTGTCCTTGTTGGCTTGGGCGATTTAACCTCAGGAAATACGTTATTGGCAGTCTTCGGAATTGTCGTAACCGTCATTTTAATGACGAGGGGCGTCAAAAGCGGCGTGTTCATCGGTATGGTCATTACGGCCATCGCCGGAATGATTTTTGGCCAAGTGCCTGTGCCTGAGAAAATCATCGGAGCTGTTCCAAGCATTGCCCCTACATTTGGGGTTGCATTCGATGCCTTCGGAAATCCGGGAGATCTCTTCACGGGACAAATGTTAATCGTAATATTGACCTTCTTGTTCGTGGCTTTCTTCGATACGGCTGGTACGTTGGTGGCTGTAGCGCAGCAAGCAGGCTTAATGAAAGATAATGTCCTTCCTAGAGTGGGAAAAGGGTTGCTTGCAGATTCTTTATCCATCGTTTCAGGTGCAATCCTTGGTACATCCACAACTACATCGTATGTTGAGTCTACGTCGGGCGTGGCAGCCGGTGCACGAAGCGGCTTTGCGGCCGTGGTGACAGGTTTGCTGTTCATCCTATCGCTTTTCTTCTTCCCGCTTCTTTCCGTCGTAACATCGGCGGTGACCGCTCCGGCATTGGTCATAGTCGGAGTGCTGATGGCATCTTCACTTAAGAATATTGATTGGCACAAGTTCGAAGTGGCCGTTCCAGCGTTCTTTACCGTCATCATGATGCCGATGACTTATTCGATCGCCACGGGGATAGCTTGCGGATTCATCTTCTATCCGATCACGATGTCGATGAAGGGAAGAGCCAAGGAAGTTCATCCCATCATGTGGGGGCTAGGAGTCGTCTTCCTTTTATATTTTATTTTCTTGAAGTAATGATACGCATGGATCAGAAGAGTCCTTTTTTGGGGGCTCTTCTTTCTGTTGTAAGAGAAAGGACAAATCGTGTATAGTAAAGGGACTATGTACTGAGTACTTTATCCTGTGCGCATAAGAATGATTTTGAGAAAAAATGAGGGAGAAAAATGAGCGGTTTTATCGTTGAAAAGGTATTGAACAATAACGTGGTGATTGCCACGCATCCGTCGTATGGCGAAGTGGTTTCAATCGGGAAAGGCATAGGCTTCAACAGAAAGAAAGGCGAGGAGTTAAGTCCGCAACTTTTTGATAAGACATTTGTTCTAAAAGATGTTAAGGAGCAGGAAAGTTACAAAAAACTTTTGCCGCAGATCGACCAGAATCTCCAAGCTGCCATTATAGAATCCATTCATCTTATTAATGATCGAGTGTCAGGAAAGCTCAATGAACATATACATGTCGGATTAACTGATCATTTATTGTTCGCCCTTCAGCGTGTTTCACAAGGAATGACTATCAAAAACCCATTTTTGAAAGAAACGATAACCCTCTATCCTTTTGAGCACGATATCGCCGTCGATGTCATCGATTTAATTCAAGATAAGACAGGAATCGGCCTGCCGCAAGGAGAAATCGGTTTCATAACGCTTCATATCCATAGTGCAATAGCCAATAAGGACTTATCGGAAGTCAATCAGCATTCGCAATTAATCTATCATCTCATACAAGTGGTGGAAGAGCAGCTCGGGGTACGGATAAACAAAGAAAGCATCGACTATTCACGCTTGGTCCGTCATCTAAGATTCATGGTAGACAGGGTCCTGGCAGGGGAAAAAGTGGATGAGCCAGAAAAAATCGCTTTGCTATTGAAAGAAGAATATCCTTTGTGCTACAATATCTCATGGAAGCTAATAAAAATTATGCAAAGGAAATTAGGCAAGCCGGTTTGTGATGCGGAAGCTGTCTATTTAACGATGCATATACAACGATTACAAAAGAAAATAAAATAAAAATACATTATCTTACGTGTTACTGATTCGATCAGGCATAAGTGAGGAGAATGATTGTTATGAAAGAGGGTAATATATACCTGATTTCATTTCGATCCTATCTTTGCTTATGCCTTTTTTGTATTGGGGAAATGCTGCGTGGGAAAATGCATTATATCACCATATGTAACCGTTTTATTAGTCTGGAAATTATTAAAGAGGAGGAAAATACATGTTTAAAAAGTTGTTTGGTGTGTTGCAAAAAATCGGTAAAGCTTTGATGCTTCCTGTAGCCATATTACCGGCTGCCGGAATCTTGCTTGCGTTTGGTAATGCATTGCAAAATGAGACTTTGTTGGATATCGCCCCGTTTTTGGCGAGTGGCGGAGTTGAAATGGTCGCGTCCGTCATGGAGAATGCCGGAAATATTATTTTTGGCAATCTTCCCTTGCTATTTGCTGTTGGGGTCGCGATTGGGTTAGCTGGCGGGGATGGCGTTGCCGGACTTGCTGCAATTATAGGATTTCTAATAATGAATGTAACGATGGGAACAGTTCTTGGAATTGATGCTGTCGATATTAAGAACAATGGTGCGATGTATACTAATGTTCTTGGAATCCCGACATTGGGAACAGGTGTCTTCGGCGGTATCATTGTCGGTGTCATGGCTGCCTTTATGTATAATAAGTTTTATGAAATTGAACTTCCTCCTTATTTAGGATTCTTTGCGGGTAAACGGTTCGTACCGATTGCGACAGCTGTAAGTGCAGTTATTCTTGGGTTGTTGATGATCTTGGTTTGGCCGACGATACAGTCTGGTCTAAATTCGTTTTCCGAAAATATGTTAGGTGCTAACTTAACGCTTGGAGCATTTATATTCGGGGTAGTGGAACGTGCTTTAATCCCATTTGGTTTGCATCATATCTTCTACTCTCCATTTTGGTATGAATTTGGCAGCTATGTCAATTCGGCTGGGGTAGAGGTTAAAGGTGACCAACGTATTTTCATGGAACAAATTAAAGATGGTGTTCAGAATTTAACTGCTGGTACCTTCATGACTGGTAAGTATCCATTCATGATGTTCGGTTTACCGGCTGCAGCTTTGGCCATTTATCATGAAGCTAGACCGGAACGCAAGAAAATTGTCGGTGGTTTGATGGCTTCTGCAGCACTTACATCGTTCTTGACAGGTATTACGGAACCACTTGAATTTGCATTCCTATTTGTTGCACCGGTACTTTTCGGTATCCACTGTGTGTTTGCCGGTCTTTCTTTCATGACGATGCATTTGCTTAATGTTAAGATCGGGATGACATTCTCGGGTGGATTAATTGACTACGTCCTGTTCGGTTTGATTAATCCGCAAACGAATGCTTGGATTGTCATTCCAGTTGGTTTAGTCTTTGCGCTTATCTATTACTTCGGTTTCAGATTTGCCATCCGGAAATTCAACCTGAAAACTCCTGGTCGTGAAGTGGAAGAGGATGAAGACGCTGAATCTGCTGGATCAGCGAGTACAGCGGGTACCTTGCCTGGAGATATCCTTGAAGCCATGGGCGGAAAAGAGAATATCTCTCATTTAGACGCTTGTATCACCCGTCTTCGTGTATCCGTGAATGATATCGGCAACGTTGATAAAAATAGGTTGAAGAAACTCGGGGCTGCTGGAGTGCTGGAAGTGGGCAATAATATCCAAGCTATCTTCGGACCTCGTTCGGAAACGATCAAAGGACAAATGAAAGATATCATGGATGGGAAAAGGCCTCGTAAGGTTGAAGCGTCTCCGGAAAAAGGCGTCGAAAACCAAATCGAGGATATCATTCCGCAGCCTTTACGGACAGAAGGAGTAACCCATCACTTTGTTTCACCTATCAAAGGGGAAGTGAAGCCGATTACTGAAGTGCCGGATGCAGTCTTTGCCGGAAAAATGATGGGTGATGGGTTTGCCATCTTACCGCATGAAGGACTGGTCGTTTCTCCAGTGGATGGCACGATCGTTAACCTTTTCCCTACAAAACATGCAATTGGTATTGTCTCCGATGCTGGACGTGAAATCTTGATTCATGTCGGGATCGATACGGTTAAGCTGGAAGGCAAAGGGTTTGAAGCGCTTGTCGCTCAAGGTGATAAGGTAACAAGCGGGCAGCCGTTGCTTAAAGTCGATTTAGAATATGTTAAAAACAATGCTGCCTCCATCATCACGCCTATCGTCTTTACGAACCTTTCCGAGGGGGAAAGTGTGAAGATTGAAAAGGCCGGTACTGTAGATAGGGAAGAAGCGGACGTCATTTCCATCAAATAATAATTGTAGATAAGGAGGGCAGCTGTCATGGCTGCCCTCTATTTTCATTCCATTATGCTTGGTATGGGCCTTATTCGGCAGGAAGGATATATTATAATAGAAGAAGACGGCAGGTTCGTAAAAAAAATGAAAAATATCCAAAGATTGAATTGACTTGTCTTAGGCCAAGTGATAATATATTAAATACAC
>NZ_PHNG01000671.1:0-22554 GCF_002803435.1 Bacillus sp. mrc49 | reverse complement strand
GAAGGCACTAAGGAACTGTTAAAACATGTAACGGCAAAGGAAAGAAATGAGGCGGAGATAGGGCTACGATATCCTTAGTCATCGCGGATTTTGCATTCGAACGATGCAAGTAGGAAAAGATAGCTTAGAATCCTTATCCTTCTTAATGGAACGAAAATGAGAGGTCGGTTCAGTTGAATAAGGATAGGCATTCATGTACGTTTAGGGAAGGAGCCTGGGCTTTGTCCTCAAGCAATCCAAGGGGAGGGAATTAGGATGATAAAAGCAGTTATTTTCGACTTTGACGGTTTAATTTTAGACACGGAAACGGCTTGGTATGAAGCTTATAAAGAAACGATGGTTTTTTATGAAGCGGACTTGCCTCTCGAACGTTTTGTTACATGCATCGGAACGGATAATACGGAACTGAATGCATTTTTCAAATCCCAGTTAGGTGACAGATACAATATTGAGGAGATTGAAACGAAAGCGAAAAGCCTGCATGAAGGAAAGATGAAGACACCGAAGGCACGTGAAGGTGTAAAGGAATACTTAGAGGAAGCAAAGAATTCAGGTTATAAAATTGCGCTTGCATCTAGTTCATCGAAAGAGTGGGTCACTCATTATTTGGAAAAACTCGGTCTGTTACACTATTTCGAGGCCATTATCACGGGAGACGATGTGGATAAGGTTAAACCAGCGCCTGATTTATATATAAAGGCAATTGAGACGTTAAAGATCGATCCGACGGAAGCCGTCGCCTTTGAAGATTCATTAAATGGACTTCAAGCGGCCCTTAAAGCTGGAATAAAGTGTGTGATCGTCCCAAATCCCGTGACGGAGGCTTTAGCGTTTGAACATCATCATTTACGCCTGCAATCCATGCGGGAAAAAAGCCTGGCTGATGTCATAAGGCAGATTGAGCAATGATCTGGACCGAGTGCTAACGTATTGCCCATAACCAACGCCGAAGATATAAAGAGTCTTCGGTTTTTTCGTTTCTTTTTTTCCTGCAGGCGTGACCATACAAGCTGAATATGCTTCCACAAGTAAACATCTTATCCAGATTGCCTTCAGTTTTGAAAATTGTACTTAGACCGTTTCATTCCACTGCAGGTGCTCCCTTTCCGCGGGCGGTCCTTGAGCCGCCTTGGCTTTTAGCCTGCGGGGTCTCAAGTGGACGCGCATTTCCCGCAGGAGTGTCGACCCTTCCGTTTCATTCCACTTTGATTGAAAACGAAAGTGGAACCTTGATTGCCCACAGTTTTGGAGGATCTGTACTTAGACCGTTTCATTGCACTGCAGGTGCTTAGCTTTTCAGAGGCGGTCGTTCCTCTGCCGCGCACTGCTAAGCATCTACAGCCTTCCCTCTTTTATAAGCTTGGTTAACCATTGGTATGGCGATTTTTTACCCATTTATTTATCATTACGCATTCTCCGATTAAAAAACCTCCGAGAAAACAAGTAATAACTATGAGATTATCTGGGTTTGTAAATAAAATTTTAGAGAGAATTGCACCAATAAGAAAACTGGTTTTTGCTTGTCCTTTGCGTTGGCTTCCCTATATTTGACTTTTTATCGAAAAACTGAAACTTAACTCTATCAGTAACGTAAGAAAAGGAGACGGATATTGGGAGATGTTACTGGAAGAATATCAATATAGTAATGATATGCATAATATGGTAATGTTGAGAATGTGTGATTTTGGAAAATACTAAAAAAGGAAGGTACTATATGTCTGATGCAGTTCTTAAGGTTCAATCCTTAACCAAAAAAATTGGCAATGCGACCATTGTAGACAATGTTAGCTTCGAGATAAAAAGCAATGAAATATTCGGTTTACTCGGTCCGAACGGAGCTGGTAAAACGACGATCATCCGGATGATCACAGGTCTTATCAACCGTACCGGCGGCTCCGTCATGATCAATGGCAGCGATCTCGATAAAGACTTCGAGGGCGCGATGAATCAATTGGGGGCCATCGTTGAAAACCCCGAGTTTTATAAGTACATGACAGGCAGGAAGAATATCCTCCATTATGCTCGTATGTCTTCCAATGACATATCGAATGAGCGAATTGAAGAGGTCATCAAGCTAGTGAAATTGGATCATGCCATCGACAAGAAGGTCAAGACCTATTCATTGGGAATGCGTCAGCGCCTTGGTGTGGCACAGGCCATCCTGCATAAACCGTCGTTATTGATCTTCGATGAACCGACGAACGGCTTGGATCCGCAAGGGATTCGCGAGTTTCGCGATTATTTGAAGGTACTGGCAAGTGAGGGCGTCGGGATATTGATATCCTCCCATTTGCTATCGGAAATGCAATTGATGTGTGATAGTTTCGCCGTCATCGAAAAAGGAAAACTGATACATACGAAAGAGCATATGATCGATGAAAAAACGGAAACGATCCATCAAGTTTCCTTTGCTGTCAATGATGGGGCGCTAGCCAATAAGATTCTTCAGGAGCAGTTCGCCGAAATTTCGATTCTTACATTCGATGCGAGTACCATTTCGGTGTCCGCGACACGTGAACAAACGGCCCAGATAAACAGGCTATTCAATGGAAATGAACTGGATGTCTATGAAATTGGCATTACGAGAAAATCATTGGAAGATAAATTCTTTGAAATTACCGAGCAGGAAATGAGGGAGTCTGTATGATATCCTTAGTGAAAAATGAATGGATGAAAATCTTTTCTAAAGTATCGACTTATATATTCATCGCTTTTATTTTGGTGGCAGCTCTCGGGACGGCAATCATCGACATGAAGCTTAGTCCGGATGAATCCGGAAACGATTGGAAGCAAGAGGTAAAAGCAGATATACAAGAACAGGAACAAGCATTGAAAGCCAAAGATATCAGTGAAGATGAAAAGGCTGCGATCATGGACGAGCTCGATATCAATAAGCAACTTTTAGCTGATGATATCAACCCTGATTTAAGCACGAACTGGACCTATATGGCAGAGTATACAGTATCGCTGACATCATTCGTAACGTTATTCGTCGTGATCGTTTGCAGCTCGATGGTTTCCTCTGAATTTTCGGATGGCACCATTAAACAACTGCTCATCAGGCCTTATAAGCGCTGGAAGATCCTTCTTTCCAAATATATCACTTCCCTGTTATTTGCCGCGTTATTGCTTGTGAGCCTAGTGCTTTTCAGTTACCTGATCGGAATCTTATTCTTTGGCAATGGTTCCTATTCAGACAAGATGCTCGACCCGACAGCATTCGAAAGCTTCAGTACAGTGGTCGTCGGCACCTATTTCTTCGATATGATCGTTTACTGGATACCGGGCTTCTTGGTCATCACGACGATTGCGTTCATGTTAAGCACGTTATTTAAGAACCAAGCGCTTGCAGTAGGGATATCCATCTTCATCTTATTTGCATCTTCGACATTGAATATGATCATTCAGTCTTTCATCGGGAAATACGAATGGTTAAAATTCGTCTTATTCCCTCACCTTGATTTAAGAGGGTACATTTCGGGAACGATGGAAATGTTCGATGGTGCTACACTCGGATTTTCAATGGGTGTACTCGTCATCTATTACCTTATCTTTTTGGCGCTGACATTCTTCTTCTTCCAGAAAAAAGATATTACGAATTAATTGAGGCTACCGGAATCCAATGGGGTTCCGGTTTTTTATTAGTGAAACTGTAGTTTCACGGGAATGGTTTTTATAAAAAATAGAATATTTGTAATTATTTGTAATAATAGGGCAAATTACCCTTAAAAAATAAAAGTATAAACATTATAATGTTTATATACTACATATCATGTAGGAAAATGATGAAGGAGATGTTGAAAGGATGAAATGTTCGAAAGGTTTAAAGCGCTTTCTTTTCAGTACTTCGTTAGTTCTTGGGTTATCCATTGTCGGTGCAAATGATTTCGCTTCTGCGCATGGGTATGTCGAATCGCCAAAGTCACGGTCGTTGCTTTGCAAAGAGCAGGTGAATAAGAATTGTGGATCGATCATGTATGAACCGCAAAGCTTGGAAGGCCACAAAGGATTTCCGGGTGCGAGCATCCCTGATGGCAAGCTTGCATCGGCAGGCGGCTTATTTGGCGGCGTCCTTGATGAACAAACAGCGACACGCTGGAGCAAAAATGCCATTCAAAGCGGTCCCCAAACCTTCACCTGGAATCTAACCGCCATGCATTCGACAGCGAAATGGCATTATTATATAACGAAACAAAATTGGGATCCGAATAAACCGCTCACCAGAGATCAATTGGAATTGGTCCCATTTTATGAGAAGAATGATAATGGAGCAAGACCGTCCAATAAAGTGAGCCATCAAGTCGTCGTGCCGCAGCGGACTGGATATCATGTCATTTATGCCGTATGGGATGTCGCGGATACGGTCAATGCTTTCTATAATGCGATAGATGTTCAGTTTAGCGGGACGAATGTTGGAGGAACGTCGATTTCGGCTGCCAATTATCATGCGTCCTTTCCGACCTATTAATTTAACGGGAAAGCAATAGGGAGATATTCGTGTAAGTTATATCTCTTGAAATAATGAATATTCCATTCGAGATAAAGGCTGCTCAGCAGTCTTTTTTCGTTTGCAAGAATAGTAGTCTAACAGTACGGGAGGGGGGATTCGTACTGGACCCTCAAATCCGGCCTAGCTTAGGGAAATGCGTCCGCCCCGAGTGATAATCCGACCTAGCGCGCGGATAATCCGTCCGAACCGAGTAATAATCCGTCCTAGCGCGCGGATAATCCGTCCGAACCGAGTAATAATCCGACCTAACGCGCGGATAATCCGTCCCGGAAATTCATTATGTTGATTATTTGCAAATTCAGGAATAAAGTCCAACGGTCAATTGATCACCGGTTTTGGCCATGAATTTTTCATCATCTATATCCAGGATGATCGTTCAGAATTGAAATCCGTTTCCGTAATTTTCACGCCTCCAACAGCAGTCGTCGTTTCCATATTCCCTGGAATCACGACCAATTTACCATAATCTTGTGGCCGACCACTTTTGGAATTTGGATTGGCTACTTGTACGAGCATTCCTTCCAAGCCCTCGTAAAAATCAAAGCCATCTTCTCTCGGATTAAAGTCTGTCAATCTATCATCATCTAAGATTTCCGACGGCGGAGTGACGTCTTTGCCGATGACGATCGGTTTCGGTACCGCTGCTATGCCCATCTTTTCAATGGTCGTAAAGGTCCCTTTTTATAATGCAAAATCATACATAATTTGGATTAAAGTGAAACTTAAACCAGTACAAATCGTATAGGTAAGGACAAGGA
Source organism: Bacillus sp. mrc49 (assembly GCF_002803435.1). Taxonomy (NCBI): domain Bacteria; kingdom Bacillati; phylum Bacillota; class Bacilli; order Caryophanales; family Bacillaceae; genus Bacillus; species Bacillus sp. mrc49. The sequence goes on along the minus strand of NZ_PHNG01000671.1, from coordinate 17,286 downwards.
TATTTTAGGGAGGCAATTGGGCCGGTGATAATTTTCGGAATTATTTCATTACTGAGGAATTCAGTAACAGGGGGGCTGGATTGTTCCAAGAAGAGAGAAAGAAGTGGTTCAATTGATAAAAAAAATAAAACATCTATATATTGCACTCATCCTTTTTGTGCTGTCGTTCATTTTGAATTTCCCTTTTCCGCACCAAGTTCCATACGGCGCTGCGGTTGCATTTAGATTAGGCATACCGATCGAGTCCGAACATGGAATCCAATATGTAGGGGTGCTGGCAATCATTCTATTGCTGACCAGTCTGTTTTTCCTTGTCCAAGCAGTGGGAATGCATCCTGCCCGTTTTTTCACCCTCGCCGTCATCATAGCCTGGTTTGCACCGCACATCTTGGCGAATACGTATCAGAAGCATTTTGCCTCGGACATTTACGCCGTTTCCTATGATCGCGGATCCAGTACCTGCCGCTTTGATATGGAAGACAAAACAACGCTTCATGGCGTATGTGAGCTCCCTTTTGAGAATTACAGCAAGAAAGATGTCCAATTCAAGATCCAATTGATAGGCAGATACGACGATGATGATTCGATATTGGTATCACTCATGAACACCGAAACTCCTTATAAGGTCATTTTAAGGGGAAAAGAACGAAATCGACTGAGAATAGAAATGGATATTGATGTATCAGGGATGAAGGAAAACCAGATAAGCGGGCAACTGGACCAAATCGACATCATCATGAAATCAGGGGAACGGATAAGGTGGCTGTAGGGGAGAAGAGTGAGAATGGAAACCTTTAGAGAAATAGGCTCTAATTAATAATTATCACTTTGAATAAAATAAAATAAAATCTTGCGAGGAGGTCTTAAAATTAATTGTTCATGAGGACAGTGAACAATAATAATAAAAAATCTATTAACCTTATAATTTCCGATGATATAGAATAAGTTAAAACTGGTATTGTTTACATATAATAAAGAAATATGAAAAAAAGTAAAGGAAAGATCAAGATAAGCTTCTTGTTTATTATGAAAAATCCTCGAAAACTTATGAAATGGATTAAAGTGTGAATTGGACTAGTTGAACAACAGGGAGGATTTATGAAAATAAAGTGTAACTGCTCACAAGATACACATGAGATTATAGTTGCGGCTGATTATGAAACAGATCCACTATGGTGTGAAAATTGTGGTGCTAATTTAGATATTGATGTTTTACCAGTAAGTCAGAATTTAATGAAAGAAGTTGAAAAATGGGCTATCAATTATGGTGAATGGATGGATTGGGAAAACGATAAATTGATGGTAAATGGAGAATTCCTAGAAATGAAACATAATGAAATCGGGCAAAGTTTAACAATGAAAATTAAAGAGGAACTTGAAGGACTCTCAGTAGTTTTCAAACCTTCGGGCACTGCTGAACTCTATAAAAAACTTTAGGGGTGTAAGAGTATTCATGAAAGCAACAGTCCAAGAGTACCATGCAGCAAAGAACATGGCTGGTATATAAATTGTTTTTTTTTCTACGGTATTTATGCTTGTGAATATTATACACATTATGCACATATAAAAATGAATAGGGTGTTACGAATGCTAGTACGATTGTATGTAAATGCAAAAGATGAAGATGAATTGAAGGTAAACATTACTCCTTTTATAGAAAAATTTGCAACCATTGTTAAAAAAATAACTTGGTTAGAAACTAAAAAATATTGGAAGTTTGAAGGTGTGTTTGAAGTGCTGTATGAATTCAAACTGCAAGATTTGGTAACTTATTCAGCTTTTCATGCCGTCTTGCAGTCTGTTTCCGACCATTGGTTAGAGCTAGGGACAGGTAAAGACAAAAGTTTACTAGCCAGTAAAAATGCGGAGGAGTGCCAATTTATCCTCGGGAATATGGAGCTGGTTACGCTTACGCAGCTTTCTGATTTACTATAACGGATTTCAAAGAGGCGCACCTAATAGCGGCCTCTTCTTTCCCATGGGCTTTAACGTCCTATCAAACCGTAAAGGATAAGTTTTCCGATCTCCGCCGTTTTTGTTTGATACTCCTCTTTCGTTTCCCAGTTCGCCTGCATGCCCGCGACGGCATCAAGAAACTCCATGACTGTTTCCGTAGAAATGGTGGCATCGATTGCGCCTTCCTGTTTTCCAGATTCAATAAATACTTGCAAGATATCGCTCCGGACCTCACCTGCGCTTTCTTTAAATAAATCCACAAAAACGGCATCGTGCAGCGCTTCCTGTGAGAAGTGTTCTTCGAGGAGCTGATGAGGCTTCTCGGCACAAATGGAAACCGCCCGCAGCAGTTTTTCTTTGAAGCTAATGTTTTCTAGAAGCAGGTCGTTCACCATCTGTGTTGCTTCCTGCATCAGTATTCGTGCGCACTCCTTAATTACCCCTTCTTTGTTGCCAAAATAGTTGTAGATGGACACGGAGGATACGCCTGAAAGGGAGGCGATTTCATTGATGCTGACGTTGGTGTATCCCTTGTTTCGGAATAGGTCCAGAGCCGCTTTGATGATGGCGTCTTTCTTTTTTTGCGTTCTGATTTCATATTTGTTCATGACATTCCCTCTTATTCGTTAATACAAGTATTATGACATAAAACGGATAGTTTTTAAACATATCTAGTTATATTTAAAAACTTTTGACAAACTGCAAAGATTTCTGTACATTAGTTTTTAAATATAGTTATTTAAATTAAAAAACTTTTAAGGGGGAAAACAAGATGAAAATTTTAATGTTTGGTAGAGGCGTTATGGCGACACAGTACGGATGGGCGCTAGAAAAAGCGGGAAATGAGGTGGATTTCTATGTGCGGCCGGGAAGGGCTGCCCAATACGGTCCGTATGTTGACCTAGATATACTGGATGGCAGAAAAAGCAGGAAGGGGGACCAGGTCCTGGAGAGATGGTTTATAAATATGCGTGAGGAGATCAGTCCCAATCACGACTATGACCTCATTTTTCTCAGCGTTAACCACGAGCAGTTCGAGGAAGCGTCTAAAGTAGTAAGCAAACTCGCGGGAAAGGCCACGATTTTAATTTTCAATAATGTGTGGGATGATCAAGAGACTGTAGCGGCACGGCTGCCCAAAGAGCAGATATTGTGGGGCTTTCCAGGTGGAGGCGGAGGCTTTAGAGGCAAAAATAAATTGGAAGCCGGATTCATGAAGTCGATTTACTTGGAATCCGCTGCTACCGCTGCCTCTGTAAAAAGGCACGAAGATGTCGTCGATATGTTCAAACAGGCCGGCTTCTCCGTATCCTTGCAAAAAGACATGTACGTCTGGTATTTGCAGCATTTCATCATGAATGCCGGTATGGCGGCGCAGGCCTTGAAGCTGGGAAGTTATCAAAATATGTATCAGTCGCCAAAAAAAGTGAAACCAGCTGTGCTGTTAATGCGTGAGATGCTTCCGCTGATTCGGGCGAAAGGACGCAAGCCTAGCTTGGGCACCGCGCTCATGCTGCACCTGCCTGCAGGATTGATGGGGTATGGCGTATATAAAGTGATTACCGGTGGCACGCTCGCAGGCGCAATCATGGAACGGATGGAAGATACGGCCTATATCTCCCAAGAATCGTTCGCCCTCTTCCCAAGGGATATCCTGGCCGATGCGAGAAAGCTTAGCATCGAACTTCCGCGGCTCACGGCACTAGAACCATATTTTCGGATGAAAGACTAATTGTATGGATGCAAAATCCGCGAGTAAAGCGCCGAAACATTGAGAAAAGCACCAACTCGCGAGTAGATCGCCCAAACTTTGAGGAAAGTGCCAATTCGCGAGAAAAGTCGTCAAACTCGCGAGTAAAAGTGCTGAATTCGCGAGAAAAGTCGTCAAATTTGCGAATAAAGGTGCAAAACTCGCGAGTAAAGTTGAAAAATTCATGAGTAAAGTCGCAAAATGGATGAGTTTTGCCATTTTCCTTATTCTTTTCACACCCTCATATGGAAGCGTGCAGGATGAAACTTTTTTCCGGTTCATTCGTATATGTTAACATCTGGAAAAGGGGGGGGAACATGGACGGCTTTGATGTAAGTGAGGATTGGATGTTCAGCGGGGCTTCAGACTTAATCGGAATCATGTTTGTTATCCTTTTTATCATCTTTATCTTTCAATTAATCAACCGGCTCAGTCAATGGAAGAAAAACGAGGAATCCCCACGTTTGGCTGTTCCTGCCGTTGTGAAAAGTAAACGGACGAAAGTGACGGGACATGTTCACACAAACGAGCAACATATCTCTTCGCAAAGTAGCTCAACGGCCTATTACATTACTTTTGAATTTGAGGGTGGAGATCGGTTCGAATTCCATCTTTCGGGCAAGGAGTTTGGGATGCTTGCAGAAGGGGATAGCGGTACGTTAACCTTCCAAGGAACAAGGTATCTTGGTTTTGCCAGGAAGGATCATGGAGTCTCATAATCGCTGAGCTCTGTAACTAAAATTCGGGAGAGTGAAATCATGAGTGAAAAAGGGTGCATGAAATGCGGCAGCAAGGATGCGGCCAAGAAGGACGTAGCCATGACTGGAACAGGGTTGTCAAAGATGTTCGATGTCCAGAATAATCAATTCACGGTCGTGTATTGCAAGCAGTGCGGTTATTCGGAGTTTTATAATAAGCAATCATCGGCAGGCAGTAATTTGCTCGATTTATTCTTCGGATGATCACGGTAAGCAGAGAATCTCCTTTTTCGGAAAAGGAGATTCTTTTTTTTTCTATAATGAAATCTGTGTTCATGTATGCTGCTTTAAAAAGCAGGCAAGCTGGATTTTTAATAAATCATCTGGGGTTGAAAGGGATACATTTAATTTTTCTTCAATTTTTTTTATCCTTTGATACAGGGTATTTACGTGAATGTGCAGTTGTTTGGCCGTTATGGAAGCGGAGCGATCATTGTGGATATAAGCAAGAAGTGTTTCTTCAAGCATATGGTTTCTGTCATGTTCTAATTGTAATGGAAGGAAGACCTCATCGATAAATATTTAATACGGGCACCTAAACCGGAGCAAGTGAAAAAGCTGTTTCAGCGGGTGGTGGACTGTGCAAAAGGGGCCACATTGATGACAGAAACGAATGTTGAGGTGCAGATCAAGGGATCATGCCATAATTTGATCCCGAACATGATATTGGAAAAAGTCATGCAGCAGCATTTGGAGGAGCTGGGCTTTCCTGAAATGACCACCGAGGAATTGGCGTTTGCCAAGGCAATGTATGATTCGTTAACAGAGGAGGAAAAACAAGGGGCACAATCATCGGCAGGAAAAGCGCTGGGTGAACGGCTATCTAAGGAACCTATCGTTGATTTCGTTGCACCTTATTCAGGAAAAATGGCTTTTATGGGCGGCTCGACTGATGTTGCTGATGTTAGCTGGAATGTGCCCACTGCACAATGCACAACCGCGACATGGGCGTTTGGAACACCCTTTCACACGTGGCAGGTTGTGGCGCAAGGCAAGCAATCATACGCTCATAAAGCTACGCTATTGGCAGGTAAAACAATGGCAAGCACAGCCATTTCAGCATTACTGAATCCCGAAATCATTGAAAAAGCGAAAATGGAATTAAAGGAAAGATTGAATGGTGAAGTGTACGAAGCCCTGATACCAAAGGAGCTGGAACCTCCGATTATGAGCAAATGATGAAGCGTTTCGGTAAGGAAGCTGCCTGTTATGAAACAGGCGGCTTTTTATTTTTGAAAAAAGTCTTGAACGACTTTTGTAAATTCCTTTGCGGCTGGTGAGAGGTGTTTAGCTGATTTCATGACCAATCCAATCTCCCGGGAAAGCTTCGGGTTCAAGGGCAGGTTTTTGATGCATCCTGGTTTTTCTGGTAATGCCAGGTCGGGCATGATCGTGATCCCTAATTTTCCTGCTACCATTGAGAGCACCGTTTGATTGTCTTTCATGTCGTATGCAATGTTTGGTTTTATTTGGGCTTCAAGAAACTTCTCTTCTATGAGTGTTTCACAGCCGGATCGCAGCATGATGAAGGGTTCATCAACGAATTCCTCAAGGTTGATCGCGTTTCTCCCTCCAAGTGGATGGTCTTCGTATACGACAGCAGATAAAGGATCGGTTAGCAGCTGAATGAATTCCACGTTCTTCACTGGTTTGGCAGCGAAGCCCACGTCTATTGTTCCATCGTCTATCCATTTTAAGATTTCCTCATATCCACCTTCATGAATCAGCAATTCAATAGTCGGGTATTTTTCTTTAAAGGCAGAGAATAGCGGCGGTATGAATTTGGCAGTGAAGCTTGGAAAACTGCCGATCGTTATCTTCCCGATTTCCATTCCATTCACAGCGGCAATCTTTTGTTCGATATGTTCCAGGTTGGCCGCGATGGCCCGCATATGTGGAATGACCTGTTCTCCCGCAGTCGTGAGTGTTATGCCTTTTCGATCACGCTTTAATAAAGTCACACCCAGTTCCGCTTCAAGCGCTGTCATGTTATGGCTTACCCCTGATTGCGTAAGTCCGATTCGGTCTCCCGCTTTCGTAAAACTTCCAAATTCAACAACATGTAAAAAGACTTCCAGTTGAAAAAAATTCAAATTCGCCACCTCTTTCTTTTAATTTTCATTATACATGAGAAACTCTAATGTAATTTATGAAAAACATTCATTTTACTTATATTGAGGTCAAGAATACAATAAAATTACAAAAAAACGAAGTGGGGATGTAAACATGATGAAACGGAAATACGAGCAAATTTTCACACCGTACACGCTTGCCAACGGATCGGTTCTTAAAAACAGGCTGGTTGTTGCACCAATGACCACTTATTCAGGTCAAGAGGATGGCTTGGTTTCTGACGAGGAGTTGGCTTACTATAAAAGAAGAGCAGAAGGACCTGCGATGTTCATTACTGCAGCTGCCGCCATTACTCCTGTTGCTACAAGCTTTCCCCGGCAAATGAAGGTATATGACGAGCAAAGCATCGCTGGTCTCACCCAGCTTTCAAGAATAATCAAAGCAAAAGGGGCAAAAGCCATTCTCCAGCTTCATCATGGCGGAAGCGAGAGCCTTCCAAGCTGTACAGGCGGAGAAAAAATGGTAAGTCCGAGTGGCATCATTGCAAGCGTTTATAAAGAAGGGGACGGGGAATACAAGCCAAGGTCAATGTGCCACAGTGAGGTCCTATCCACTATTCAAGATTTTGGAAGGGCCACCCTCCATGCCATACGTTCAGGATTCGACGGCGTGGAAATCCATGGAGCGAATGGATATCTCCTTCAGCAGTTTTTCTCCCCCTACTCTAACCGACGGACAGATCATTGGGGAGGGAGCTTGGAGAATAGAATGAACTTTCCACTTGCCGTCATCGCGGAGGTGAAGCGGATCCGTGATCTATGCGCTGACAAGGAATTCATCATCGGGTACCGCTTCTCCCCCGAAGAACCGGAAGAAGGCGGATTGAAAATGGATGACACAGCTGCATTGGTAAATGAATTGGCAAGTCAAGATCTTTCCTATTTACATCTTTCTGTTAAAAATGTCTGGTCGATGCCAAGAAGCGGATCGAACATGGGGGAAACTAGGACCGAAATCATCCGTGATATCATTGCTGGCAGGACCAGTTTCATCTCACTCGGATCGATTCATACTCCTGAAGAAGCAACTGCTGTGCTTGAAAAGAACATTCCGCTTTTCGCACTAGGCAGGGAATTATTGATGGAACCGGATTGGGCGGCCAAAATAAAGGAAGGCAGGGAAGACGAAATCATGACGACCTTGCCGCGCGATAGCAGGTGTACATTAGCTATTCCAAATCAAATGTGGGCCAATATCATCACTCGTGACGGAATGCCCGAGAAATGATAGCATAAGCTAAAACGAATAGGTTAGGAGAGAGTACATGAATAGAATGGCCGTTCTTCAGCTGTCGGTGGCGATGGCGATCTTTGGTTCCGTCGGTTTCTTTTCGGAACGGACGGGACTTCCTGCATTGGAATTGGTTTTTGTTCGCTGTATCTGTGCTGCGGTATTCCTATGTGCGGCCTGGATGGCTACAGGGCATTTCAAACGGGAGAAATGGGATGTCAGAGAGGGAATGTTGATCGGTTTTTGTGCGGTGGCCAACTTGTTGAACTGGATATTCCTCTTTAAATCATTTGAGCTGATTTCCGTGACCATTGCGATTTCGCTCTATCATTTAGCCCCGATCATTGTGCTGATCATCGGCAGCTTCATCTTCAGGGAGAGGCTGTCTTTATTCTCCATCCTGGCCATATCACTATGTTTCATAGGCACATTACTAATCATGGGGACGGATGGTTTTCAATCTTCATCTCCTGAATGGGAAGGAATCATGTATGGCATCATCGCGGCGTTTTTCTATGCGGCAACGATGCTTTTAGGAAAGTCGATTACAAAGATGAGTGTGTATGCGACCACGTTCCTGCAAATGTTCATCGGCTTTTTATTGCTGCTTCCATTTGTTGATTTTCACGCGTACACAACGCTGCATGCTTCGCAATGGTTTTACACGATATTGACCGGCATCGTACATACTGGCGTCGTTTATCTTTTGTTTTTCAATAGCATTCGTCATTTGCCTACAAATGTAGTATCCTTCATGATTTTTGTGGATCCGGCAGTTGCCATCCTATTGGATATCCTGCTTTCGGGATTTGTGCCGAACATGGTTCAAATCTTAGGCATTTCATTGATTTTTCTTGGGATGATCTATTCACTCATGACGACAAGACCGACTGAAAATGAGGTCATGCAGAAAAGGCCCCACACCATGTGAGGCCTTTTTTTCTACTTAGTCATTGATTAAAATGATAGACATCCCAAATATCAGCCGTTTCCGCTCCGATGTACCAAGCGGCTACACCGCCTAGTTGGTTTTGTCTGACAAGGTCAAGACGAAGCGTCATCGATTTTTTATCTTCCATCCATATTTGATGTTTTTCGCCTTTGGATGTGTATTCGACGTAATTTTGTGAGGTGTTCTTATCCCATACTTTTTTAAGTTTATGAGCCGAAACGATACGGTTGACCTCAGCCATGTTGCGGTCATGGCTTGTCACTTTACCGGTCGATAAATCGGTTACCCATTCACGTGTATAAAATGGCACCGCCAGGATGATTTTATGAGCAGGTACGTCCTTCATTAAAAGCCTGGTTCCTTCTTTGATCCAAGGCAACGAGGAAACCGACCCAGCCACTGGACTTCCGCCCCAATGTTCGTCATACCCCATGATGATGATATAGTCCGCGATTTTGCCAAGTTCTTTCCTATCGAGGCTTTTTGACCAAAACGGATCTTCGTTTTCTCGGGTGACATCCACGGATATCGTGATTCCATGAGGTTTTAGCGCTTTTTTCAATTCGCTTATGAAAAGGACAAAGTCTTTCTTATTTTTTGGATCGATGTTTTCAAAATCGACATTGATTCCATCACTATTCGTTTTGACTAGTGAATCACGCAAAGCTGTAACCAGTTTCTGGCGTTTTTTTTCATTGCCCAGTACAGAACCAGTTAAAGCGGGATCGAATTTATTGCCAATCAGCTGCCACACTTTTTTTCCTTGTTTATGAGCGGTTTGGACGTATTTGGTATCGACAGAAGCGGAAACGAAATGACCGGAATCCGTCAGTGTATAGGAACGAGGAGATACTACATTCAAGTTGGGCTGTTTAAGCTGCTGGGTGTAGTTTTCCTGTGATCCATTATGTTTCCAGCCCATGACGATACGCTTTTGCGCCTTTTTAGGAAAGAGAGATTTCTTGATCCAGCCTTTTTTACCGTCAAGCAGTTGAACCTGGTAGTAATAATCGGGAAGCTTCAATTTTTGCCCGACGTTAAGTGAAGTTGTCCGCAAGTTATTCAATTTTGTCAAATCGCTCACGGCTACCTCATATTTATTCGAGATTTTCCACAATGTATCACCTGATACAACGGTATGTATCTTATATTTTTGAGGAATCTTCAGCTTTTGGCCAACGATGATATCGGAAGAACCTAATTTGTTTTCTTTTTGTATATCACTGATCGGAACACCATATTGATTGGCTACCTTCCATAATGTGTTTCCGGCTATGACTGTATGCACAATAGGCTTTGCCGAATCCCCGGCGACAGTCGAAATGACGGGAAAACGTTCGCCCTTTTTCAAGGTCTTAAGTATAGTGGAACCGAGTGCAGGAGAGCTATGAACCTTTGTATTGTCCGCTTTAACCGAGCCTACGTACAAGGTATTGCTTGCTGCCTTGCCGCTTTCTGGAAAGAAACAAATACAAAGAAGGCTTAACATAATAAGACATCCAACATGTTTTTTCACTATTATTCTATTCTCCTTAAATGTTAATCATTTTAACTTCACTAGTTTACTATGGGGAATCACGACAACATAGAGGTACATTGTGGAAGAAATGAGGGAAGTCTTCTATAACAATGACCAATTCGAAGATAAAAAGCTGAACTCGCTGATGATAAAGAATAAAAACGAAGTTGGGTTTTCTACCATAGTTCATACTCTAGTGATGCGCAGTTGGGAATTTTTTGTATATGACATATGTCACCTGCTCGTCATGACACCTGGTACTAATAATGTCATGATCATTTCCTTATAATAAGAATTACGACATATAAAGGGAAGTGCAATTGATTAATGACTATACAAAATACGAAAAATTTGAGAAAACAAATTGCTCCTTTTGAACAATCAACGACAAAGGAAAGTATCTGGCAGATCATCAATACGATCGGACCGTTTCTTATTTTATGGTACCTCGCCTATATGAGCCTTTCCGTATCATATTGGTTAACTTTGATCCCAGCAATACTGGCTGCGGGCTTCCTGACACGAATCTTCATCATTTTTCATGATTGTACACATCATTCCTTTTTTAAAAATCGCCGTGCAAATAGAATAGTCGGGACAAGTATGGGTGTTTTGACTTTATTCCCTTTTGATCAATGGGGTCACGAGCATTCGGTTCATCACGCTACAAGCGGCAACTTGGATAAGCGGGGGACAGGCGATATCTGGACCCTTACGGTGGATGAATATTTGGCAGCGCCGCTTAAGCTTCGTTTTGCCTATCGTTTTTATCGCAATCCATTGGTCATGTTTGGTTTGGGTCCGATTTATGTATTCCTTCTTAAGAATAGGTTCAACCGTAAAGGTGCTAGAAAGAAGGAAAAAATGAATACGTATTTGACGAATGCATTGATCGCCGTTCTAGTAGTATTGCTTTGCCTGGCCGTAGGCTGGCAGTCGTTCCTTCTGGTACAAGGTACCATCTTCATGATTTCTGGTTCAGTGGGCATTTGGCTGTTTTACGTCCAGCACACATTCGAGGACTCTTATTTTGAAGAAAATGAGGAGTGGGAATATGTATTGGCAGCAGTGGAGGGAAGTTCTTTTTATAAGCTTCCGAAATTGATGCAGTTCCTTACAGGCAATATCGGCTACCATCATGTGCATCATTTGAGTCCAAGGGTTCCTAACTATAAATTGGAAATGGCTCACAATAATACGCAGCCTTTGGAGAACGTCCCGACGATCACGCTTGCGACTAGCTTACAGTCGCTCCGTTTCCGCTTATGGGATGAAGAAAACAAGAATTTTGTTAGCTTTAAGGACATAAAATATATAACGAAAAAAAGTGTGCCTGTTCAAGTGAAATCTGAACTATGACACCAATGTGATTTCGGACTCCCTTCATAATCCTTGGATTTGGGGGAGTCTTTGTTGGTTATTCGATCAAGGAGGGAACGTAAAGTGATTCGAATCGTGATTGCAGAGAATCAGGAAATGCTTTTAGAAGCGATCAGTTCTCTACTCGATCTTGAAGAAGATATAGAAATCGTCGGCCAGGCCAGCAATGGGGAGGAAGCGATTGCCCTTGTGCACCAATTGCATCCGGATGTCTGCATCATGGATATGGAGATGCCGGTCATGAGCGGACTGGAGGCAGCGGAAGCTTTACAGGCATGTGCATGCAAGGTGATTATTTTAACGACGTTTCGACGGGATGGTCATTTTCAACGAGCGCTCAAAGCGAAGGTAAGTGGTTATTTATTGAAGGATAACCCGAGTGACGAGTTAGCCTGCTCGATCCGCCGTATCATGGATGGCATGAGAATGTACTCGCCTGAGCTCACGGATGCGTGCCATGCCGACGATCAAGCTGAATCAGGGTCTGCGATTTTGCAGCCTAACGCAATCGGGGCGGTAAGGAATTATTTGTCCACAATCAAGGATAAAATGAAGGCACCGACCGGTTGAGGTGTTGACACGTTTTTTAAAATTGTGTAATATGGGTAAAATCATAATATTGAAAATTCGATGATGAAGAGAGTAGTTCATTTGAAATGGCAAGCGAGTCAGGGACGGTGGGAGCCTGATGCAGGACGAATGGATGAAGCGCACTTTGGAGAAGTTTCTTGAAACGTTAGTAGGGAATATCGGGGAGTCACCCCGTTAACAATGGAAAGTGGTCACAATTTGTGGCAACTAGAGTGGTACCACGGGAATTCATGCTCTCGTCTCTTATTAAGAGACGGGGGCTTTTTTGTTTAGGAGGGAAAATGACGATGAATCAACCAATTGCTGCCTTACTTTCAACTGCATTAAACCATGAATTGACCACAAGTGAAATTGAAAAATTAATCGAAAAGCCTAAAATGAGCGAGTTAGGGGATATTGCTTTTCCATGCTTTACGCTTGCCAAGAAGCTGAGGAAGTCACCACAGGTGATCGCTTCGGAAGTGGCCCGGAAATTAAGTGATGGAATGATCCAGGAAGTGAATGCAGTGTCGGGGTATGTCAATATCTTCGTCAATCAGCAATGGGTGACGGAAAATGTGCTTCAAGCAGTATTACGTGAAAAGGAACAGTATGGTTCGATGAAGCCTGCAAAGGAAAATGTCGTGATCGATTATTCCTCGCCGAATATTGCCAAGCCGTTTTCGATGGGGCATTTGCGCTCGACGGTGATCGGAAACGCATTGGCTAATATAGCAGAAAAGAATGGCTACCATGTTGTGCGAATCAATCATTTGGGAGATTGGGGCACGCAATTCGGCAAATTGATTGTTGCTTATAAGCTCTGGGGAGACAAAGCGGCTATCGAAGCGTCCCCGATTCAGGAATTACTGAAGATTTATGTGAAGTTTCATGATGTTGCAGAAACGGATGAATCGCTGAATGAGCAAGCACGCGCCAGCTTTAAGGCGCTTGAAGAGGGTGATGAAGAGTCGCTTGCCCTCTGGAAATGGTTCAGGGATGCTTCACTTCAGGAGTTCGCTGCGATTTATGAGTTATTGGGCATTCATTTTGATTCCTATGCGGGCGAAGCATTTTACAATGACAAAATGGATGCGGTCGTCGGGGAGTTGAAGGAAAAAGGCTTGCTTGCCCAATCGGAGGGAGCATTTGTCGTCGAGTTGGAGGATATGCCTCCTTGTTTGATTACGAAAACGGACGGGGCGACGCTTTATGCCACACGTGATTTAGCCGCAGCACTGTATCGCAAAAAACAGTATGATGCCAAGAAAACCTTTTATGTCGTCGGAAATGAACAATCCTTGCATTTTAAACAGCTCTTCAAGGTGATCGGGAAGATGGGATATGATTGGTCTAGGGACTTACAGCATGTCGCGTTTGGCATGATGCTGAAGGACGGCAAGAAAATGTCGACACGTAAAGGGAAGGTCGTGTTGCTTGCAGATGTGTTGGCTGAGGCGATCGAAACGGCGAAGCGCAATATTGAAGAAAAAAACCAAGCGCTGGAACAGAAGGAGCTGGTTGCGAAGCAGGTTGGTGTCGGAGCGGTGATTTTTAATGATTTAAAGAATAATCGCATGAATGATATCGACTTTTCATTGGAGCAAATGATGAATTTCGAGGGCGAAACCGGTCCGTATGTGCAATACACACATGCCAGAATTTCATCATTGCTGGAAAAGGGGCAATTTACAGAGCAGGCCATCGAGTTTGAGGCATTGGGCGAATATGCTTGGCCCGTGATCCAGTTGCTTGAGCAGTTCCCGAGCATTGTCCAAAAATCCTTTGAACAGGCCGATCCATCACAGATTGCCAAATTCAGTTTGCAGTTGGCACGCGCATTCAATAAGTATTATGCACATACGAAGGTGCTGGTCGATGATGAGTGGAAGCAAATGAAGCTCTCATTCGCCTATTGCGTGGCCGCCGTTTTGAAGGATGCGTTGCGATTATTGGGAATATCAGCGCCGAATCAAATGTAAGGCATGTCCTTGAAAGGAGCCGTTTTGTGTTCGAAATGGCTCCATATTTCCTTGGATGATTTAGTTAAGGCGAAGTGTATCTGTCTGGGAATGTCCTTCTTTCTCCCAGGTGATATGCATCTCGTACACATGATCTTCTTTTTTGGGGTTCTCCCAAGTGATAGTCAGCTGATAATGGATTTAATGCTGTAACAATGCCTGCCTCATCTCCACCTTGCCGCCAGACTTTTGTTTAACATGTCCAAGCCATCCGCCGACTGCGTAATCACGATTTTTCTTATCATTCGCTTTCCACATACACTTATCAGATGTGCCCCAAATTATTGCAATACTGGAATAATGCATATACCCTCCGAACGCAGCACCCAAGCAGATGAGTGCCACAAGCAACCATTTAACTGTTTATATTATACAGAGTGGTGAAAATATTTTAGTATAGGGATTTAGAGAGTTTCCATCAAAAATTGATAATTGCTTGAAAAATATGGATTGACATTCATTGGCAATGTGATACTATTTATAAAAATGGAACCGGTTCCAAAAATTCGCGAATGGATGAATGCAATGAATAAACGAGAAAGTTCAAAAGTGACGATTTACGATGTCGCTAGGGAAGCCGGGGTATCGAAGACATCGGTCTCCCGCTATTTAGGCGGCAGGTATGATGAGCTATCCGACAAAACCCGCAAGAAAATCGAGCTGGCGATCAGCCAAATGGAATACCGCCCGAACACCATGGCAAGAGGGCTGAAAAGCAATAAGAGTTATTTGATTGGCATCATCGTGGCGGATATCAACAATCCGTATACGACGGCCATCCTTCGTGGTGCTGAAGACATATGCAGCCAGAATGGCTATAATCTGATGATTTGCAATTCGGATAATAATCCGGAGAAGGAAAGAGGATATTTCGAAATGCTCTTATCCCATCGCATTGATGGGCTCATCCTTCATACAACGGGCGGAAATCACGACATGCTAATTCAGCTGCAGGAGCAGAAGACGCCGATCATCCTGCTGGATCGGAAGGTGCCAGACCTTGAATTGGATACGGTGGGATTGGATAATTTTCAGGCCACCTCACAGGCGGTCCATTTTCTTGCCGATCAAAACTATGAACGAATCGCTTTTTTCAGCGAGCCAGCAAGCAAGATCAGTACGAGGTATGAACGGAGGCAGTCGTTTCAGCAAACGTTGCTGAGCAGGAGCCATCCAAGTTCAAATGATGTTTATGAGGTAAATGTCGATGATTTACAAGACGTCGAAGCCAAGCTTCAGCATTTTTTAGAGAAGTCGGAAGGGAAATCAAGAGCGATACTGACGGCAAACAGCGTGGTGTTATTAAAACTGATTCTGCTTTTACAAGAACAGAAATTGTCGGTTCCGAAAGATTTGGCCATGATGGGCTTTGATAATCCAGAGTGGAGCACGATAGTTTATTCGGGCATTTCTACGATTGAACAGCCGACCTATCAAATAGGGGTCGCCGCAATGGAGATGATCCTTCGCCGGATTGATGGGCAAGTGTCCCCAGCGCAGACAATCGCCTATCAAGCCAAATTGAATATAAGGGAAACGACGCCATTCATACAAAAATCATAAGTCTTCCAAGCTTGAAGACTTCATTGACTAACAAAATGGTACCGATACCATTCCGAAGGGCAGGAGGATGAATATGAAAGTGTTTGTATGCATGAACTCAATACCGACTGAAAGGCTCCAAACGCTCGGTCATCTTGAAATCATAAAACGTTTAGCAGCCGCTGGAGCTGATGGAATCGAAATAAGAAAAGAGCTTTTAACGCAAGATGACAAACTGGAAGAATTGAATGCCTTATGCAAAGAGCTCAACTTGGCCGTTTATTATTCTGCTCCTGAATTCCTGCTCGGACCCGATCACCAACTGAATGAACAAGGATTCAAGCAACTAACATGGGAAGCGCAACAACTGGGAGCTGATTTGCTAAAGCTGCCTCTAGGCTCCTACCATGAGAAGGAAACAAATATGAGTTACGTAAGTGAGGTACTGACGGAAAACCGGCCAAATGATGGACTGGCGATCACCATCGAGAACGATCAAACGTCTGGCGGTGGTAATGTAGAGACAATCACTCATTTCCTGAGCCGATGCAAAACATTGGATATGCCGATTGAAATGACATTTGATACGGGCAACTGGCTGTATACAGATGAGGAGCCGTTGATGGCGGCACGAGAGTTGGCAGGTTATGTGGCTTATATCCATTTGAAGCAGGTGAAGCGGGTACATGATGGGTGGGTGACCGAGCCAGTATCGATGCCGCTGCTGCCTGAGGTAATGGAGCTATTGGGGAATTTTAAGGGAGCTTGTCCGGTAGCGATTGAATTTCCGGTCACATTGGAAAATGCAGCGACGTATATTTCACTCATGAAAATGGAACAGGAGGTCAGCCATGAAAGAGCTTAGTGTACTGACGATGGGAGAGGCAATGGCGATGTTCATTGCCGATGATACGGGCAGCCTCGATGATTGCATGCGTTATAAGCGCTATGTGGCAGGGGCCGAAACCAATGTAGCGATTGGCCTGTCAAGGTTAGGCATCAAAACGGCATGGATGAGCAAGGTCGGAGATGATTCATTCGGACGGATGATTTTGAAAACGCTAACAAGCGAAGGCGTGGATGTCTCCCATGTCTTAACCGACCCGCATCATCCAACAGGATTCCAGCTGAAATCCAAAGTGGAGAAGGGCGATCCAGTCGTTGAATACTACAGGAGGAATTCAAGCGCGAGCAAGATTTCCTTGGAGGATTTTCCGCTTAAGCAGCTTCCGAAGACCCAGCACTTGCACTTGACCGGGATACCGCCTGCGATTTCCGCCAGTTTCAGGGAGTTGTCATGGCAAGTGTTGAATGATCTGAAACAAAAGGGTGTGACCGTTTCATTCGATCCGAATCTCCGGCCGACCTTGTGGCCGACAGAACGGGAGATGATCGAGGTCGTCAATATGTTTGCCAAAGAAGCGGATTGGCTGCTTCCGGGAATGAAGGAAGGCGAAATCCTAACAGGCTATAGC
>NZ_PHNG01000670.1:0-24155 GCF_002803435.1 Bacillus sp. mrc49 | reverse complement strand
TGGTTCCAAAAGAGGCAAATGATAGGGGCTTGCCTGTAAGGGCAAGCCATACGATATACTCTATTGAAAATCTTCCTTCTTCACCAGTCTCAGGGTTATGGTGTATTAATGCTGCATCACCGTTGGGAGGAAAGCTGACCTGCACCGATTCGATATCTTCATCGGACAAACCGTATGTCCGATGTAAAAAGGTAGCGGCATCGACGCCATGTGCCGCAGCAGAACAAAATGGATATTGTTTAAACCATAATCCTGGAGTTACGATCCGCCATGTCTTTCCCCAATTCTCCGTAAAATCGCGAACACCTTTTTCTGCATATACCTCAAAGAAACCATTTAAAAAGTCGGGGTTGCTATGTAATCCCATGCGGACCCAATCAGCGGAATCCACTGCGTTTTTAGCGGCAATCCCTACATGGAGCGGTTTTATCACCGTGCCAAATTGGAGTCGCAGACCCGCTGATTGAGTAGCGGCTAGACTCATTG
Organism: Bacillus sp. mrc49; assembly: GCF_002803435.1. Lineage (NCBI taxonomy): Bacteria > Bacillati > Bacillota > Bacilli > Caryophanales > Bacillaceae > Bacillus > Bacillus sp. mrc49. Next base: position 23,669 of record NZ_PHNG01000670.1, on the reverse strand, counting down.
TTTCAGCTATTAAGCGTGGTGAATATTCCCGTAAATAAGCAACCGCCCCAGCTGCTGCTATCACGCCAAGTGTAGCTGTACTATGCCACCCTTTTGTATAATGATAAGGGTTCATGGCTTCGCCGAGGCGAGCCATGATTTCGACACCAATCACATAGGAAGCTAAAAACCGTTTCCCATGCATTTCCCGTTCCCCAACCGCAAATAAAGCAGATAAAATAACAGCGCTCGGATGACCTCGAACATCTGAATGTACATCATCATAATCCAGTAAATGAGCTTGAAGGCCATTAAATAGTGCCGCTTGTGACCTTGTTGCATGTAGGTGGCTGCCAATCAAGTAACCCGTCGCGTTTCCTCCTTCTTCCAGTATGATTTGTTTTAAAATCATCATTTCTTTTTCAGATTTTGTTTGATAGGAAACAGCGAGATAATCAAGAATTCCTTCAATGGCAGATTGTATGACAATTTCTTTGTCCAATGGATTGGAGTGATACACCGCTTCAGATAACTTTTCCGTGTTCATATATATCACTTCCTTTTTTACCTGGCAACTCCGTCCGTTTCATCTCCCAATTGCCGTAAAAAACGTTGGGTTCGTGAATTAAGTGAATGCTCAATGACTTGTTCCGGGGTGCCTTGTTCGATAATATGTCCATCTGCCATGAAGATGACATGATCAGCAACTTCTTTCGCGAATTGCATTTCATGCGTCACGATCACCATGGTGGTATCTTCCTTCGATAACTCACGTATTACTTGTAAAACCTCATTGACCAATTCTGGATCAAGAGCGGAAGTGGGCTCATCGAATAAAATCGCATGTGGTTTTACGGCTAATGCTCTAGCGATGCTAACACGCTGCTGTTGTCCGCCAGATAGTGTAGCAGGATATTGGTTTGCTTGTTTTTCTAAGCCAACCCGTTTCAATAAATTCTCTCCAATTCGAATGGCTTCTTCTTTTTTCATTTTTTTGCTGACAAGCAAAGATTCAATCACGTTTTTTAAAGCTGTTTTATTTTTGAACAGGTTATAGTGTTGAAATACCATTGCTGTTTGCTGCCTTAATTGGTATGCGTCCCTGGCTTTGTATTTTTGGGTATCCAATTTTACATCCTTGATTTCGATGGTGCCGTTGTTGGGCTTTTCCAACAAGTTCAGACAGCGCAATAATGTCGATTTCCCGGATCCGGACGGACCAATAATGGCGACAACTTCTCCGGTTTTTATATCCAAGTTAATATCGTTCAATACTTGTTTATCACCGAAATGTTTCGTTAAGTTTCTTACTTTTATCATATGATCACCTTCTAAGTGGTTTGCTGAGCCAAATCTCCAGATATTTTTGGATCCATGAATAAAGAATGACTAATAGCCAGTAAATCAAGCCAACCACCAAATATGTCTCGAAAAAGCGCATGCTCGCGGATGCCAGTATTTTTCCCTCTGCGAATAGTTCCGTTATTCCCAAAGTGAAGGCAAGGGATGTTTCTTTAATCAAAGATATAAATGTATTCCCTGTTGCGGGCAATGCGTTTAAAGCTGCTTGTGGCAATATGATTCGCGAGTAAATCTGCGCTCTTTTCATACCAGTTGCAAGCCCCGCTTCCATTTGCCCTTTATCGACGGAATTCAATCCAGCCCGAAAAATCTCTGCCAAGTAAGAGGACTCTTTCAGACTGAATCCGATAATGGCCGCCGCGATTGCGTCCATCGTCGACAGCGACGGGAATAATTGCGGTAAACCGTAGTAGATGATGAATAGCTGTACCAATGTTGGCATCCCACGAAATAAGGAGATGTATAATCCAGCCAATTGGGTGATTCCAAAGATATTGCTATTTCTTATCAAGGCTACTACAAGTCCGATAATAATGGCGAAAACCATCGAAACGATGGCTAAAAGGAGAGTAACCGGGATATATTTTGCGATTTGCAGGGAAATTTCCAACATATAATGTAAATCAAAATTCATAATGCTTTAAAACCTCCGCTAGCTTATTCGCCGGATTTAGTGGTAATATCTTCACCAAAGTACTTATTGGACAGCTTCGCCAATGTTCCGTCTTCTTTAAGTTTTTTTATTTCTGTCGTGAATTCTTCATTTAATTTTTTGCCTTTTTCCGTTTTGGGAAATGGATATCCGACATTTTCATAGGCCACTGGATCACCGACTAATTTTAATGGAAGATCATTTTTCTTTATTTCTGCAACCAGGATCGGACGGGAATTTATATATCCATCTACACGGTTGTTAATGGCATCTTGCATCGCGCCATCCCTGGTTTCATAGGTGCGTATTTTAATTTCGCCTTTTTTATCGTATTTTTCTAGGTTCGCAATGTTATTGGATCCCAATACACCTGATACGGTTTTGCCTTTTAAATCTTCTAAACTTTTAATTTCTTTGTTTTTGGTGTTTGATACAATTTGTGCACCGTAATAACTATAAGGATCAGTAAAATGAAATTGCTCTTGGCGCTCTGTTGTGATGGCAACAGCATTCGCAACGGTGTCTAATTTACCCGAGCCCAATTGTCCCATTATCCCACTGAAATCAGAAGTGACCCACTCTACCTTGTATCCTAAATTTTTTGCAATGCGCTCTGTAAGTTCGACGTCAAAACCTGTTAATTTGCCATTCTCCTGATAACCATTTGGATAGCTTTGACCGGTGGACCCCACCTTGATCGTTTTTTTGCCGGAATCATCGGCAGTATTCCCTTGTTTTGAAGAGCCGCAAGCTGAAAGCATTACTATGAAAAGTATTGATAATCCAAGGAAAAGAAATTTTTTCATTGTTGTTTTCCTCCTAAAGGTAAAATAGTTTGATAATGTTCATCAGCCCAAGCTTGATATTGTTCAACTTGCAAAATTTTTCTCAAGTAAATTGTGACATGCCCTTTGCCTAAATCCTTCTGACCTATTTCTTCGAATCCACTTTTTTCATACATTTCTTTTAGCCACGGATGATTATCTGCGGTTCCGAGTGTAACCGCAGGGGCTCTCAATTGCTTCTTCAAAATTTCTTCTTCCAGCCAAGACAATATTTTTTTACCTATGCCTTGACGCTTATATGCAGGGTTTGTAGCGAACCAGCCAATATGTGGCAATATGAGCGGTCCAGGATTGGGGCCCCATGGCAATCGGATCGATACAGTGGAAATGAATGTCCCATCTTCCTCCAGAACAAAGACCTTATTTTCGGAGATGTGCTTAATTGCATCATCTCTCGTGGCAGTTGCTGCGGAGAAGTGTATATCCAACTCTCTTATACTTGCATAAGCATCCAATGTTAATTGGAGAAATTTATTCACATCTTCTACTTGTACTTCGCGAAATACTTGACTCATCTTGCTCCCCCTATCCTCTATACTTTATCCTTGAAATATCATTCGAGTGTAAGTTGGTTAAAAATTATGGGAATATTGGTTGAGCGGCTTGTCCAAGCCAAGATTCCCCCGCAAGGTGCTGCTTTCATATTTCGTACGGAACATGCCCTTTGATTGCAGCTCCGGAACGATCAGTTCAACAAAGTCTGTTAAAGAATCGGGCAAGAGGGCAGGCATAATATTAAAGCCATCAGCTGCATTTCCATTCACCCAATCTTCCATCTTATCCGCAATCTGCGTTGGTGTCCCAATGGCGATATGATGTCCGCGTGACCCAGCAACCCACTGGTATGTTTGTCGTAACGTCAAATTTTCATTCGTCGCTCGTTTAACGATCAAATCATATTTACTTTGGATGCCATCTACATGATCAGGTAACGAAATATCAGCAAAAGGTGTATCCAAAGGGATAGGGGAAAAATCCACATCACCGAAATACCTTCCCATAATGGCCAATCCTACTTCGGGAATGATTAACTCCTGCAATGCCTCGTATTTTTCTTTGGCTTCCCCTTCAGTCTGTCCCACGATCGGGAACAACCCTGGCATAATGCTCAAGCTGCTTTTTTTACGATGAAAAACGGGCAGCTGGTTTTTTAATTCCTCATAAAATGCAATCGCGTCTGCTTTGTTCTCCTGTGCCGTAAAAACAATTTCCGCATGCTTCGCTGCAAGCAACTGCCCATCGCCAGAAGAGCCGGCTTGTATGATGACCGGATGTCCCTGAGGGGAGCGAGATACATTCAAGGGCCCTTTTACAGTGAAAAACTCGCCTTGATGATTGATTTCATGAAACTTGCTTTCATTAATGAATCGGCCTGTTTCCTTATCGATGATCAATGTATCGTCTTCCCACGAGTCCCACAATTTCTTGGTAACCTCAACAAACTCATTGGCCCTTTTATATCGGAGACCATGTTCTAAATGCTCCGATTTATTGAAGTTTGCGGCAGTGGAGGCAAGGGATGTCGTGACCACGTTCCAACCTGCGCGGCCCGCTGTAATATGGTCTAAGGAAGCGAACCTTCTCGCAACATGAAAGGGTTCTTCGTAGGTTGTTGAGGCTGTTGAGACCAAACCAATATGGGAAGTCACCGAAGCTAGATAAGATAATAGGGTCGATGGCTCAAATCGTGTCAGAATATTGGGGTGCGAGTCCTTTGCCACGGACAGACTATCCGCCAGAAATAATAAATCAAATAAACCTTTTTCGGCAGTCTGCGCCAACCCTTTAAAATAATCGATGTTCATATTGGCGTTTGGAATGGCGTTCGGATGCCTCCAAGAAGCAACGTGATGTCCCGTTCCAGCCAAAAATACACCAAGTTTTACTATTTTCTTCGTCATGTGTCAATGGCTCCTTTGTGTCAGAACTTGTAAACGCCATGGATATATAATATTAATATCCGGAGTGGTTTACTAAGAATTATGTCTAAATAAAAACCCGCTTCAGATTAGAAGAGGGTTTCTTCCTACCAATTTGCATGTTTGTGCTTGTTTTCTACTATAGTCATATAATCCTTTTTTGAATTGATACGTTAATCTAATATAGTAAATTAATTCAAATGGTAGCATTTAATATAATAAATTGTCAATGCTGAATATTCTAAAAATACGTTTTTCATATGTAGGACTTCGTTGATAGGATTAGCTACCGCCTTACGCCCTTCATTGGGAGTAAAGCCCGAATAGGGTGATGGATCGCAAAAATAGCGGAAACGCTCGCGAAAAAGTACTAAATGAGGCTGAAATCGGAATTGGCGAGTAAAGCAGCCGGATTGGAGGATGGATCGGAAAAATTAGCTAAAAAAATGCAAACTCGCGAGTAATGCAATCCCATGTCACGAGTAAGCGCATCTATGCGAAGAAAGCACGCGCAGGCGTGGTTTCTATTTTATGCTGGGAGCCGGCAAGTAGCGGTCGGAGACGATGATTTCATCGCCGATAAGAATATAGGGATGTGTTTCCAGCAAGATTTTCTCGAGGTGGGCTGGCATTTTAGGTTCTGAGTAGGCGCAAATTAATGGGAATGAGAGCTGGTTTACGGCTTCGTCTACTATTCTCTCGAATTCTTCAATGATGTCCAGGGGTTCTTCGATGGTGGCCCACTCGACATGTGCCCATGATCGGAAAGAGATCTTGCTTTCGACATAGGGCTGGACCATTTTATTAAAGTATTCTTCGATTGCAGGAGGATGGTAACTCCCGCTTGAACAATAGAAATCGAAGTTGTTCACAAAGTGGATGAACTTCATTTGATCGTTCTTCAATCGTTTGCTCAGCTCTTTGTGGATAAGGGGGAATAGGCGGTCATTTTCGACAAGGATGGTGTACTCACCAGCCGTGATACCGTCCTGGACGAATTTCAAAACTTGTTCGATGTAGTTTTCCATATCGTTATAAGGATATAGAACATGAAGGCTCTTTTCATCTTTCAATATTCATTCCTTCTTTCATACACTCGTTTTTTTATTGTTGTTGCTTTTGGGCCAAATGAGAGGCGCCCCACTCATGCATCATTTCGAGTACGGTTTGGAGTGTCTTGCCGTATTCGGTCATTGAGTATTCAACTTTTGGCGGGACTTGCGGATAGGTTACCCGCTTAATGACGCCTTCTTGTTCCAATTCACGGAGATGTGAAGTGAGCATTTTTTGAGTGACACCGGGCATCATTTTTTGAAGTTCATTAAATCTCATTGTTCCATTATGAAGCAAATTGAGCAAAATAGCGATTTTCCACTTACCTACAATCATATCCATCGTTGTGGCAACTTTACAATTATACGGTTTTCCGAGCATTTTATGCGCCTCCCTTTCATATGCAGCATGTTGTAGTTCATTTTAACTCGGTTGGCCTGAAACTGCAAAACGCATGCAGGAGGCTTCGATAGTGGATGACTTGAAGGTTTCTTCAAAGAAACTATATCTCTTTAAAGTGCCTACTTCATTTATGTCGTGTAAAGTTACATAATGTACTCATGGCGAGTAACGTCAAGGAGGAATGCAATAATGGACAAAAAAGGTGTTTTTAGCCGCGGAATTAAAAATGTTAGGAACGCAAGCTTTCAAAAAAATAGTGATATTCATACGATGGCGTGGGTGGTTGAGCCTGGTGATTGGAAAGAGCATGATCCCTTTTTGCTTATGGCTCATGATTATATGCGCAGCGGTGTCTTCGGCATTCATCCGCATCGGGGAATCGAAACGGTCACCTTCTTAATTGATGGCCACCTTAATCATTATGACAGCAAACATGGGGAGGGGGTCCTTAATCCTGGCGACGCTCAATGGATGACGGCGGGTCAAGGTGTCGAACATAATGAGGATGCAGCAGAAGGGGAAGCTGTAAGCCTGCTGCAATTATGGGTGAATCTACCGGCAAAATCAAAAATGATGCCTTCGAGATATCAAGATTTACGGAAAAACGATATGTTGACCTTTGAAGGCGAAGGTTCTCAAATCCGGTTATTTTCAGGGTCCTACCAAGACAAAACCGCTGAAACGAAAAATGTAGCGCCAGTCATGATGCTGGAGATAAATTTGGAGGAGGGAGCGACGGTCATTCCTCAACTTCCGGGATCATTTAATGGTTTTTTGTATGTTTTGGAAGGCGCAGGAGTGTTTGGCGCGAATCAAACGGCTGGGAGACAAGGGCAGGTTCTCTGGATGAATCGTGCAGAGGATGCTGAGGAGAGCGAGATAAAGATTGAAGCACACAGCAGGATGCGAGTCATGTTGTATGCCGGTGAACCAATCGGGGAGCCTGTGGTGGCGAGAGGGCCTTTTGTTATGAATACAGAGGAAGAAATCGTTCAGGCCTTTGATGATTACCGCAACGGTAAATTTTGAGGATTCACGGCGCCTGGGGCCACAACTTTAAGCACAGAAAGCAATCCTTCCATTGCCGAAGGATTGCTTTTTTTGTCTTATTTCAGCCGGGTGATGAGATCGTTCATTTTATCTAAGGAGGTTATGTTTTGGTTGCACTTCATGCTATCGAGGCAAATGTAGTTGCCTTTTTTAATGAATGTTCCCTGGATCGTTCCTTTTGTTTCGGACATGAACATCCCTATTTCCTCAAAACGGCTGCAGATGGCACAAATCCCTTTCTTGTTGGCTGGTTTGATCGTACCGTGCAGTCCGGTGAAAGCATCATGATGAGGTGCGATGATGAATTTCTTACCGGAGCCGCCATCATCCCAGCCCAAGTATGACAGCTCCCTTAAGTCGATATTCTTCAGCAAGGGGGCTTTTAGCTTCTTTGCTTTTGGAAATAGTTTCTTCACCGTTTTTTCGGTAACTTCTTTAAAGGGAATGACATACGGCTTGATTTGTAAGAGAAAGTCCTCCGCTTGTGCGGGGTCTTTAATGGTCTCAACGGGGGCCAAAAGCTGATTTTGCTCTTCATTTATGTCGCTGAACAACTGTAATACACGCTCTTTTGAAACAGTTTTCAGAGTATTGATCACATCTCTATCGTTTGCAGTCGCGTGCCCATTGATGAGAATCTGTGTTTGTAATTTAATGAAGTTATATTGCTCGCTTCTGATAAAAGGTTCCATTGTCTCACTCTCCTGTTTCTGATGATACCGTTGCTATTACTTTACAGAAATCGCATCCGCATGAAAAGGGGGAGAATGGCTAAGAAATATTCTCGACATATGAAAAGCACTGATATCATCATCAGTGCTAGCTTGTGACCTTATTTGGAATAAACGATTTTCTTGATGGTCTCCATGGAGAGAAAATGTTCTTCGGCCAATTCAAGGATGGTACGGCCGGTTTTGTATGCAGATCTAATGGCAGCATTTCGGTCATCGATCAGTTCCCTTGATCCCGAACACGTTCCCCATTTGCGATGGGTCTTTTCGGGTTTGGGAATATATAGGGTTTCACCTTGTACGTACTTTTGAATTTCAACAATTAGCCTTTCAGGCAAAACGGCCGTTGCTTTTACATATTTCATTTCTGCCAGCCCCTTATTCTTTTTTAAGAATGAAATAAGGTGCAAAGCCAAATATCGGAAAGATTGTTGGGCGATTAGTTTAAAATGATTGAACCCCATGCAAAGTATCGCCTCCAATACTAGGCTTTGCATGAGACGTTGCAGAAGGTGGCATTAAGGTACGTATTGCCAATCTTTACACCTCCCCGTTGTTTTATTGTCATTATTATAAGATAGATAAGGTGGATTGCCAAACTTTTTCCATTGTGTGACGGGCTGATTGTTTGATAATGAGCTTCGTCCATGAAATAATTTGTACGAAAACCAAACTAACCATTATGGGGGCTGACTTTAATGAAAGTATTCGTAGTTGGGGCAAATGGGCAGATCGGTAAACACTTGGTGGACCTGTTGCATGAAAGCAGGGAGCATCGTGTGCGGGCAATGATCCGGAAGGAAGAACAGAGGAAGTACTATGAGAAAAACGGAATCGAATCCGTGGTGGTCAGTTTGACCGGGTCGGTGGAAGAGATTGCAAATGCGGCTAAAGGCTGTGATGCCATCGTCTTTACAGCTGGATCCGGTGGAAGCACTGGGGCAGATCAAACGCTGCTGATCGATCTGGATGGTGCCGTTAAAACGATCGAGGCTGCAGAGAATTTGGGGATCAAGCGATTCATCATGGTAAGTGCTTTTCAAGCGAATAATCGGGATAACTGGAATGATGCCATCAAACCGTATTATGTCGCCAAGCATTATGCGGATCGAGCCCTGCTGCAAAGTGATTTATTGTATACGATCATTCGGCCGGGCGGACTTGTGAACGACCCGGGAACGGGCAAAGTGACCGCAGCTGAAGGGGTGGAACGTGGATCGATTTCACGGGAAGATGTCGCCCGGACGATTGTGGCAGCATTGACTGAAGAAAATACCTACAAGCGTTCCTTTGACTTGGTCGCCGGGGATACGGCGATTTCGGATGCGTTGAGGGAAATATAGCGATGCCTGAATGATTCCCGATCATTGCACGGCAGTGGGGTTGTGAGTGTTAGTATAAAACAAAAACCGATTTCCAGAGCATGTGGAGAATCGGTTTTTTTACTTTCTTGCGCTTTTTATAACCGCCCCTTTTCTTCGTGTTTGTTTTTAGTGGGAAAGAGCCTTAAAATGTACAAAAAGGGGTGTAGGAACATAATGATCAATGAATTGCCAAAAGAAATCGCTAATATATTAGAAGTAAATAAAAAAAATCCTGCTCAATTTGAGGAATTGATTCGGGCGGGCGGTTATCTTCCTCCGGAGATGGACTTGATGGTGGATGCCATCAGCGCCTTGAGCATGGGGAAGAACATTCTCTTGAAAGGGCCGACAGGGGCGGGGAAAACTAAGTTTGCCGAGACATTATCACATCTATTCAACCAGCCGATGTTCAGTGTCAACTGCTCGGTCGATTTGGATGCCGAAAGCTTATTGGGCTTCAAGACATTATCCTATAAAGAGGAAAAACAGGTGATAGAATTCGTTCCTGGACCTGTGATCAATTCGATGAATTACGGTCATTTCTTATACATAGATGAAATCAACATGGCGAAACCGGAAACACTGCCGCTGATCAATGGAGTGCTCGATTACAGGCGGACGATAACGAACCCTTTCACGAACGAGGTCATCACGGCGAAAGATGGCTTTAATGTGATTGCGGCGATCAATGAAGGATATGTAGGGACGGTTCCGCTGAATGAAGCGCTGAAAAATAGGTTTGTCGTCATAGAGGTTCCCTACATTGAAGGGGAACAGCTAAAGCAATTGATCGAGACCAATACAAAGCTGGAGGATCCAAGAAATATAGACTTGTTCGTCAAGCTGTCGAGTGATTTGATAAACGCTGTCGATCAAGGAAAGGTTGCCGAAGATGCCGCATCGATCCGGGCGTTGCTTGATGCTTGTGATCTGAGTGTTCTAATCCCGCCGAAACGGGCGATCCTTCGTTCGATCGTCGATAAATTGGACGAGGAGCGGGAGCGGGAGTTTGTGAAGAATCTGGCGGACACATTATTCTAACTAGGAGAATGCCTCATGAAGTATATCCGGTTCAATGATTCAATAATCGATACGGCTCTATTTTTGCAGCTGCAGGATCTTTCGACAGTCTTATCCGGTATTCCGGATCTTGAATTCGAATACAATTATGGCTCCTTCATCGACTTGATCGAGAATAAGGTCACAGCCAGCCATTTTTGGGAAAATGGCAATAAGGAAGTGAAGGAAGCGGGCTTAAAAACGGACGTCCTCCTAAGAACGATAGGGACGCTGCATTATTCAGCCATTAAAAGCATGAAGGATTATCAGGACATGATGGCAGAAACCTCGATTCCGAAGTTTGCTGCCCAATTGTTCGCATTATTGGAAGACTTGCGCTTGGAAGAGCTGGTGAAGAAAGAAAGGCCGGGCACGAAAAGCTGGTTTTCGGTAAGGGGCGCATACCTTAAACAATATTTCGAAAGTCAATTAGCGACGAATGTCACAAGAAGCTTTGCCCTGGATGAATTATACTGCCTCATCTATTTGCTGCTTCAATCAGACCGGCCAGATCCGATTTTTCCGAGAGCCAACATCCGGCAGCTGGAAGAGCTGGAGAAAATCAAACCGTACATCCATTCCGTTTTCGAAGCGAGGAAAACGGATGATATCACAAGAATTTGCGAGCAAATCATTTTTCGGGTGAACGATGAATATCAGGATACGATGAATGAATATTTCATCTTCCCGATCGCCAATGTCGACAAGTACAAAGCGAACTCCTTATTTGATGAGCTGACGAGGAATGATGAACTGAACAACGATGATACGGAAGATGTGGATGAAGAGAAGAGCGAGTTCATTGATGAAAAGTTCTCGACATGGCATCGGGAAAACAAGAATGGCGAGAGTAACTCGACCTTCCTGCAATTTGAATTGGAGCAAGGAACGAAAACAAGCCTGATGGGCGGGGGTGCACGTGAAGCGGAAGATGCCGATCAAGCATTGGCATCGATTCAAGGTTCGTCAGGGGAAAGTCAGCAAAAGGAGTACAATCAGCAGGAAACGCTTGAGAAGAAGCAAACGAACGTCGGAAAAAGTGGTGAACACCCATTTGGTGAAGACAATAAAGACGTCGTCCAAGTCATCAAAGAAGCAAAAGTGCCCACTCCTGCCGAAGAAAAACGGTACCGTGGGTTTGTCGCGGATATTGAGCCATTCAAGCGGAAACTTTCGAGCACGATTGAAAAGACACTTGAAAACAAAAAGAATGCACCTAGAAAAGATTTGCTTTTTGGTCGTTTATCGCAGAAGCTCCTGCCGCTTGTACTCGATGAAAATCCAAGGGTTTTCTACAAAAAGAACCAAGATTCCAATGAATTGGATGCCGTATTTACACTACTAATCGATTGCTCCGCTTCGATGCACAACAAAATGGATGAAACGAAACGGGGCGTCGCCCTGTTCCATGAAGTGCTGAAAAAGCTAAGGATTCCCCACTCGATCGTTGGTTTTTGGGAAGACGCAAATGAAGTAAGGGAGGGCTATCAGCCGAATTACTTCCACGTGATCCAGTCCCATTCCGATTCGTTCTATTTGAACTCGGGAGCAAAAATCATGCAGCTTGAACCGGAGGAAGACAACCGTGACGGATACAGTATCAGGGTTGCGGCAATGGAATTGGAAAAAAGACGAGAAAAAAACCGTTTCTTGCTCGTGTTTTCCGACGGTGAGCCGGCAGCTAGCGATTATGACCAAAATGGAATTGTCGATACGCATCTAGCCGTATCCGAAGCCAGAAAAAAAGGAATAGAGGTCATAGGCCTGTTTTTAGCCGATGGAACGATTGAAGAAAGCGAAGAGATGACGATGAAAAACATCTATGGCAAAGAGCGCCTGATGGTTCCGAGTGTAGCTGAGTTGCCGGAACAATTTACACCGCTTTTGAAAAAACTATTACTGAAGACGATTTAATTGAAAGCTGAACGAAAGACCACATAAAAAAACACAGTATGCCTTTTACTGTGTTTTTTTATATGCGAGGAAAGTTGTGGGCAACAAGCGAATATATAGAGGGAAAACATAAGAAAACGAAGGGGATTGCTTTTAGCTTGGTTTGGGTAAACCATAGGAGAGGAAGTGATCGTTTTGACGAATGTATTGTTTATGCTGCTTTATATGATAATTATTGCTCTGGTTATTGAAATATCGGTTACGCTGTTGAAGATGACTGGATTGAAGTCAAATGTAGCCAGATTCCAAGTGATTTCCATGCTGACAGGTACCGGGTTCACAACGGACGAATCAAAATCCATCATTGACCACCCTGTGCGAAGGAAAATAAGCATGTTTTTAATTTTATTTGGTGTTTTCTCCCTTGCAGTCATTATTTCATCGATCAGTACATTACTTAGTGATGACCTGCGCTTGACGGAGTTGAGCATCATCATTGGAATATTGATTGTATCGACCGTTCTCATCAAATCAAAGTTCATGAATAATCGAATTTCGGCTAAAATGAAAAGTGAAATGTACAATCACTATGAATTATGGGAACATCCGATAGAAGACATCCTATTTTTAGAAGATGATGATGTACTCATGAAGATTGATATATATGAAAAGTCTGAGTACATCGACGTCAAGGTGGCTGATATCCTATCGCAAGAAGCCGATATCAATATTTTATTTATTGAAAGCGGAGAAGTGAAACATAGGAAAGAGCTATGTGAATATGAAATTAAAATGGGCGATAATTTATTTTTATATGGAAATAAAAAAGAAATCGAAGAAACATTTTCAAAAGAAATCGAAGTGATGAAGAAGAAAAGTGCAGAGGAATGAAAATGATCCCCTTCCTTATCAGGAGGGGATTTAGTCCGTCCCAAGGGATAATCCGTCCGTCGATGTGGATAATCCGTCCAACATCGAGAGTAATTCGTCCGTCCGTGGGGATAATCCGTCCAACATCGAGAGTAATCCGTCCGTCGATGTGGGTAATCCGTCCAACACCGAGCGAAATTCGTCCGTCCGTGTGGATAATCCGTCCAACATCGAGAGTAATTCGTCCGTCGATGTGGATAATCCGACCAACATCGAGCGAAATTCGTCCGTCCCCGTGGATAATCCGACCAACATCGAGAGTAATTCGTCCGTCCCCGTGGATAATCCGTCCAACATCGAGCGAAATTCGTCCGTCCGTGGGGATAATCCGTCCAACATCAAGCGAAATCCGTCCGTCGATGTGGATAATCCGTCCAACATCAAGCGAAATTCGTCCGTCCGTGGGGATAATCCGTCCAACATCGAGCGAAATTCGTCCGTCCCCGTGGATAATCCGACCACCATTCGAGCGAAATCCGTCCGTCCCCGTGGATAATCCGTCCAACACCGAGCGAAATTCGTCCGTCCCCGTGGATAATCCGACCAACATCGAGCGAAATTCGTCCGTCCATGTGGATAATTCGACCACGATTAACCATTCCATTGAATGGTTTGGGCGATGATCAAAAAAGTGCCAGATAGGAGGAACCAGATAAAAAACAAGGGGAGGTAGAAGCGAACCCATTTTTGCCAGGCAACTCCCGATAAGGCAAGGGTCGCCATGAAGTATCCTGATGTGGGATATAATATGTTGCCAATTCCATCTGCCAGCTGATAGGCTAACACGGCTGTTTGTCTTGTAACGCCGATGATGTCGGCCAATGGTGCCATGATGGGCATGGTAACCAGAGCTTGACCGCTTCCGGATGGGATTAAAAGGCTGAATAACATCTGGACTATGAACATGCCGATGGCGCTGAATACAGCGGGGAAGTCCCCTACAAGATTACCGAGGCCATGAACGATCGTGTCCATTACTTGGCCGTCCTCCATAACAACAGCGACAGCCCTTGCCACACCTACAATCATGGCGCCGACCAAGACTTCCCGGAATCCTTCGTTAAATCCTTCGCAAATTTCGTTGATGTTTAACCCGGCAATCAGACCAACCACGATTCCCATTATGATGAAAAGCCCTGCCATTTCCAACATGAACCAACCTTTTGCTAAAACGCCATATACGAGGAGAATCAAAAAGCCAAACAAGGCAATAGAAGCAATTTTCTGTTTATTGTTCGCCTTATATTTTTCAGATTCGGGTTTATTCAGAAATTGCCTCCGTTTTTCCTTGTCTTCATCCCATACAAAACTGTACACGGGATTGCCTTTAACCTTTTTAGCATAGCGCATGATGTAAGCTGTCCCCGCGCAAAGGAAAATGATGAAAGCGATGATCCTGAGTTCGATGCCAGAGTATACGGGGAGTCCTGCTATTTTCTGGCTTAAACCGGTGTTGACGGGATTAAGGAAACCTGTCATGAATCCAGCGGTCGTTGCTACTAAGGCTACTGAGACGGCAACCATGGAATCAAATCCCAAGGCAATCATAAGAGGGAGGATGACGGGAACATACACTAAGCATAATTCCTGTGTGCCGATCAAACTGCAAATAATCGCAAATGCGAAAGTGAGAATGGGGATCAGCATCATGCTTTTCGATGAAAATCGCCTGGCCAATCGATCGACTCCCATTTCAATCAAACCTGTTTTACGAAGTACAGAGAAAATTCCTCCGATGATGAATGTGAAAAAAACAACCTCTCCGGCGGCTATCAAGCCCTTTGGTATAGCAGTCATGAAATCAACAGGTGTAATAGGTGTTTGTTCAACGGTTTGATAGGAATTGGGATTGATCGTAAGCCTGCCTTCCGGACCTGGAATTCGCTCATAAACACCGGCTGGAACGAAATAAGTGGCGATGGCGGCAAGTGAGATAAATACGAATAAAATGACATAAATATGCGGCATATTAAACTTCTTTTTTTTAAAATGATTGATTTCATCCATGCTGACCATTTTTTTTGAGTTTTCTAATGCCATTCTTATTCCCCCATTATCTTTAGTGAGTGCTCGCGGGTTACTGAATTCCGATACAATGTAATGTTAAGTAACATCTTATGTAACTTGTTATTTCATAATAAATGAATGCTATAAGATTGTCATTGTTCAAATTCACTAAAATTAAGAGGGTGAATTAGATGATGTGAATAATGGGGAACAAGATACTAGTTGTTGAAAAAATTATAGACGATGCAATTTAAATGAACTTCATTCAACCATTCCTTCGTATAAAACCTAAAAAAACTGTGGATAAGCTCGAGTGTCATCGAGTTTATCCACAGTTGCATAGGAGCTATTTGCTGGTGCCCAAATTCCATAATCCGAATGGGTTGTAGAAGGGGTGATCCTGCTCGTACCTGAAATCCTGAAGGCTCGTTAAGGTGAAGTCCGGTGCGTCCTGCTGGATGCTGAAGGTTTCACCGTTCGTAAAGACAGGCCGTTCACCTACATGGTAGTAATTGAATGTGTTAAGCAGGGCAGCGGCTTCTTTCGGACTCATCGTGTTAAGTGTCACGGTATCTGGAAGTCCAAAAGATTTCATTCCGAACGAACAGTAATAATCTTCCTCGCCTATGATCGTGACAAAATGGGCATATACCGAGAGAATATCAGGGCTTTGCTGAAGCTTTAGCCAATCTTCCTTCGAATGGGCAATGCCAGTCGTTTCAATTTTCACGGCCATTCCGCCTGCCCTCAGGATGGCAGCTCCGGCATCGATCAAATCCGCAACAGAATCAGTATCGGATGCATCGGCTAGTATATAAACGGTAAAGGTGTGTTCATTGATTTCCGCTAGTAAGCTTTCAGGGAAATTTCCTTTACTGGCATACGAAAAAGTCTCTTTTAAAGTTGGCTCATAATCCTGGATCTCCGCCTGAAACGTAATGTTTTTATCGTTATTGTGAAAAATATTCCCGGTTAATAGGTACCCTTCGCTTTTTGAAGCGACCGTCTGAATCAATTCCGCCCGGTTCTTCCATTTCCCGGGTATCCCGATGATGATTTTGTTTTCCATCATGAATATCTCTCCTTTCCAATCACTTCATACTATACCAATCTTGATATTTTCCAAAGTATTTTATTAAGGAAGCATCAGCCAATCCAGTTACGCCCATTGATGGGGGTATCAGGACTTTTTCAAATTTATACAATTGATGTATAATATAATCTAGTAAATGTATGGTCGACCTCAATCGGGATTCTCATGAAGGATGTCCCAGCAGGCCAGATATCATCATAAGCTATTCGTATCTATTCAATGATGAAAGAGAGTGAAATATAATGGGTCGTAAATGGAATAATATTAAAGAAAAAAAAGCGTCAAAAGATGCTAATACAAGCAGGATTTATGCTAAGTTCGGCCGGGAAATTTATGTAGTGGCGAAACAAGGCGAACCTGATCCGGAATCGAATCAAGCATTGAGGGTCGTGCTTGAGCGTGCCAAAACATACAATGTCCCAAGAGCGATCATCGACCGTGCGATTGAAAAGGCAAAAGGCGGTTCGGAAGAGAGCTATGATGAACTTCGTTATGAAGGGTTCGGACCGAATGGATCGATGGTCATCGTGGACGCATTGACAAATAATGTGAACCGGACGGCATCCGATGTACGTGCCGCATTCGGGAAAAACGGCGGGAATATGGGTGTCAGCGGATCTGTTGCTTATATGTTCGATGCAACGGCAGTAATCGGGATCGAAGGTAAAACGGCCGATGATGTACTGGAATTATTGATGGAAGCGGATGTTGATGTACGCGACATCATCGAAGAAGAAGAATCGGTCATCGTTTATGCCGAGCCTGAACAATTCCATGCTGTGCAACAGGCATTCAAGGAAGCCGGCATCACCGAATTTACAGTGGCGGAGCTGACGATGCTTGCTCAAAATGATCTATCCCTTCCGGAAGATGCACAGGCGCAATTCGAAAAAATGGTCGATGCATTGGAAGATTTGGAAGATGTTCAACAAGTTTATCATAACGTAGACCTTGGGGAATGAAAGAACGGAGCGGACCTTTGCCTATGAACAAAGGTCTGCTTATTTTATATGGATGCAAAAGAGCCTGTCTCGAATGGACAGGCTCTTTCTTTCGTTTATTCATTTACGACGATTCCGGAAAGTTCACGGTCCTTCTGTACCTTCTCCAACTCCGAAATAGTGACCATTTGATAGTCTTTGTCATGAAGCTGCTTAATGATTTTGCCGGCAGCTTCTGCGCTTGTTTGGTAAATATCATGCATCAATACGATTTTGCCATCACTGACTTTGTCCATCACTTTGTTGACGATTTTCTTTTCATCGCGGTATTTCCAATCCTCGGGATCGACATCCCAAAGTACGACCTTCAAATCATCCATGTAATCACGTACGTTGTCGTTAATCGCTCCATATGGGGGGCGGATCAGACTTGGCTCCATGCCAGTGGCTTTATCAACAGCTTCCTGGGTGCTTTTGATTTCATCCTTGATCTTCCCCTTGTCTAAGCGTGTCAGCTGTGGATGATCCCATGAATGGTTGCCGATTTCGTTACCTTGTTCCAGCATTTTTTGCAGAACCTGTGGATAATGCTGTACACGGTTTCCAAGCACGAAAAAGGTTGCATGTGCATCATACCTGTCCAAATCATTTAAGATGGACATGGTATGACTTGGGTGCGGACCATCATCGAACGTTAAGGCAATGACCTTCTTGGCTGGATCAATCCATTCGTTTTGCACAGGCAGCTTGGCGACAATATGCTCAGGCTGCCATTCCTTTACACGATCCTCATTCAAATCTTTACTTTGATAGGAATCTAGCAAACTATCTTTGAAAAGATCCTTATTGATGGCAATCGTATGAACCTTGGTTGAGTCGTCAGTCTTAACATAGAAAACGAGCGTATCTTTCAAAATTGAAAAAGAATCAAAATTGGCTGCTGTCAGTTGGTTTTCCTTTTTAATGAGACCCTTTGAAATTCCCTCTTTTTCCCTGGAAGTCAACTCTTCAAAAACAATTTCGGATAAAACGGATAAATAATCACTATCCTTGGCAAAAATGTCTTCTATGGAGAGTTTCTGCTGGGAGGGGATATCATAAGTGAAGATTCGCGATTCGCTATACTTCTTTCCTTCCACCTGTTCATATTTATCGAAGGAAATGGTAAAGGTTTGCTTACTGAAATGGAGGATCGTATAAGTGAGGTTAAGCTCGGACGCCTTTACGTCGGAGGACTTCCATTTCATTTCATAGTCCTTGATTTCTTTTTTTATATAAGCTTCTAGTTGCTTGTCAATATTCTCTACATGTATAACGGGCCTGCTCACCGAATATCCGCCTTTCGTATCGTCCTTCACATACGTTTGGATATCCGCTTCTGGGTAATTTTTATCGTTGGTATAGGCCGAAACGGTTTTCTTTTTATCAAAAGCAAGGCTTTTGATGGCTAACCCCATCGTACCGACTGCCGCTATTAGACAAAATAGAAAAATAAAGACTTTTTTATAATTTAATCTCCTCATGATGCACTCCACCTCGTTTATCATTCTACTATATAGACGCGTCAAAAGCCTTAAAAGTTTGTAAAAAATTTCATTAATCCATATGAAAATATTTCCTTATGAAATTTCAAACTTTTACTATCATACGGACGTCTATCCTTTGTACCTAGGATACGTAATTTAAATGTAAGGAGCTCTTTTAATGCAATGAAGAATCTAGATATGAATGAATTATTAGCGGCCAGGATCACCGAACGGCAAGAAAATTTGTACAGACTTGCTTTTTACTATGTTAAGAATCAGGAGGATGCACTGGATATCGTTCAAGAATCGATCAGGAAGGCGCTTACCTCCAGCAATAAAATCAAAGACCCGGCATCCATAGATAGCTGGCTATATAAAATCATCGTCAGAACGGCATATGATCTCCTGCGGAAGAAAAAGAAACTGACCGTCGCCGATGATGAAACGATCGAATATTTGCGCAGCGGCGAGGAAGATCACTACCCTGACCTTGATTTGCAAAAGGCGCTGGAAGGTCTTTCGCTCAAGTACCGAACGATAATCGTCCTTCGTTTTTTTGAAGACCTTAAATTGGAGCAAATAGCGGAGGTTCTCGAAGAGAATGTGAGCACGATCAAAACGAGGCTGTATAAAGCACTGCAACTATTGAGGGCCAACATGACTGAACAGGAGGAAACGAAAAGATGGAAAAAGAATTAAAGGATCTGCGTGACGAATACCTTCATATACCGATTCCCAAGGAATTGAAAGATGTCGTCCAAGCTGCCTTGAATGAAAAGCCAAGGAAGAAGCCCAGGGTTGGCAGGAACATCTTGGTTTCAGCGGCTGCAGCACTTCTGATAATGACGGCATCCGTGAATATAAGTCCGGCAGCAGCGAAAGCGATGAGTGATATTCCCTATATGGAAAAAATCATTAAAGTGATTACATTCGTCGAATGGAAGGAAGAAGTCAATAATTCCTCGGCCATCATCAGGACGCCAGCCATTTCCGGTTTGGAGAATAAACGGCTTGAACAAAGCTTGAATGATAAATACTTATCTGAGAGCAAGGAGCTCTACAAGGAGTTCACCGATTCGATGTCAAAACTGAAGGAAGGCGAAAAGGGAAATCTTTCGGTTGAAAGCGGGTATGAAATATTGACCGACAATGAAACGATCTTATCCGTACAGCGTTATACCGATACGACCGCTGCGTCCAGTTCCACTGAAAGTCAGTTCGATACAGTCGACAAGAAAAACGAAGTGCTGCTGACATTGAACAGTCTATTCAAAGACGATCGCTATCTGCAGGTGATAAGCGAGAACCTCAAGGAACAGATGAGGCAGCAAATGGCAGCCGATCCGGATAAGGTATATTGGGTCGAAGAAGAAGATGATCTTCCGGAATTTAAAGGCATTGATGAAAAGCAAAGCTTCTATATAAATAAAGACGGCAAACTTGTCATCGCCTTCGATAGCTTCGACGTTGCCCCGGGATATATGGGGGCGGTCGAGTTCGTCATCCCGACCAAGGTCATATCGGAGCTGCTTGTCGGCGACCAATACATTCATTAAACTGAGCTGAGTGTTAATGCACCCATAAAAAAACGAACCAACGTTACCTGATTACAGTAACCTTGGCTCGTCTTTTTTTTGGTCGATGTTCATCTGATCCAGTTCGAGTCTCATCTTTTCCGTCTCCAAAAGGAAGTTTTCATGTTTAAGTTTTTCGAGCTCCAATTGGTCCTTGAGCATAGACTGCTTCATTTGGGTTTGTTTTTGGAAGTGGCTTGTAATGATGGCGATTATGGGAATGGAAAAAATCATTACAACGGTTATGGTCTCGGTCATTTTTTTGCCTCCTCATGTTTTGATTATTTCCATTATACGGGGTAACCATCGATTTTGGTTCAGATTTTTTTCGAACGGCCCATTTCATTTTTTTGGAGTGAAGGATAACGTTAAACAGCTATATATGGTAATAGAGGGACGAAGTTAGGGCAATATATCATTGAGGGGAATATTGCTTTCTATGAAAAGGCTTACAATTTTTAGGAAGTTTGTATATAAGGGAATGGTACTACATAATTGTTTTGAAATTAATTATTTAAATATACTAAATATTTGTTTACAAAGATGAAAATAAAAGTTATTATACAATAATATAAGGGGGGCTAGGTATGGCAACGATTAATAAACAGAAAATTGTGGATAGTGTACCTCAAAAAGGTTTTTTTGGAAATCCTAAAGGATTATTCACACTTTTCTTTACTGAGTTCTGGGAGCGATTCTCCTATTATGGCATGAAGGCCATTCTTGTTTACTATATGTATTATGAAGTTTCCAAAGGGGGACTAGGCCTTGATGAAACCACGGCCCTTGCCCTTGTTTCCATATACGGGTCTTTAGTGTACATGTCCGGCATCATTGGCGGCTGGTTCGCCGATAGGATTTTCGGGACCTCGAAATCGGTATTCTACGGGGGGATCCTGATCATGCTCGGACATATCGTTCTTGCTGTACCAGGCAGTCTTTCCATGTTCTTTGTATCCATGGTACTTATCGTACTAGGTACTGGTTTATTGAAACCGAACGTCTCCAGCATTGTCGGTGAAATCTACGCAGAAAATGACGAACGCCGGGATTCCGGTTTCAGCATCTTCTATATGGGTATCAACATGGGTGCATTCCTTTCCCCGTTCGTTGTCGGTACGGTTGGAATGAACTACAGTTTCCACCTAGGTTTTGGCCTTGCAGCAATTGGTATGCTGATTGGGCTTATCGTCTTTGTTGCCACAAAGAAAAAGAACCTTGGACTTGCTGGAACAATTCCTGCAAATCCGTTATCACAAGATGAAAAGAAAGCGACATTCACTAAAATTGGAATAGGTGCCTTGATCGTAGCTGTTCTCATTGGCATCAGTGCCTATGCAGGGATCTTGACGATTAAAACCTTTATTAGTCTTGTTGGTATCCTAGGAATCGTTATTCCGACGCTTTACTTCATTTTCATGTATCGCAGCCCGAAAACGACTTCCGTCGAACGGTCCCGCTTGATCGCCTATATTCCTTTGTTTATCGCAGCGGTCATGTTCTGGGCGATTCAAGAGCAAGGAGCAACAATATTGGCAAGCTATGCAGACAAACGCACACAGCTTAATTTTGCCGGAATTGATATAAACCCGGCCTGGTTCCAATCATTGAATCCTTTGTTCATCATTACCCTTGCACCAGTATTCGCATGGTTATGGATTAAACTAGGAAAGCGCCAGCCGACCATTCCGCAAAAATTCTCAATAGGCTTGCTGTTCGCCGGGTTATCCTTCCTGGTGATCCTGCTTCCAGTTTATTTCGGCGGATCAGAGTCGTTGGTCAACCCATTCTGGCTAGTACTTAGCTATTTCCTAGTCGTGCTGGGCGAGCTTTGTTTATCGCCGGTTGGACTTTCAGCAACCACTAAATTGGCTCCGGCTGCCTTCTCGGCACAAACGATGAGCCTATGGTTCCTGGCAAGTGCAGCAGCGCAAGCATTGAATGCGCAAATCGTCAGATTCTACACGCCGCAAACCGAAATGGCATACTTTGGCGTAATCGGTGTTGCATCCATCATCCTTGGACTGGCCCTTCTGGCCTTATCACCAAAAATTCAAGGATACATGAAAGGCATTCGCTAATACGAGACTAATCAGCTTGCAAAAGAAGATGACCCTTAATCGGGTCATCTTTTTTTGTTATGAACGAACCTAGCATCCAGCTTTACGATTGCAATCCGGTCTGTCTTCCTCGTTTTCCCTCAATCATCCCTATGTATACTCCCAACAATTGCGATGGCCACCATTTTCTCTTTGATATTTTCATCATGTCTTTCTCTTCCCGCGTAGCAAACACTCCAAATTCCTCATTTTACAAAAATATATAGATTTTTCCATTTAATTGTAATATTATCTTCTTTATTAAAAGGCAGTCTTTACGAAATGGAGGCGGGCGAAATAACGAAACGAATCGTGCACATTGAAGATTCAGATGCTGCGCTGGATCAGGGGGTACTTATAGGCGGTTTTCCAGTCGATTCTGTGATATTCAGTAACATCCTTTCTGATAGATCGAAAAGAGCTTCCCGAATGATATATTCCCAGTTTGGAATCAAGACTACGATAGCATTGCCATATACCGACAAAGATTCTAAATTATTAGCCGATTATGTAAGCTTGTTATCGGAATTGAATATTGATCAAGTAATACTGAAGGTTGGAACGTGGGGGATCAATCATTCGTTCATGGATCCCGGTGGCTTCCAGCATCAGGATCAACAATCAATCGAGGGTTTACAATCATGGATTTCCGAATTCAAAGAATATCATGACATTCCGATTTATTTACATCCCATTAGACAATTATCACTGCCCCTCGAGTCATTTTATAAAAAGGTAATCACGGAGTTAAGCGGTTTACATGTTCCTTTATCCATCGATTTGGGACTGGTATTATCGGACTGTAAAAATTGGGGAAAGAAGTATAAAAAAGAAATCCTCGCATTGCTGAGGAGTAACCCTTCCATATCAATGTTTTGGTTAAGCGCTGTCAGGAAAGCTGGTGATGCTTTCATCCCGTGTGCTTGTGAAAGTGTCGATGATCAAATATGGGAGATGGTTGATCTTTTGATAGGTGAAGATGCTTCACTGATCTTAATGACCGACAGACTGTCCAGTGAAACCCAAATCACTTCGGATGTAGAAAAACTAATGAATGCAAAGGGAGCTGTGCCTAAACATGAATACTACGGTTAAGCCTGAGCTGGCGTTACAGGATTTGCTGGTAAAAATGAGCATCGATCCTAAGTGGAGTCCAGATATCAAGGATGGCAAATTCCAGCAAACAGTAA
>NZ_PHNG01000669.1:0-13728 GCF_002803435.1 Bacillus sp. mrc49 | reverse complement strand
TTGGGGGAAAGGTCCGTCCCATCCAATAGCTGGAACCCCTCGATCGGATCGATGCGAACAGCTTGGAACAAGGGATCGAGGAAGCTTTGTCCGCCTTCCAGCTTTATGTCCACTCCAAGCGCAGGCCCTTTTTCAAGCAGCAGCTGGACCGTTTTTTCGGCAACCATCGGATGACCGGGAACCGCATATAAAACGGACTGGTTCAAAGCCGCTTGTAATAATGTTTCGGCAATTTCTTCATATACCGCTTCAAATTGGTCGTGCTTTTCATATATCCAATCAAAAGCCGTGAAATGGATGCCCTCCGCTTTCAATTCCTCGATCACAGGATGATCGATCGTCCTTAAGAAGCATTGTTGGACTTGTGTCAATTTTTTATAAATCCCTAGCGGAAGCTGGTCCAAGTCCCCTGCACCAAGGCCGATTATCGTTATCTCATTCATGGATATTTACCCCCTACTCGTTTTTATGAATCGTTTTAGCTTCGATACTAAAGGTATAAGCGAAAGTTCTTCTTCCTCAAACAAACCTGCACGTATGGCGGTCCCCACAAAGACGGCTGCCCCGATCGCCACTCCGATCAGCGCCTGGATCGTGGCAAGCAACCGGCCCTCGCCTGAGGACATCAAGTGAAACGAGGCATTATATAACAGAACCACCGCACTCATGAAGACCGCACTCTTTACGATGATGAATATGTATCTCTTCTCCATTAAGGGCTTTTTGATATGCACCCTCAATACCGCATAAAATAATGCTGACATGATCATAAAGGCCAGTACCGTCGCCGAGGCCGCCCCGGCAATTTTGTAATGGGGCACTAAAACAAGATTCAACGCCCACTTGCAGCCCACCCCTATAATCGTAATGACGACCGGCACGATCGAATAGCCGAGGCTTTGGATCACAGCTGCAGCGGTCATGATGAGGGAGGAGAATAATATCGATAATGAAAAAATGGCTAATGTAACCGTCCCTTTGTCATCCGTGAACAGCATATGATTGACCGGACTCATCATGACTGCCAGGCCGACCGCTGCCGCTAGTCCAAGCGAAGCACTTACCCGCAGCGCCAATTTGATTTTATTGAGTAATTCTTGTTCATCACGCTTTTGGACAAATCCGGATATGACAGGTACAAGTGCCAATGCAAAAGAATTGGCCGCAACCGTCCCTAGCTGAAGCAAGGGCTGCCCACGGTCATAAACCCCTTTCCATCCTTTGGCTTCATTTTCCCCCATTCCCGTTTCCCTTAATAAGGAATAGAGGTGCAGCGAGTCGACAAACTGAAACAAGATGAGGATCAGCCCCGTTATACAGAACGCCAGCCCTTGAAAGACCAAGGCTTTGGATATCTTGATGAAATTTGCCGGTTTAAGATCCATTCGTAAAAAAATCTGCCATTCTTCTTTCAGGATCACAAAAACCAGGAGCAAGGCAAGCCCCGTTATGCCGCCGGCGATAGACCCGAAGACAGCCCCCTTGCCGACCACATAATGTGAATAGCCCTGGTGCACGAATAATGTGGAAAGCACCAATATCGTCAACACCCGGATAAATTGTTCAGCCACTTGCGAACTTGCCGTGGGAAACATGTCGTTCATCCCTTGGAAATAGCCCCTCAAAACGGACGATACCGGCATTAGTAAATAGGAAAAGGCTATTATTTTCAGCAGGCTGCTTAATTTCGGGTCTTCCATCAAGCCGGCAACCCAATCGGCGCCGAGGAACAAGGCAGCAAACATCACGATTCCTATCGAACTAAGGACGAGGAAGGAAGACACCAGGATGTCCTTGACTGCAAAATTATTTCTCGAAGACTCCCGTTCTGCAATCAGTTTGGATATGACGACAGGGAATCCAAGTGTCGATAACGTTAAAGCAACGCCGTAGAAGGGATATACCTGTTGATAGATATAAAACCCGATGTCACCGGCAATATTTTGATACGGTATGCGGTAGGCCGCGCTCAGAACTTTTACGATGATTGCCGCTGCGCTCAGAATCAACGCACCCCGAAAAAGCTCGTTTGAAGTTTTATAAGGCTTTTCAGCCATTCTCTTTCCCCTTTTCACTCATATGTGGTAGTTATTATAGCATAATTTTAGAGGTTATTTTTCATTCGGGCCGATCCTGTAAACGTTTTTCCATTCCCCGTGGCCCTTCTCCTAGATTACATTCCGCCTTCATGAAAAGCAAAAAGGACAGCGATAGCTGCCCTTTATTGCATCTTAAAAATATGATGGCATGTCCAAGCTTACTGTTCCATTTGTCTGGCTAGGAAACTTGCTGCTGTTTCGACAGATTTCTGTTCCACTTCACCGATTGTGCCTTCTTTTGAAAAAATCAGGACAGCACCGATCGGGTCGCCGCTCGCAATGATTGGAGCTGCTGTATACGATTGGACCTCTTCATCATTTGAATCGACGAAGGAAATTTGTCCGTTCGGCGATTCCAGGACTGGATTTCTTTCTTCCATGATCTTTTCGACTAGTTCACTAACACTTTTATTTAAGTATTCTTTTTTGGAGCCGCCTGCGACTGCAATGTAAGTATCCCGATCACATATCATAACTGGGTTTCCAAGGCTATCATAAAGTGCTTCTGCATACTCCCTTGCAAAATCGCCTAGTTCACTAATGGGAGAGTATTTCTTTAAGATTACTTCACCATCTCTGTCGACAAAGATTTCCAATGGATCCCCTTCACGAATACGAAGGGTCCTTCGAATTTCCTTCGGGATGACGACTCTTCCTAAATCATCAATTCGGCGAACGATACCAGTTGCTTTCATCAAATGTTGCCTCACTTTCATCTAATTGATTTGATAAATCCTCTTTTTGTAACAAAATCATCACCAGCTATTGTACATAGTATTTTTCTAATGGTAAGTTCTATGCACTTTGAAAAAATTTTTCTTTTTAATGCATTTTATTACCATGGTATCTTAAAAACGTTTTCTGATAAGAGGACCATCAATCACGATTAGTTTTTGGTTGCTTGTGTCTCTTTTTTAACAAACTGTAAACCCTTGGTCATCTCAAATAGGATATTGAGCCATTTGCTTTGCTCGACGCCTTTTATATGCAAGACTAGCTTCATTCGGTTGCCATCCATGCCGAAGCCGACCATCCGGCCATATTTCGAGCCGAGTTCAAACACTTTTTGCCCATCCACGTCACTGCTTACCTTTTCCCTAAGAAGAATGCTGATTTCCTGCTTCAATTGTTTAATGCTCTCGATGCCGGCATTTTCAGCATATACCTTCATTTCGGCAATCTGGAACAGATAGGCGACTTCCTCAGGATACTCTCCAAACCGATCGAGCATTTCATCTTGCAGCTCTTCCACTTCTTCAAGAGAAGCGATCCCTCTGAACCTTTTATACATTTCAATTTTCTGATGTCCATCCATTATATAAGCATCAGGGATATACGCATCTAACTCAATGTCGATCTCAAGGGTATTCTTCACTTCGGCAGGCTGGTCATTGCGTTTCGCATCTACCGCCTCTTTAAGCATTTGGGAGTACAAGTCGAAGCCGACGGAATCGATGAACCCATGCTGTTGGGCCCCAAGAATGTTTCCTGCTCCCCTGATCGATAAATCACGCATCGCAATTTTGAACCCTGACCCCAATTCGGTGAATTCCTTAATGGATTGAAGCCTTTTTTCTGCCACTTCGGTCAAGACCTTATCTTTCCTATAAGTGAAGAATGCATAAGCCACCCGGTTGGAACGCCCTACACGACCGCGGAGTTGATAGAGCTGGGAAAGTCCCATGCGATCCGCTTCATTCACGATTAAAGTATTGACATTCGGGATATCTACACCCGTTTCGATAATGGTCGTGCTTACCAGCACATCATACTCGCCTTCTAAAAAGCCGAACATGACAGCTTCCAGTTCTTGTTCGGTCATTTGCCCGTGAGCGAATGTGACTCTGGCGTCTGGTACCAACATGGAAATTTCTTCTGCTTTTCTTGCTATATCTTCTACCCGGTTGTATAGGAAATAAACCTGTCCGCCCCTGGCCAACTCCCTTTCTATCGCTTCCGTCACCAACGAGCCATTATACTCCATAACATACGTTTGGATCGGGAAACGATTCTCAGGCGGTGTTTCGATGACGGATAAATCCCTCACACCGAGCATAGACATATGAAGGGTCCTCGGAATAGGGGTTGCGGTCAGTGTCAGTACGTCGACATTGGTTTTTAGCCGCTTGATCTTTTCCTTATGCGTGACCCCGAAGCGCTGCTCTTCATCAATAATGAGCAAGCCCAAGTCACGATAGACGATATCCTTGGATAAAATCCTGTGCGTCCCTACGACTATATCCACCGTTCCAGCCTTCAAACCCTTCATCGTTTCCGTTTGCTGTTTTTTCGTCCGGAAACGGCTCATATGACCAATTGAAATGGGATAATCTTGAAAACGCTCCCTCAGAGTTTCATAATGCTGCTGGGCGAGGATGGTTGTCGGGACAAGAAAGGCAACTTGCTTCCCGTCCATAATCGCTTTGAAGGCAGCACGAATTGCCACCTCCGTCTTCCCATAACCGACATCCCCGCAAAGTAAACGATCCATCGGCCTTTCTCGTTCCATATCTTTTTTGATTTCGACAATCGAACGCAGTTGATCTTCCGTTTCGTTATAGGCGAATGAGGTTTCGAATTCCCTCTGCATATCGCCATCAGGAGAAAATGCGTACCCTTTTGCCGCCTCCCGTTCCGCGTATAGCTTGATCAAATCATCGGCAATATTCTCCACGGATGATTGAACCTTGCTTTTGACGCGCTTCCATTCCGTTCCGCCAAGCTTATAGAGCTTCGGTTCCTTCCCTTCGGAACCGACATATTTTTGGACAAGGTCGATTTGGTCAACAGGAACATACAATTTGTCATCAGCTTGATAACGAATATGTAAGTAATCTTTATGAACGCCGTTTATGGTGAGCGTTTCAATTCCTAAATACTTTCCGATACCATGGTTGACATGGACGACATAGTCACCGATTTTCAGTTCGGAATAACTTTTGATTCGCTCTGCATTCGATAGTTTCTGTCTTCGTATCGATTTCTTGGACTTCTTATTAAATAACTCCGTTTCCGTGATGATGCTGAATTTCTGCATAGGCAATTCAAACCCGCTATTAAGACTGCCCCTTAAAATCTGCACTTTACCAGGAAGGATGCTGTTTGCATCAAAAAGCTCGGCGGCCTCTATATCATAATCGGCTAACACCGCATGCAGCTTTTTAACCCGCTCGTCATCCTGCCCCAGTATGACGATTGTATATTTCCCCTTTTTCCACCGCTCCAGTTCAGATTTGAACACATTCATCTGTCCGTGGAAATTCTGCATTTGCTTACTGGCAAAATTCAGGATATTCTGAGGATTCGTATGCGGTACATGACGTAAAAACAAGGAAAGGTATACAAACGGCCTGCTGGATTTCATGATCAATTCCTGCATCGGATGCGCCAATTTCACGTCATGGATGATCTGTCCCTGGCTTAAAAGGTCCGTGTACCAGCCAGCCTCTTCTTTTTCCAGGGAATCATTGATTTCCTGGATTCTACTTATTTCATCCAAGAAAACTAACCCATTTACAGGTAAATAATCTATTAAACTAGCTGGATCTTCATATGCCAAGCTTAAGTATTTAAAAATCTGATCGGGTTTATTCCCCATTTTCAGCTGCTCAAGCTCATAGCCAATCGTTTGAACCAGCTGTTCCTTCGCTTTCTCGTCTTTAAGCTTCTTCAAGCTTTTACTTAAACCGCTTTCAAGCTTTGTGATGATTCTATCAATATGCTCCGGCTCGAGCAACGCTTCGCTTACCGGTCCGATCATCACCTTGTTGAGTTTTTCGATGGAGCGCTGATCTTCACTTGAAAATGTCCTGATCGAATCTATTTCCGTATCGAACAATTCAATACGGATCGGATTTGGCTCCGTGATTGGATAAATATCGATTATACCGCCGCGAATGCTGAATTCACCGGGGGACGCCACCATTTCAGACCGGTTATACCCCATGGATATAAAGTGATTCAACGTTGGTTCGAGATCGATGTCTTCACCAAGCTTAAACGTAAGCTGATGCCGCTTCCAAATATCCTTTGAAGGAAGCACTCGGCGAACGCCTGGAATGGGCGCGATAACGATCCCTTTCCTTCCTTCAGCCCAAAAATTCAATGCCTCCACACGCTGGGCCCTTAATTCCGGGCTGGCTACACTCAAATCAGCAGCAATCAATTCATTGGCAGGATATATATATAATTCTTCCTCGGGAATGAAACTCGATAAGTCCTCATGGAATTTTTGAGCTTGCAATAAATTATGGGTGACCAATAAAATCGGCCTATTCGTTTTTTCATATACTGAAGCCAGCAATAGCGATCTCGATGATCCGGTCAAACCAGAAACTATTTGTTCTTTAAGCCCTTCATCGATACCCGCTATTAACGAATGAACATCATCTTGTTTGGAGAACAAGTTTTGTAATCCATTCATTTTCTTTCCCCCCTCTCTATAACTTGCGAAAACCAAATGAAATCTTTTATTAAAACTTGGCCCGTTCGACCAAGCGGGTTTTTGTTGTATTTTTTACGAGTTGCAGTAATTTGGACAAACGGAAAAATGCTTTGGATTTTGTCCAAAGCCCTCTTCCGCTAATGAATAATATAATCGTTTTCATATAATTCAGGGTATCTTTGCAGCGACTCATGACAATCTTCACATATTGCCTTTACATGCATATCTCCCTCGGAATCATAAACGATCATCTCTTGTCGCTCTTCATCAGTAAGTTGATTAAAACCTAACTGCTCCGTGCTCAGTGAGTATGCCTCGATTGAGCCCAGCTTAGTTCCGCAATGTCGGCATCGATAATGGAGAGCCATTTCGTAACCCCCTATTTTGTAATAGTGTTAGTATGTACAAAAACAGAGGGATTTTATTCAGCGAAACAGGAAGATATTATTCTTTACTTATATCTACTCATAGCTTATTGATTATATTCATTCATGACCTGTATAAATGGTTTTTCCAACCAGGCTTCACAGGAAGCTGCACTTTTTTCGATTGTCGCCCCTACATGATCCCATTCTTCAGGCGTAAACCGCCCTAAAACGTAATCTGATACCGGGATGCGGCCAATCGGGCGCCCTATCCCGATTCTGATCCGATTGAATTCCTGTGTGCCCATATGAGCAATTGAGGATTTAATTCCATTATGACCGCCTGCACTTCCTTTTTGGCGAAGACGAAGCTTCCCCGGAGGCAAATCTAGGTCATCATAGATAATGACCACATCCTCGACATCCACCTTAAAGAAATGCATGACTGCCGATATGGACTCTCCTGATAAATTCATGTACGTCAAAGGCTTAAGCAATAATACTTTTTCTCCTTTAACCATGCCTACACCATAGATCCCCTTATGTTTTGCCTGATCGAGCGGAATCGACCATTTACTGGATAACTCATCTATTACTTCAAAACCGACGTTATGCCGGGTTTTTTCATATTGTTTACCTGGGTTTCCTAACCCTACAATAATTTTCATGATTCACACTCCGTCGTTACGGTTATTTATGGAGTTACATTGGGACGAAGTTTCCCAGGGGTCATTGACCTTAGAAAAATAGTACCCTAATTTCAAGCTGGCTTGCAAGCGACGGGAGAACTAGTTAGAAAAAATTCTATTTAAAGGGATTAATTCCCACCCGCATCTCTGTACCCAAAGCTTGAAAAGACGTAACTCCAGTAAGAGCTACGCCTATTATATCACGATTCAATTGTTTAATCTCGGCATCATGACTCTGAAGAGGGCTTGGTTTCCCTTCCTTCTTCATTTTCAGGGATCCCTCCATCTTGCTGTTCACCTGTATTGATTTCCTCTTCCTGACGAGGGGCCAAAACGGATGCAACCACTTCTTCACCATCGTTTTCGATCGTAACATGCTGCTTCGATTGGATATCGGCTATGTAGATTGTATCGCCTACCTGAAGTTCCGTAACATCGACGTCGATGGCCTCAGGAATGTCATTCGGCTTGGCCGTAACCGTCACTTCATGAAGGGATTGCTGAAGGACCCCGCCATCTTTCACGCCTTTAGAAGTACCCACGATGTTAATGCGCACTTGGGCCTGCAATTGGGCGGACATATCGACGATTAAAAAATCCGCATGATAGATGAAGTTCTTTATCGGGTCTTTCTGGTAGTCAGAGAGCATGACCTTATAACTCTTTCCTTCCAGGTCCAAGGAAATGATACCATTGCGGCCTATTTCCTTAATTGTCTTCTGAAGCTCACCGTTATTGACCGAAATGGCCGTACTGCCGTTTTGATTGCCATATACGACGGCTGGAATTTCTCCGCTTTCGCGCAAATTTCTTAAATTCGAATGTTTTAAATTCGTACGTTCTTTTGCAGCTAATAAGTTACTCATACATCCTCCGCCTTCCTAATTTTAATTATAAGTTTCTCTATATTTAACATTTCCCTAAATCGGCAGGCATTAAACATGAAAGGTAAAAATCGGAAGACTTCAGTGGAGGTATGAACATACTGTTAATAAAGGATTCGCCTCAAAAAATCACCATTAAACTTTTTCTCGGCTTCTATGCGTGTATCGCCTTGCTCTCCATTGCTCCATCAACCTGCATGACCCTGTTTAAGATTTGGGCCGCTAAGGATACATATTGGATATTATCCTTTTGCCTTGGTCTCGGAAGATTGATTTCCTTGTTCATGACGACTTTGCCTTCCTCAATCAATAGGACCCGATCAGCCAAGGTAACCGCCTCTTCGACATCATGTGTAACGAGCAAGGCAGTAAAGTCCCTTTTCCGCCACAGCTCTTCGATCAAACGCTGCATTTCGACCCTTGTCAAGGCATCCAATGCCCCTAATGGCTCATCAAGGAGCAGAATGTCAGGTTGATTCACCAATGCCCTCGCTAAGGCTACCCTTTGTTTTTGTCCTCCTGATAAAACGGAGGGCCAATCATGTGCACGGTCGGCAAGGCCCACCTGCTCCAGCAACTCCATGGCATTTCGCTTCCAATCGCCATTTAAACCTATACCAACGTTGTGAAGGATTTTTTTCCAAGGAAAAAGCCGCCCATCCTGAAACATCGTGCGTGATGATTTATTCAATCCGTTCAGGGACTTTCCATTCACAAAAATCTTGCCGCCAGTCGGTTCATCCAGGCCTGCGACAAGACGAAGCAAGGTACTCTTGCCACATCCGCTCTTACCGACGACAGCTACGAACTCCCCTTTTTTAAAAGAAAGGTTCACTCCCTTTAACACTTCATGATCACCAAAACGCTTTGCTACGTCCTGCAACTCCAACGAATTTACATTCTTCATCATAAAGGCCTCCTCATTGGTATGATGGATGCCACTTCAAGCATCTTTTTTCGACCATTTTGGCAAACACATCCGATATTTTCCCCAGTAAAGCATATAAGAGAATGCTCAGCACGACGACGTCCATCCTCATGAATTCCCGTGCATTCATCGCCATATAGCCAATCCCTGAATTGGCGGATATCGTTTCTGCGACAATCAACGTCACCCACATGATTCCAAGCGAGAAGCGGATACCTACCAAAATGGAGGGAAGGGCTGCCGGAAGAATCACATTCCAGAATAGAGAAAATCCATGAAGCCCATAAACCCTCGCTGCCTCAATCAAATCTTTATCCACCGACTTCACGCCATGAAAGGTGTTTAAATAGATAGGGAAAAGGACCCCTAAGGCTACAAGAAAGATTTTGGCCTCTTCTTCTATCCCGAACCAAAGAATCACGAGCGGTATTAAAGCTAAATGCGGTATGTTGCGCAACATCTGCAAGGACGTGTCGAATAATGTTTCCGCAATGTTGGATATCCCATTTAACAACCCTAGGGCAAAACCAATGATTCCGCCTATTAAAAAGCCGATGAAAGCCCGCTTTGCACTGATGCCGATATATTCCGCAAGATCTCCTGTTTCCAATAAAGCGGCGCCTGCTTGAAGCACCTCTGTCGGGGCAGGCAGTATTCGCTCCGACAGAATTCCCCACAAAGACAGCAGCTGCCAGATCACCAATAGGAGAAGGGGGACGAGCCATGAGATGAAATGTGATTTATTGAGCGTTTTGTTTAACTTTGCTTGCATCTTCACTTTCACTTCCTTTTGTAGGGTAGTGGTCATTTGCCAGTATTTCCCCGAATGGGCTCGTCGCCTTTGAAACGGGTGCTTGCTGTTGTTCAATCGGAAGCAAAGGGAATAACAATTCCGCCACACGGTACGCTTCTTCCAGGTGGGGGTAACCGGATAAAACAAAGGATTCTATCCCGATTTCTTCATATTCCTTCATTCGGGCGGCAACATTCGCCGCACTTCCGACTAGTGCCGTCCCAGCCCCGCCGCGCACAAGGCCGACGCCTGCCCATAAGTTAGGGCTGATTTCCAGCGAATCCCTGCTTCCATTATGAAGTTGTGACATCCTTTTCTGTCCCACTGAATCGAAACGCCCGAATATTTTTTGTGAATTTTCAATCATTTCATCATCCACGTATTGGATGAGTTCTTCCGCCGCCTGCCAAGCTTCCGCTTCCGTTTCCCTTACGATGACATGCATCCTTATGCCGAATTTGACCTCGCGTCCATACTCTGCTGCCTTCTTACGAACCTTCTCGATTTTCTCAGCTACTTGCCCTGGTGGCTCACCCCACGTCAAGTACACGTCAATATGCTTTCCGGCTATATCGATGGCCGGCTCCGACGAACCGCCGAAATAGAGTGGAGGATACGGCTTTTGTACAGGCGGCAACAGGATATTTCCACCTTTAACTTTCAAGTGCTCGCCTTCAAAATCCACTTTTCCGCCAGCCAAAGCCTCTCTCCAGATATCCAGGAATTCATCCGTCTGCCCATAGCGTTCTTTATGATCAAGAAAGACGCCGTCGCCTGCCAATTCGACTGGGTCCCCGCCGGTGACTACATTGATCAAGAGCCTGCCGTCCGATAGCCTATCGAAGCTTGAAGCCATCCGGGCAGCCAAGGTCGGTGACATTAACCCCGGACGTATCGCCACTAAAAATTTCATCCTTTCGGTTGCTAAAATCAATGAAGAACCCACTACCCATGCATCCTCACAAGAACGGCCCGTCGGCAGCAAAGCTCCTTCAAAACCTAAATGGTCGACGGCCTGTGCGATTTGCTTTAAATACGGAAGTGTAATCGCCCTCCCGCCCTTTGTCGTTCCTAAATAGCGACTTTCCCCATGTGATGGCAAAAACCAAAAAACTTTCATTTTCCATTTCCCCCTTCATTATTTTTTATGGATGCATCCAACACGTTAATTTTGCTTGGAATTAATTTAAGATTGTAAAATGTATCGGCTATTTTTTGCTGATCATCCAAAACGGAATCGGAAATATCCTCAAGACCGTATTTCTTTCTTTTTAATGTTTTTTCTAATACTTCAACACTCATTCCTATTTCCGGTGATAAAAACTCGGCGACATCGCTTGGGTTTTCTTCTATCCATTTATCCACCTTTATCAGTTCTTCTTTTATGATGTTCAAAGCCTTTTCATTCTCGGCAAAGGTATCGGTAGCCAAGAAGAATTCCCGATTCGAAACAAGCCCTTCTCCATTCTGGATCGTTTTCGTTTTCAGTTCCAATTCCGCTGCCGATAAGAAAGGGTCCCATATTACCCATGCATCAATTTGGTTCCCTTCAAAGGCCGCCCTGGCATCAGCCGGCGGTAAGTAGACAGGTTTAATATCATCCAATGTAAGGCCCGCCTCCTCCAAAGCCTTGACCAATAGGTAGTGCACATTGGAGCCTTTATTCAAGCCGACCTTCTTGCCTTTCAATTCCTTCACACTTTTAATGGGGGAATCCTTTTGTACGACAATGGCCTCCCCAGCAGGATTTGCCGGCTGATTGGCAACATAGACAAGTGGAGCATTGGCTGCCTGGGCAAAAATCGGCGGCGCTTCCCCTGTGTGCCCAAAGTCAATGCTGCCGACATTCAAGGCTTCAAGCAGCTGAGGTCCTGCGGGGAATTCTGTCCAATCGACGGTATAACCGGCATCTTTTAAACGTCTCTCCAGATCTCCCTTCGATTTTAAAATATTTAATGTCCCGAATTTTTGATAACCGATTTGAATGGTTTTAGTCGATTCTTTTGCATCGTTACGTTTGGAGCTGGTTTTCTCCTGTCCGCATCCACCTATGATCAGCAAGAAGACGCAAAGAATGGCCAGCAGCCATATTTGCTTTTTTTTCATACTCTGCACACCCTTCCCCCACTTTTTATATAAAATAAAAAGCTCCTTTTCTTCACCATGGGATAAGGCACAGAAAAATGCCTCATGATTCAATGGTAAGTAAAAGGAGCCTTCGGTAGCCCGATCGGCGTACTTTCGTTATATTCCATCCCCTTAAATGGATGGAAATTGTATGTTCATTCTATTACTAGTATTCACACCTGTCAACTAAGAATTAGGTAATTCCCCATGTTGGTTCCATTAACCTAAAACATGGTGAGCCTAAGGGCCCACCATGTTTTTTAGTATGCGTATTTATTTTCATCAATCGAATAATGTGCTGACTGATTGTTCCTCGTGAACACGAATGATGGCCTCGGCAATCAAAGGTGCTACGGAAAGTCCGACGATCTTATCGATTTTCTTATCTTCAGACAGGACGATTGAGTTGGTCACGACCAATTCCTTGATCGTTGAATTTTGAATCCTTTCGATGGCAGGACCTGAAAGGACCGGGTGAGTACAACAAGCATAAACCTCTTTAGCGCCATTTTCCACAAGTGCATTTGCAGCCAGTGTAATCGTGCCTGCCGTATCGATGATGTCATCGATCAGGATTGCTGTTTTCCCTTCAATATTACCAATGATGTTCATGACTTCCGCCACGTTCGGTCTTGGACGGCGCTTATCGATAATGGCAATAGGCGCTTTTAGGCGATCTGCCATTTTACGGGCGCGCGTAACACCGCCATGATCAGGGGAAACGATGACAATATCACTTAGATCTTTTTCTTTGAAGTGATCCGCTAAAATCGGAACGGCAACAAGGTGATCGATTAAAATATCGAAGAAACCTTGGATTTGCGGCGCATGAAGATCCAGGGTGATGACACGATGGGCACCAGCCGTTTCCAAAAGGTTCGCCACAAGTTTGGCAGTAATCGGTTCACGTGCGCGTGCTTTACGGTCTTGCCGTGCATAACCATAGTATGGCATAACAATATTGATCGTCTTAGCTGAAGCACGTTTAAGAGCATCGATCATAATTAAAAGTTCCATTAAATTTTCATTAACTGGTTGACTTGTTGATTGAATCACATATACGTCACAGCCACGAATGCTTTCTTCAATATTAATCTGAACTTCACCGTCACTGAAACTGGTTACGCTACATTTTCCAAGTTCAACACCGATTGCAGCTGCAATTTCTTGAGCTAAATCAAAGTTTGAATTCAACGAGAATACTTTTAAATTAGGATCTAAATACTGATTTGACATGATGACCTCCGTCGGTTATTTATTGAATTTTAAATTCTTCACATAATCTTCTTTGTTGACTTGACGAGCCCGTGCAACTGACAAGGCTTCCTGCGGTACATCTTGCGTAATGGTTGACCCTGCAGCCACATATGCCCCTTCTCCAATTGTCACAGGTGCAACA
>NZ_PHNG01000668.1:0-2590 GCF_002803435.1 Bacillus sp. mrc49 | reverse complement strand
AAGGCGGCAAGATTATCGGTCCATGTCCAAACTCATGAGGAACTTAAAAAGGCTCATACAGAATTAAAGGCAAAATATAAAGCTGCCATGAAAGAGCTTCATAATAGGCCCAAATAAAAGGGAGGTTTGCACATATGGGTTATTCCCGAGAAGAACAAGAAACTTCATTGGTTTTTGACAATAGTACAAGCGAGTGGACTGTTTACTCTACTGTGCCGAAACACATTCGAAAACTCACTAATTTAACAGAGCTAATCGTCCTAGAATCGGAGGATGATAGACCGATAGCCGTTAGGGGAACATTGACGGAAAAACAGGTCTCCATGAAAAAAGAACGGGTCTACACAGATGAACAAAGGGAAAGAGCTGCTGAAAGGCTATCTAAGGCTAGAAACGCTTTATAAATAAAGGAAAACTTTTATTAACTCGCTAAACAGGACTAATTAGTCCACTTATACATTTAATCAAAAATAACGGTTATTAATAGGAGGAATTATCAATGGCAAAAGTACAACTTAATCAAAAGGAACAACATTATGCAGATACTCGTGAAGAGGCAGAGGAAATTGTTTCAGATGCTAAAAAAAATAACAATCTTCAAATGCATAAAATCACAGAGAAATATAATAAATACGGTCAGTACTTCTTAATCGATTTAACATACGCTTATCAAACTCCAAAAGAAGTAATGGAGAGTGAACCGCAAAAAGATAATGCTCCAGATGGACAAATGAGCATTGATGATCATGAAGGCATTGAGTATTCTGTGGACGGCAATGGATCAGTGAATGTTTCAGATAGTCAACTTGAATCAGGAGAAGAATTAATCAATCAGTAATTATCTGCCCTGAGCTTCGGCTCGGGGTACTCCTTAGAAATGGGGGAAAGTTATGGTTTTCGAATTACCTGAATTAGATAGAAAAGCGACTCAATGGGCCGTTGAGGCTGAATTAGAGAAATATCGCTTATATAAATACTTAATCTTTGAAGAACGTGAAGCATCCATTACAGGAAGTTCTGAGGAAAGATTTCATGGTCCAACTAATATGACGAGTGATCAAACTGGCTCCATTGCTATCTATAATGCAGATCAGCAGCGTTATAGAAGAGATTATTGCAAGCGTGTGGAATGGGCCGTTCGAAGGCTGCCGAATATGGAACGGTTTCTTATCGAAGAAAGGTATATGTCTGAGGATGCGGAATACTTGTCCGATTACAATGTGTATTGTTTTAAATTTCAGCCTCCAATTTCCGAAAAGAAGTATTCAAAGATACGTTGGAAAGCATTTTATAAACTGGCCTTGAACTTGAATCTTGCCATTACTAAGGGTTAGTGGACACAAACAGTGATGTAAAGGAGGGGTGGTTATGGAGTTAAATAAGATATTCAAGATGGATTGTTTAGTTGGAATGGAGATGATTCCTGATAAATCAATCGATATGATCTTCACTGATTTACCTTATGGAACAACTAATTGCAAATGGGATTCAGTGATTCCCTTAAACGCTCTATGGCAGCAATACGAAAGAATTATTAAAGATAGCGGCGCTATTCTCCTATTCGCACAAACTCCTTTTGACAAGGTTTTAGGAGCAAGTAACTTGAAATTACTTCGTTATGAGTGGATTTGGGAAAAGACTGCAGCAACAGGTCATTTTAACGCAAAGAAAATGCCGTTAAAAGCACACGAAAATATATTGGTGTTTTATAAAAAGCTTCCAACCTATAACCCTCAAAAGACAACTGGACATAAACCTGTAAACAGCTACACCAAGTATTTAGAAACTCAAAATAAAGGTGAGATATACAGGCAAGCAACAAAAGAGGTCTCTGGCGGTGGAGCTACTGATCGATACCCAAGGAGTGTATTAACATATCCTTCGGATAAGCAAAAATTAAATTTACATCCCACTCAAAAGCCTTTGGACCTTGTTAAAGATATGATACTGACTTATTCAAATGAGGGTGAAGTTATCTTGGATAGTTGTGTGGGAAGTGGAACCACTCCAGTTGCAGCAATTCGAACAAATCGAAGGTTTATAGGATTCGAAATCGAAGAAAAATATTGGGATTTAGCAAATGAACGTATTGCAAAAGAATTCGTTATTGTGTAGTTCGAATAAATGGGGAAATTATTACGAAAAAAAGTCGAAAATAAATCGAAAAAAAGAAGGGAATAAATCGTGTTGTTTGGATTTAGACATGATAAATTTATATCATCGAGAATAAAGAAAAGGACGATATTAAGCTCAGGTTCAAGCTGAACCTAACCATTTCGTTGACATAAACGATATGGTACAAAACAAGGCACTCATTCAATTGAGTGCTTTTTATTATGGAGAAGGAGTGAGTTGGGATGGAGAAAGGCAAAGTAAAAGTTGCTGTTGATATGGATACAAATAGGCTGCAGCAGAAGCTTAGAGCTATTGCTAAACATACTGAAGCATTAGCTAATGAACTGGATGAAATTGACAAGGATAGATGTTCAGTGTGCGGTGGGGCCATTCATAGGACAATCTATTATGTTGATGGTATTGAAGCAAACTCAGTAACAGTTTGCCCTAAATGCGAGGACGATAAAGGATAATG
>NZ_PHNG01000667.1:0-6151 GCF_002803435.1 Bacillus sp. mrc49 | reverse complement strand
ATGTTTTCCATCCGTATTCCATGGTCAAGGATCACCGTACGAGTGCGGAAACCGGGAACTTGGGTGCGGTCATGGATGGGGATATTGATATGTTCATCGATGCGTACTTGCGTTCAAAACTATAAGATATAATGGCCGGACCGTTCTATGGTCCGGCTTTTTGTATGAAAATCATGCTTGCCTTACACGTTCTGCCAAAATAAGCCGTCTGGATTATTTTTACAGGGTATGAAAAGGGATGCCATGCTATGATCCGCCAATACTACATAATGATGAATGATGGTTTGAGGAGATAATAAAGAATGAGAAAAAGATACAGGGAGCCGAAGCCCCCTTTGATGCAAAAGTTAATCGAATATGGATTGGTAATCGTGGGGTCAGCCATAATTGCCATCGGTTTTAATGTTTTCCTGCTGCCCAACCAAGTTGCATCGGGCGGGGTCAGCGGGATCAGTACGATCCTCAGGTCCACTCTCGGCTGGGAGCCAGCCTATGTGCTGTGGGGTTTCAATATTCCTTTATTCATTGCGGGACTTATCATCCTGGGAAGGCATTTCGGAGCCAAAAGCTTGATTGGGACATTGTTTTTGCCTTTAGTGGTATTTCTGACAAAAGAATGGGATGCTTGGACGAATGATGCCCTGCTTGGTTCCATTTGCGGCGGGTTGATGGTCGGTCTTGGACTAGGTATTGTCTTTCGTGGGAAAGGCTCGACAGGAGGC
Organism: Bacillus sp. mrc49; assembly: GCF_002803435.1. Lineage (NCBI taxonomy): Bacteria > Bacillati > Bacillota > Bacilli > Caryophanales > Bacillaceae > Bacillus > Bacillus sp. mrc49. The sequence goes on along the minus strand of NZ_PHNG01000667.1, from coordinate 5,429 downwards.
ACCGACTTAGCTGCGCAGATTTTTCACAAGTACACCCATATGTCACTGGGGGTTTGTGTTGCCATTATCGATGGCATCATCGTATTAAGTGCCGCCATCGTTTTTGATATTGAAAAAGGGCTTTATGCCTTGATTGCATTGTATGTGACAAGTAAAACGATCGATCTTGTCCAAGTAGGGCTGAATCGATCCAAGATGGCACTGATCATCACGAATAATGAACGCGATGTAAGGGACGCTATCATACATGAGCTGGATCGCGGGGTAACCGGGATATCCGGTTATGGCGGGTATACGGACGACACCCGTCCAATCATGATGTGTGTAATAGACCAGTCCGAATTCACCAAATTGAAACAATTGGTGAAACTCGTTGACCCTAAAGCGTTTGTAATCGTCACGGACGCATCGGAAGTGCTGGGGGAGGGTTTTAAACTGGAATGACATTGGTATAATGTTCTTGTATTGGTAATAGGAAGAGGGGGTAAATTCAATGAAAATGAAATGGGCAGCTTTAGTCTTGGGCACTTCTTTGGCATTGGCTGCATGTGGCGGGAACGATGATGCGTCAGATAAACAGCCGGCAGATAGTGGTGAAACGACAACGGCAGGCGCAGGTGATGCCGCCAAGATTTATGAAAACAAATGCTCGAGCTGCCATGCGGTGAATCTCGAAGGCGGCGTAGGGCCGAATTTGACGAAAGTGGGCTCGAAGTTGACGAAGGCTGATATCGAAAAGGTCATTGCAAATGGGCAAGGTGCAATGCCAAAGGGTATCATCCAGGGAAAAGAAGCCAGCCTGGTCGCCGAATGGCTTGCAAAACATAAGTAAGTGATCGCCGGAACGTTCTGCATCAGCAGGGCGTTTCATTAAGCATTCCCCTTATAAATCCCCGGTACCCCTCACATTGAATCCTTATCGAACAAACAATTACTGGAAATATTACGTAGATGTTGATATATGACCGACTGAAATGAAACTGTAATATTATTAATGCTTAATTTGACAAAATTTGATGTTATAATGTGTCTGTGCTCAAGTAAGAGCGATTCCTGTCAGAATTCAATGGAAATTGTCGAAAAAGCTGTAATTACATAAAGATAATTCAAGCAAATTAGGTGGTTTTAAAATGATAGAAATGATAGATGTGAAAAAGACATACCCAAATGGCGTCATTGCCATTAATGGGATCAACGTAAAAATCAAGCCAGGCGAGTTCGTATATGTAGTAGGGCCCAGCGGTGCCGGTAAATCGACCTTCATCAAGATGATGTACAGGGAAGAAAAGCCGACTAGTGGTAATATCTTGGTCAATGGACTTAGCCTGCCAAGTATCCGCAATTCGAAAGTTCCTCTATTCCGCCGCAATATCGGTATGGTATTCCAGGATTTTAAACTCCTTCAAACATTCACAGCATATGAAAATGTGGCATTTGCCATGGAAGTCATCGAAAAGGAACCGGAAGAGATCAAAAAGAGAGTCATGGAAGTCCTTGATCTGGTTGGCATCAAGCATAAAGCCAGAATGCTTCCTTCGGAGTTATCTGGCGGGGAACAGCAAAGGGTAGCGATTGCCAGGTCGATCGTCAATGATCCCAAGGTAGTCATCGCGGATGAGCCTACAGGGAACCTTGATCCTGAAACATCGTGGGAAATCATGAACATATTTGAAGAAATTAATAAACGCGGAACGACACTAGTAATGGCCACCCATAATAGGGACATCGTCAACAATATCAAACGACGTGTCATTGCCATTGAAAGTGGAAAAATCGTTCGCGATGAACATCGAGGTGATTACGGATATGAAATTTAGAACATTGCTCCGTCACTTCCGTGAAAGTTTTAAAAACATTGGCCGTAATGGATGGATGACGTTCGCTTCAGTAAGTGCAGTAACGGTAACTCTAACATTGGTAGGCGTCTTTTTAGTACTCATGATGAATTTGAATCATATCGCGGGAAATGTGGAGAAGGATGTCGAAGTTCGCGCACATATAGATAATGCAGCGAATCAAAACGATATAAAAGCAATCGGAAAACAAATAACGGAGATGGATGGCATTGAATCAGTCATTTTCTCCCCTAAAGATGAAGAGCTTACGAATTTGATAGATGATCTAGGTGATAATGGCGAAGCTTTTAAACCATTTGAACAGGACAACCCTTTAAGGGACGTTTATATCATCAAAACGAAGTCTCCGCAGGATGTCATCAAGGTGGCAAAAAAGATCGAAGGCTTTGATTATATCCAAAGCGTCAAATATGGCCAAGGATACGTAGAGAAGCTATTCAGCTTCGTGAATATTGCGAGAAACATAGGGATCGTCCTCATTGTAGGTTTACTATTCACTGCAATGTTCCTGATTTCAAATACGATCAAAATCACCATTGTAGCTAGAAGGAAAGAAATCGAGATCATGAGATTGGTAGGGGCAACGAACACATTCATCCGCTGGCCATTCTTCCTCGAGGGGCTTTGGTTGGGAATTCTCGGTGCAATCGTGCCGATAGGCCTGATTTCCGTACTCTATTACAATCTTTATAAATATGCAGCACCGCAGATTACGTTCAAGTTCGTAGAGCTTCTTCCTGCAAACCCATTTATTTATCAAGTATCGGCAATCCTCATCGTGATAGGTGCCGTCATCGGGATATGGGGCAGCTTGATGTCCGTCAGGAAATTCTTGAAAGTATAAAAGTTGCTCCTTTTATTAAAAAAGAAGCTTGGTATAGATAGAGAGACGTTGCAAGGCAATTGATGTGACGGGATTGAAAGGGGATATGAAACGTTGAAAAAAAATATCATTGCCATGAATGCTTCCATCATGATCGGATTGGGAAGCCTTCTGGCAGTACCATCCGTTCATGCTGAGTCCATATCGGATCTGGAAAAGCAGAAAGAATCGATTCAGGAAAAACGTTCAGGTGTTGAATCGAACATTTCTGACACGGAGAAGAAAATCGATAACCTTCAGGATAAGCAAATGACTGCAGAAGAACAAATCGATGCAATCGAAGCGAAAATTGCAGAATCCGACAAAAAAATCGATGCTAAAAATGCTGAAATTACACAAACGAAAAACGAAATCGAAGCATTGAAAAAAGAGATTAAAGTATTGAAAGAACGGATCGCCAAACGTAATGAAGTATTGAAGGAGAGGGCACTTTCTTTCCAGGAAACTGGCGGGGATGTCAACTACCTTGAAGTGCTATTCGGATCATCAAGTTTTGGAGATTTAGTGGACCGTGTTGGAGCTGTAGCAACGATCGCTGAGGCCGACCGGGATATTTTGAAGCAGCATGAACTTGATAAAAAAGATCTTGAAGAAAAACAAAATGCTGTTGAAACGAAGCTTGCTAGTTTGGAAGTGGCAAAAGCTGAACTATTGGAAATCCAAAAGCAGCAAAAACAGCAAAAGCAGGAAAAGGACGCTTTAGTCAAGCAGCTGAAGGAACAAACTAAAAAGCATGAAGACGAGAAGATGGGCTTAGAGGAAGAAAAAGCGAACCTTTCCGCTCAGGAAAAAGCCATCAAATCAGCCATCAGCCTAGAACATCAACGTCTTGCGGAATTGGAAGCCGCCCGTAAAAAAGCGGCAGCCGAAGCAAAAAAACGTGCAGAGCAGGAAGCGGCAGAAGCAGCTGCAAAAGCAGCATCACAAGCGTCGGAATCCAAGCAACAATCTTCTTCTCCGGAACCTAGCGCAAAAAGCAGTTCAGCGCCAGCTCCTTCGTCCAATGTAAGTGAAGTCCCTGCGGTATCATCGGGTACATTCACAAGACCGAGTGCAGGATATGTATCTTCGACAATGGGTGAACGCTGGAATAAACAGCATGCCGGCATTGATATTGCTGCTAGTGGAACGGTTCCGGTTGTAGCGGCAGCCGACGGGGTCGTAAGCCGTTCTTACCACTCCAGTACATACGGAAACGTCGTCTTCGTTACCCATTCAATCGGCGGGCAGCAATGGACTACGGTTTATGCACATTTACGCTCTAGACAAGTAAGTGAGGGTGCTGTGGTTGCCAAAGGCCAACAAGTGGGCATCATGGGTAACACAGGCCATTCATTTGGACAGCATTTGCACTTCGAGCTGCATAAAGGCGCATGGAATTATAGCAAATCGAATGCTGTCAATCCATTAAACTATATACCTAATTAATACCCCATATTATTGCAATAAAACAGACCAGGATAAATCCTTGGTCTGTTTTTTTATGTTCATTCACCATTATACTCAGGGAATATTCTTGCCCGGCGCCACATATAGTGGAATACATATCAGGTCAGAAATGGGGATAAATATGGTCAAAAAATGGGTACTTCCGCTAGCAATCATCATATCACTAGCCATTGGAGCAGTGGGGGGCATATATTGGACAAGCCTCCCGGATAAACAGGAAACAAACCCTGAAAGCCCAGCCGTATCCAAGGATAAGGAATGGGCAAAAGTGGAGCAAGCTTATGGCTTGATCGTCAGTGAGTATGTCGAGCAGGTGGATGGCTCCCGTTTGGTGGAAGGGGCGATCCAAGGCATGTTATCATCTTTGAAAGACCCTTATTCCGTTTATATGGACAAGGAGACCGCCAAGCAATTCAATGAAACCTTGGATTCCTCTTTCGAAGGGATAGGGACTGAAATCGGCATGGAAGATGGCAAGGTCATAATCGTTTCTCCTTACAAGGATTCGCCAGCCGAAAAGGCGGGCTTGAAGCCAAAAGACCAAATCCTTAAGGTGAATGGAGAGAGTGTCGAGGGCTTGGATCTGTATGAAACACGCCTGAAAATTCGGGGCGAAAAGGGCTCACCCGTCAAAATGGAAGTAAAGCGAGCGGGGGTTTCCAATCCACTTGAGTTCAATATGGTGCGTGCTGAAATACCGCTGGATACCGTATTTTCATCCGTTAAAGAAGTGGGCGGGGAACAGATTGGCTACATCGAGTTAACCACTTTCTCGGAAAATACGGCGGCAGATTTCAAAAAGCAGATGAAGCAGTTAGAAAAGCAAGGGATCAAAGGCTTGGTCATAGATGTACGCGGCAATCCAGGCGGCCTTCTTTCAAGTGTGGAAACGATTCTTGGAGAGTTCATTACAAAAGAAAAACCTTTTTTGCAAATAGCCGAACGAACGGGCGAAAGGCAATCGTTTTTTACAACCCTCAAGAAAGCGAAAGATTATCCCATTGCAGTCTTGACGGATAAAGGGAGCGCCTCTGCCTCGGAAATCCTAGCTGGAGCGATGCAGGAGGCGGGAGGCTACCCATTGATCGGGGAGAAGACCTTCGGGAAAGGGACCGTGCAGCAGGCTGTACCGATGGGGGATGGCAGTAAGATTAAACTTACCCTGTATAAGTGGCTGACGCCTTCAGGGAACTGGATCCATAAAAAAGGGATCGAACCGACGATCAAGGTGAAGCAGCCGG
>NZ_PHNG01000666.1:0-1879 GCF_002803435.1 Bacillus sp. mrc49 | reverse complement strand
ATGTGATAGAAATTGATGCAGCATCCAATAATGGCGTCGAGGAAATCCGTGACATTCGTGATAAAGTGAAATATGCACCGAACGCGGTCACATATAAAGTTTATATCATCGATGAGGTACATATGCTTTCACAAGGTGCCTTCAATGCGCTGCTAAAGACATTGGAAGAGCCTCCAAAGCACGTTATTTTCATTTTGGCGACGACCGAGCCGCATAAGATCCCGCTTACGATCATTTCCCGTTGCCAGCGATTTGATTTTAAAAGGATCCAGCCGCAAGATATAGTTGGCAGGATGTCACAAATCATTGCGGAAACGGGCGTTTCGTGTGATGAACAAGCCTTGCATATCATAGCCAGGGCAGCCGAAGGTGGGATGCGGGATGCACTGAGCCTGCTTGATCAAGCTATTTCCTTCAGTTCGGAGACTGTAACGGTGGAAGATGCATTGACTGTCACAGGTTCAGTTTCGCAGGCATTTTTAAGTCGGCTGGCAAAAGCGATATATGATAAAGAAGTGGCAGTGGCCCTAGAGGTACTTGAAGAATTGCTGGCGATGGGGAAAGACCCGGCCAGGTTCATAGAAGACATGATTTATTATTTCCGTGACATGCTTTTGTATCAAACGGCACCAGCTCTGGCAGAATCCTTCGAACGAGTATTGATTGATCCCCAATTTAAAGAATTGGCGGAAGTGATCGCTTCGGAAACGATTTACTCCATTATCGAAAGCTTCAATCAAACCCAGCAGGATATGAAGTGGACTAACCATCCGAGGATTTTCCTGGAGGTCGCACTCGTCAAGCTATGCAATGAGCAGCGAGCGAATCAATTGGACAATGGCCAGATTCAGCAATTGCAGCTGAAAATCGAGGAGTTGGAGTCGAAGTTACAGGAAATGCAGAAAAACGGCATCCCCGTGGCCGTGACAGATAGACCTGCAGAACAGCCGAAAACGCAAAGGGCCGTTAAAAAGGCATATAAAGCGCCTTCCGGCAAGATCAATCAAGTTTTGAAACAGGCTACAAAGCCAGACCTCAATACTGTCAAAAGCAAGTGGGGGGAATTGCTTGAACAGTTAGGCATGCAAAATCAAAAGTCATTGGCAGCTTTATTGTCTGAGGCGGAACCTGTTGCTGCGTCAACTGAAGCTTTTGTGGTAAAATTCAAATATGATATTCATTGTCAAATGGCAATGGAAAATAACCGTTTCGTGGAAGTGATCGCCTCGATCATGCAGCAGTTGACCGGTCATCGAATGGAGATAGCCGGTGTTCCGGAGAGTCAGTGGCAAGGGTTGCGTGAGGACTTCATTTCAACCCAGCAGTTTGACGGTCCAGAAGAAACGGATTCAAAAGAAGAAGACCCTTTTATCGCGGAGGCTAGAAAATTAGTCGGCGATGATTTACTTGAAATTAAAGAATAATTGGAGGTTGGGAAAATGGGTATGCGTGGCGGTAATATGCAAAACATGATGAAACAAATGCAAAAGATGCAAAAGAAAATGGCGGAAGCACAAGAAGAACTAGGTGAAAAAAAGATTGAAGGCACTGCAGGAGGCGGAATGGTAACGGTTATCGTGACTGGCCATAAGGAAATAGTCGACGTGATCATCAAGCCGGAAGTTGTCGATCCAGATGATATCGATATGCTTCAGGATTTAGTCCTGGCTGCAACTAACGATGCCCTGAAAAAGGCAGAAGAGCTGACAAACCAAACGATGGGACAATTCACAAAAGGGATGAACCTTCCAGGCATGTTTTAAGCAAGTTTAAAAGAAACTTCCTTTCAGGGAGTTTCTTTTGAAATTTTTAGGAGGAATTCGATGCATTATCCAGAACCAATTTCCAAGCTCATTGATAGTTTTATGAAATTGCCGGG
>NZ_PHNG01000665.1:0-8208 GCF_002803435.1 Bacillus sp. mrc49 | reverse complement strand
TCATCTGCTGTTCATTCAACTCCCGGACAACGACAGGAACTGTCTTCAAACCAGCTTCCTTGGCGGCACGATAGCGTCTCTCCCCAGCCACGATTTCATATCCCTTAATACTTTTCCGGGCAATAATCGGCTGCAGGATTCCATGCTCCTCGATCGATTGCTTCAGTTCTTCTATCGCTTCAAGCCGGAAGTTCTTTCGGGGCTGATAAGGATTTGGCCTTAGTTCCATTAATTTGATTTCGCGCACGATTTCATCTTTACTTATTTCACCATTATTGAAAAGTGCGTTAAGTCCTTTGCCAAGCCCTTTAGCCATTTGATACCACTTCCTTTGCCAATTCTAAATAGACCTCCGCTCCACGTGATTTCGGATCATAAATGATGATTGGTTCTCCATGGCTCGGTGCCTCGCTCAAACGCACATTGCGGGGTATGATCGTTTGATATACTTTATCCTGGAAGTATTTTTTGACTTCTTCAATGACCTGGAGACCTAAATTCGTTCTTGCATCCAGCATCGTCAATAGCACACCTTCGATTTTCAACTCATGGTTCAAATGCTTTTGCACGAGTCGGACCGTATTCAAGAGTTGACTTAAGCCCTCCAATGCATAATATTCACATTGGACGGGAATCAAAACGGCATCAGCCGCCGTCAAAGCATTAAGTGTGAGCAAACCTAATGATGGAGGGCAGTCGATCACAATGTAATCGTATTCGCTTTGCACCTCTTCCAATGCCCTTTTTAAGCGCACTTCCCTTGATATCGTTGGTACCAATTCGATTTCAGCACCTGCAAGTTGAATGGTCGCAGGTATGGCATATAAGTTTTCCACCTTTGTTTCCAAGATGACGGTACTGGCTTCTACGTCATCCACCAATACATCATAAATACACTGCTCGACATCTGCTTTATCAATACCTGCACCGCTTGTCGCATTTCCCTGCGGATCGATATCGACCATTAAGACTTTCTGCCCTATGTAAGCAAGGCACGCACTTAGACTGACAGAAGTTGTCGTTTTTCCTACACCGCCTTTTTGATTGGCAATGGCAAGAATCTTACCCACGAATTCACCTGCTTTCAACTATCTTCAATACGCCATTTTTTACCGTGAATCCACTTATTTCTTTCTATTTTATCATGAATATTACTGGAAGAAATCGTTTTCTTCAATTCCACATGAAAATTGAAAACTGCCTAAACGGCACGAAAAAACGCGGAAAAGCGTAACACTTTCGCAAAAGATAAGACCTGCGAAGCAAAAAAAGCTTGGTAATCGGAGACTACCAAGCTGGGCCAAGGATGGGGATCAAGATTTTTTCTTGGGTATTTTTATCGTGAATTGATAATACTCCTCGAATTCTTTTTCCTCTGCATCCAAGTTTATTCCGTTGTCTGTAACCATGCTAAGCGATTGCCGGATCGTGTTCACGGCGATCCTCATGTCCTTACTGAAGGCCTTCCGCTTAGGTTTCGGCTTTTGCACCGTACCTGTCAGAAGCTTGACGACCTGCTCTTCCGTCTGCTTGACGTTCAACCCTTTTTCGATGATTTCCAAAAGCAATTTGATTTGCTTTTCCGGACTTTTCAACGGAATCAACGAACGGGCATGGCGCTCCGTAATTTGTTTTTGAAGAAGTGCATCTTGAACTTCCTGGGGCAGCTTAAGCAGCCGCAGCTTATTCGCAACGGTTGATTGCCCTATCCCCAACCTTTGTGCCAAAGCTTCCTGGGTCAAACTATGCAGCTCCAAGAGTTTACCGTAAGCCAAAGCTTCTTCAATCGGTGTCAACTCTTCACGCTGGAGGTTTTCTATCAGCGCAACGGAAGCCGTTTCTGTATCGGTGAAATCCTTGATAATTGCAGGTGCCAATTCCCAGCCCAGCTTTTGCATGGCTCGAAAACGCCGTTCACCTGCAATGATTTCATATTTCCCCTGTCCATAAGCCCTTACTACGATTGGTTGTATGATTCCATGGGTATGGATCGTTTGAGCCAATTCAGCAATTTTATCGTCATTAAAAACGGTCCTTGGTTGAAATCGATTAGGTACAATATCAGAAATGGATATTTTTCTTATTTCTTCATTATTATTGCTAGGTGTCTCCATCTCTAGTTGCTGTTCTTCTTTTTCGCCAAACCCAAAGAACCGCGAAAAAGGATGCTTCATCTTCCTACACCACCTTTTAAAACTCCCAAATAACATATTCTCTATTTAAAGGACAAGTCCTGCATACATTTCCCGACATGGTTATACATATGATCCTTCACTGTAAAAAACATGTCGACTGGCGTCATCAAGGCAATATGGGGAGCGGACGACCAGTGATTTTCTAACTCTTTCGGCATGCCCCGAATTATTTCCCCGAATTGAAAATGGAAATATCGCCAACATACCAGTCCTGCTTCGAAAAATTGGCACAAGGTCGAAATATTGTACCAAGGTCCGCCTTCATGCGGGATTATCCATTAATAAATGAATGGAATGATACCTTTATAGTAAAAGAAAACATGGACAAGTGCCAGCTCAATATGCGATTTTTCTTACTAAAGGTTATTCAATGGGCTGTTTATTCGGTGTCCCTGGTTTTCTTGGATATTTTTTCGGCGTCTTCTTCACCTTATTGACTGTAATGATGTTTCTTTCACTATTTTCCTCTGGCAATGTGAAGTGATGGATTTCAGCAATTTTTCCGCCTAACGTGAAAATGGCCTTTTTCCCTGTGTCCATTTCATCTTGTGCACTAGCTGCTTTCATGGCGATGAACGTACCCTCGGTCTTCACGAGCGGCAAGCATAATTCACTTAAAACGGACATCCTCGCCACCGCTCTTGCCATGACAATATCATAAGCTTCACGGTGCTCCGGTTTTTGGGCGAAGGTTTCCGCCCTGTCATGATAGAAGGAGACGCCCTTTAATTGCAGGGCATCCGCAAGATGATTCAAGAAAGAAATCCGCTTATTCAAGGAATCAACAATCGATACGTGAATGTCCGGGAAACAAATCTTCAATGGAATGCTGGGAAAACCAGCTCCAGCCCCAACATCGCAAATCCGATAAGGATTGTTGAAATCGAAATAGAAGGCAGCACTGATAGAATCATAAAAATGCTTTAAATAAACCTCTTCTTTATCAGTGATGGCCGTTAAGTTCATCTTTTCGTTCCATTCAACCAATAAACGGTAATATGTGTCAAACTGATCAAGCTGGTGAGGAGAAAGCTCGATCCCTTTCTCCTGCAGCGCTCGTTGGAACTGTTCTATATTCATGTTTTCTTCAATCCTTTTTGGGTATTTCCCTTACTGAGATACTCGGGCAATCTTTCCTTGTTCCAAATAAACGAGCAAAATCGAAACATCGGCCGGATTCACGCCGGAAATTCTTGAGGCCTGCGCCACCGATAGCGGAGTGACCTGCTTTAATTTTTGACGTGCTTCCGTTGCGAGGCCAGAAATGGCATCATAATCGATATTCTCTGGAATCTTTTTATTCTCCATTTTTTTCAGGCGATCGACCTGCTGCAACGATTTTTCTATATATCCTTCATACTTGACCTGGATTTCGACCTGTTCCGTCACTTCATCACTCAGTTCGACATCGCTTGGAGCCAAACTTTGAATATGGGAATAATTCATTTCAGGCCGTTTCAATAAATCAGACGCACGGATCCCATCCTTAAGCTCACTGCCGCCACTGGCAGTGATGACCGCTTGTACCTCTTCGGTCGGTTTGATGAAATGCGATTTCAGGCGTTCTTTTTCCTGTTCGACCGCCGCTTTTTTCAAAAGGAAACGATTATAGCGCTCTTCATTAATCATTCCAATATTGAATCCCATCTCCGTTAAGCGTAAATCGGCATTATCATGGCGCAATAATAACCGATATTCTGCCCGTGAAGTCAACAATCGATAAGGTTCATTGGTGCCTTTCGTTACAAGGTCGTCGATGAGAACCCCAATATAGGCATCAGAACGGCTTAAAATAAGTTCTTCTTTACCTATCGCTTTCAATCCGGCGTTAATACCGGCCATCAAACCTTGGCCAGCTGCTTCTTCATAACCCGACGTGCCGTTAATTTGTCCAGCCGTATACAAATTCTTAACCTTTTTCGTTTCCAAGGTAGGCCAAAGCTGAGTAGGGACGATCGCATCATATTCAATCGCATATCCAGCACGCATCATTTCCGCCTTCTCAAGTCCCGGGATCGTTTGAAGGATCTTCACTTGCACATCTTCTGGCAGACTGGTCGATAGTCCTTGCACATACACTTCCTTCGTATTTCGTCCCTCAGGCTCAAGGAAGATTTGGTGCCGCGGTTTATCATTAAAACGGACGACCTTGTCTTCTATCGATGGACAATAACGAGGTCCTGTTCCTTTTATCATTCCGGAATACATAGGGGAACGGTGTAAGTTATCATCAATTAGCTGGTGCGTCCCCTCATTGGTATACGTCAGCCAGCATGGCAATTGATCGGTGATGAACTTTGTCGTTTCATAAGAAAAAGCGCGTGGCACTTCATCGCCAGGCTGTATTTCCGTTTTGCTGTAATCAATGGAAGAGCTATTGACACGCGGCGGTGTTCCAGTCTTAAAACGGACCAAATCAAACCCCAATTGCTCCAAATGTTCAGAAAGCCTGATGGACGGCTGCTGGTTATTAGGACCGCTTGAGTATTTCAGTTCCCCTAGGATGATTTCACCGCGTAAATAGGTTCCCGTGGTGATTACGACCGTTTTCGCACGATATACCGCTCCTGTTTTGGTGACGACACCCGTACAAATGTCGTTTTCAACGATCAATTCCTCTACCATCCCTTGAATCAAGGTCAGATTCTCTTGATCTTCTATCGTCTTTTTCATTTCTTGTTGATAGAGAAATTTATCCGCCTGAGCACGGAGCGCACGAACGGCCGGACCTTTTGCCGTATTCAGCATCCTCATTTGAATATGGGTCTTATCGATATTTTTTCCCATTTCTCCGCCTAAAGCGTCAATTTCCCTCACGACAATCCCTTTTGCCGGTCCGCCAACGGAGGGATTGCATGGCATGAAGGCGACCATATCCAAGTTAATGGTAATCATCAACGTTTTAGCGCCTACCCTTGCAGCGGCCAGGCCTGCCTCACTACCAGCATGTCCAGCTCCAATTACAATGACATCATAGCTACCTGCTTCGTATTGCATGTCCTTTTCCTCCTTTTTTCGATTATTTTCCTAAACAAAATTGCGAGAACAATTGGTTGATTAAATTATCCTGGACGCTTTCACCAATGATTTCACCGAGGAGCTCCCATGCTTTCGTGAAATCGATTTGAACCAAATCAATCGGCGTACCCATTTCAATCGCTTCGATTGCATCGGTAATGGACTGCCGTGCCTGTCCGAGCAAAGCGATATGCCGGGCATTGGATACATAAGTCAGGTCTCCCGTTTCTAAAGCACCTTCAAAAAATAGGGAAGCGATGGCTTCCTCCAATTCGTCGACCCCTTGGTCTTCAAGTAATGAAGTGGAAACAACCTTATGGGATGCTGAATATTGCTTCACCTTGGCCATATCGATTTTTTGCGGAAGATCCGTTTTATTGATGATGACAATGACATCCATTCCCTCGACAGCCTGGAACAGCAACTCATCCTCAGGTGTAAAATCATCGGAATAATTCAATACGAGCAGAATTAAATCAGCTTCTTTCAATACTGCACGAGACCGTTCAACCCCGATTCTTTCAACGATATCTTCCGTTTCCCGAATCCCTGCCGTATCGACAAGTTTAAGCGGAACACCGCGAACATTGACATATTCCTCGATTACATCACGCGTTGTCCCAGGAATATCCGTGACAATCGCTTTATTTTCATGAACCAAGCTGTTAAGCAAAGAAGATTTCCCGACATTGGGGCGCCCGATAATGACGGTCGCAAGCCCATCGCGGAGGATTTTCCCCTGCTGGGCTGTATGAAGCAGCTTCTCGATTTCGGTCTTGACAAAACTGCCTTTTTCCAAAAATAAACGATGTGTCATTTCTTCGACATCATCATATTCCGGATAATCTATATTTACCTCGACTTGAGCGAGTGTCTGTAAAATTTCTTGGCGAAGGTTCTGGATTAGTTTTGAAAGCCGGCCTTCCATTTGTCCTAAAGCAACATTCATCGCTTTATCCGTTTTAGCACGAATCAAATCCATGACGGCCTCCGCTTGGGAAAGGTCGATCCTTCCATTCAAAAAGGCACGTTTCGTAAATTCACCCGGTTCAGCAAGACGAGCACCTTGAGAAAGGATGAGCTGCAATACCCGATTGACCGAAACGATTCCGCCGTGACAGTTAATTTCCACGACATCTTCCCTTGTAAACGTCTTTGGCCCCTTCATGACGGAAACCATGACTTCCTCTATGATTTCACTCGTTTTAGGCTGGATAAGATGTCCATAATGAATCGTATGTGACTTGACCTCAAGCAATCCTTTTCCGCCTGGTCCTTTAAAAATCCTATCGGCTATTTCTATGGCCTCATCACCGCTGATTCTAACGATGGCGATTGCCCCTTCCCCTAAAGGGGTAGAGATAGCGGTGATTGTATCGAATTCCATGTTTTCACCTCTTATATATTGATGTTTCTATATTATTTTTGATAATAAAATCGTCGAATCCCTAAATTACTACAATACCACAGTATATTCATGAAAAAAAGTAGATACTCCTTCCTTCCAAGAGTTATCCACATGCAGCGCAACCATATTCTGTAACATTCATTTTAACTTATCCACATGTGAATAACAAATGCGGCGGCTCTCCCTTTTTCCCCTTCCCGTACTGAATGTGCGACCATCGAAGTGAAACGTGTCGGTTATTGCTGAATGGCCCTTTTCATTACATACCTTTCGACAAAAACCGATGGTACGTTCCACCAAAAAAAAGAACCCCTGCTAATAAGCAGAAGGTTCATTTAAGCGGCGTGATGACCAAATGGCGATAAGGTTCGACACCGCTTGAAGTTGTTTTGATTCTCGGATAATGCAACAGTGCATTATGAATGACCTTACGTTCATAGCTTGGCATCGGCTCCAATGAAATGGGCTTGCCCGTTTTCAGCGCTTTGTTCGCCATTCTTTCAGCCAATTGAATTAACGTCTCATTGCGTCGATTTCGATAATCTTCAGCATCTACCGTGATATTCAGGAACTGCTTAGCATGTCGATTCGCAACAAGCTGCGTTAAATATTGCAGGGAATTCAGCGTTTGACCCCTTTTCCCAATTAATAAAGCGATTTTGTCACCTGATAATTGGAATGTTACGTTCTTCCCTTTCCGGTGGACATCGATTTTGGCATCGACACCCATCTCAAGGCTGACATTCTTCAAGAATCCAAGTGTCTCCTCGATTGGATCAGGAGGCAATGTCACATGGACAATGGCCTTCCTTGCCCCAAATAAACCGAAAAACCCTTTTTTTCCTTCTTCCTCAATTTCAATCTCGACGCGATCCTTCGTGCTGTTCAGTTGAGCTAAAGCTAAATTTACTGCTTCTTCGACAGATTGTCCTGTAGCAGTCACTTTTTTCACTTTTTCTTTGCCCCTCCCGCGTTTTCCGCAGCTGCTTTTCTAAGATCCGGACCTTTAATGAAATATGTTTGAACGATACCAAAAAGGTTACCTACTACCCAGTAAAGAGAAAGAGCAGCGGGGAAATTAATAGCAAAAACAACAATCATGATCGGCATGATATAAAGCATCATCGTCATTTGTGCAGCCATTTGTGGATTCGAGTTCATCCCGGCCATCGACATTTTCTGTTGGATGAAAGTCGTGATCCCTGCAACTACCGGTAAAATATAAAAAGGATCCGGTGAGCCTAGATCAAACCAAAGAAAACTATGTAAGGCTATTTCATGCGTACGGCTGATGGCATGGTAAAATCCGATCAGGATAGGCATTTGAACCACTATCGGCAAACATCCAGCCAGTGGATTCACATTATATTTTGAAAATAGAGCCATTGTTTCTTGTTGTAGTTTTTGTTGTGTGGCAGCATCTTTTGAGCTGTATTTCGCTTGAAGTTCCTTCATCTCAGGCTGGATGGCCTGCATGGCTTTCGAGCTTTTCACCTGTTTGATCATAAGCGGAAGCAATGCTAAGCGAATGATTAACGTGACACCGATGATACCCAAACCATAGTTCTCGCCAAAAGTTTCAGAAAG
>NZ_PHNG01000664.1:0-10518 GCF_002803435.1 Bacillus sp. mrc49 | reverse complement strand
GCTCTCATTTTACGCACATATTCAAATGGTGCTTCTTCTAATAACTCTCTTGATGCATCTACAGTTACTTGATTATCATGAAAGGCAACATCTGCATTTAAGTTGCGCAATACTTCATTGATTGTATATACATCGGAGAGCGTAGGAACATCTTTAATGATACTTTTCCCATCACTTGCTAATAATGTTGCAGCGATAACTGGCAAAACGGCGTTTTTAGCACCTTCTACTTTAACTGTCCCGCTAAGCCTTTTTCCGCCGCGGACGATGATTTTTTCCAAAAGTATTCCCCTCCGCGTCCATTTTCTCTATATTAATATTCAAACGTTATGATTGGTGTGCCAACTACAAAGTTCGTTCGTTCACCCAATCCTTCTGTCCGTAGCCCAAACTGCAAATTTAATTTTTCTTTTGTCAAAGGTTGTTTAAACAATGTTGAATGTGCAGATATTGATGTAAAGTTTGTTTCATGCACACTCTCAATTTCCCTTGCTTGGAACATATCTAACAGGTCTTCAGTTTTAGAGTTTAAAACCGAATCCATATTATCATTGATAGACCCTTTAATACAAGAAAAAATTGAAGGAGTCCCTATAAATAGGTCATTTACCCTGTTCTGGAATGTGGTTGTAAAAAAGGCTGGATTGCCTTTTTTCCATTTCTGTCCCTTCACTTCATAAATGACATAGGTAACTTTATCAAGTTCCTCTTTCGTTGTCATTATTTTGATAGACTCGGTTAGACCTGAATCGATATTGTACGTTAACGCCTCAGCCTTCCAGCCGGAAGCATCATCTTTCCGGTGCCATTGAAATTGAGGGTATTTTTGTTTCAAAGCGAAAACTTCGCTTTCAAACTCTTGTTTAGTTGCAATCTCTTTATTTATCTCTCTAGCGAGTACAGACCAATCACCTATGTCCAAATCCTTATCTTCTTGTAACAGTCCAACCATTTTGACTATATCTGGTTTAGTTTCTGCCACAATCGTTCTATTCCCAATTAAAATCACCATCAAACCAAGAAATACTATGTATATTAACATTTTTTTGTTTACATTATACATGTTAAATCCCTCCCCTTTTATGCATTATTACCATAAGGAGAGAAATCATACTTCAAGTTTTTCCGACAATTGATGATACCTTCCAGCTGGATGTTGCTAGGGAAGGCATGGCGAATAAAAGAGTAGGATCTTATTTTGCTATAAACAGAGTCTTACAGCTTATCAGTCATCACTGAACATATACGGGAGTTGGTTTGCAAATCCCAGGTAGTCAAGGAAGAAATTACTCACAACTGAACCGATGGCAACCGTCAATAAAATATATAAAACCCTGGCCTTGATGACCGAATTCGATCTTAACATTTTATCGAAATGTAATGCCTGTAGAGCCCACCAGGTAACTGCGATGAAAAACAAATGTGCAATTATCCCTGTTAAAGCCTGCTGTCCCATTGCTGAAAACATGTACATACCTCCTAAAAGACACCCGTCTTCTATTCTAACACAAAACGCCCTCATATTTGGAATATAAAAGGAAGAATTGCAAAATATCTTTTATAAATCGTAAATAGAGGCTTGATCCAATGGAACAAGCCCCTATTTATAGGCATTATATCATTTACCCGAAATAAAGTCTGTAAAATCACCAAATTGTTCATGAATAAAATCGAAGGCAATATTTGGCGCCACCCCAAAAAGTACGGTGCCGATTGCACAAATGATCAGAACGGCAGAAACACCCGAGCGAACCTTTATGACCTTATCTGAATGGATCGGCCGGAAAAAGACCTGGACCAATAATCCGAAGTAATACACATAGGAGACGATGGTTCCTGCAATCATGATTCCGGCAAGGACAAAATGGCCAGGCTCGGTAATGAATGTCCCTAGGAAGATATTCAGTTTGCCAATGAAACCGCTCGTCCCTGGAATTCCGGCCAGCGAAAGGATATAGATGGTGAATGCAAGTGCCAGATACGGAGATTTCCTTCCCAGTCCCGCAAAAATGCTGATATCCTCTGTACCGCTTTGGCTGGACAGCAGCTGAATGACTGCAAATGCGCCGATGTTCATCAATACGTATGCCAGTAAATAATACCAGATCGTATCCAGCAGGAAATACCCTCCGCCCAATGTAGCCACAGCCACAAGGAGATACCCTGCATGGGCAATGCTTGAGTAGGCAAATAATCGTTTTACATTTTGCTGCCTTAACGCAACCACATTTCCAATGATGATTGTTAGACCAGCCATGGATGCTATATAGCCATCATTTTTTTCCAAAAAGTCGAGTGCCCCGAAGGCATCACCGGGAGCTGTCAGGAACAAGGAAAGCAAAATGCGCAGCAGGATGACAAAACCTGCCATTTTTGAAATGACGCTTAAGAAGGCCGCCACAGGTATCGGTGCACCCTCATAAGCATCCGGTGCCCACATATGAAAGGGAGCGGCGGCTATCTTGAAGGATAAACCGACAAAAACCATGAAGAATGCGAGGCCCATGATATATTGCAGCTGGCTGTCCGTCATCCCGGCCATCGTCCTGCTCATTTCCCCTAGATTGACTGAACCTGTAACCCCATATAAATAACTCATCCCGAATAAGGTGATGGCCGTGGAAATCCCGCCGTTTATTACATATTTCATCGATGCTTCATTAGAGGAACGGTCGCGTTTGCGTATTCCGACTAATATATAGGATGAAAGGGAAAGCAGCTCCAGCCCGACAAACAGTGTTATCAAATCCCCGCTTGAGGTCATGATCATCGCACCAAGCAAAGCGGTCAGGAACAGATAATAAAATTCCCCACGGTGTTCACGCAATCCCTCTTTCGGCTCATAGCCTTCAGCGAGAAGGATGATAAGCCCCGCACCGACCAATAACAGGAGCTTAAAGGCTTTTGCAAATGAATCCAAACGAAATGTATCGGACAAAATACTGACTGTCTCAAAGGATAATAGGCTGACAAGCGACAAGCCTGCCAAAATGATGCCGGTTAGCGCGAACCACGCCAATTTCCTTCGATTAAAGTGCACCGGCCAGAACAAATCCAATATCGATAGAGCCATGGTCGTGCCAAGGATGATGAATTCAGGCATCATCGCTCCCCAATTATAAGAAAGCATCGTGTTCCAATCCATCTATCATCGCCCCCCTAGAGCAAGCATCACGGCTTCTATCGTACCTTGAAGAGGCCCGCCTAACATATTTGGATACACGCCGATCGCAATGATCAGGCCGAGAAGCGCCAATGCCGGTACAAACTCCCAGCTTTCAAGGTCCCGCTTCTCTTTCTCTACCAAGCTATCATTCTTGCCAAACGTCATCCGCATGACTGCCCTCAGTATATAGACGGCTGTCAAAACAAGTCCGATCACCCCGATTGCAGCAAGCAATGGCTGACTTTTGAATAAGCCGAGAAACACCATGAATTCACTGATGAAGCCGGACATGCCCGGCAGACCGAGTGAAGCCAGACCACATGCCAGCAAAAACCCGGAAAATACAGGCATCGACTTCGCCAATCCCCCAAGCGCAGGGAGCATCGTGGTCCCTGTCCTTTCGTTCAATGCACCCACCAGGAAAAACAGAAGTGCAGCGATTAAGCCGTGTGAGATGACTTGAAAGATTGCCCCCTGCAGCCCCGCTTCGTTCAAGGCCCCCAGCCCCATCATGACGATCCCCATATGCGAGATCGATGAGTAAGCTAAAACAAGCTTGAAGTCGGTTTGCAGCATCGCTAGCAAGGCTCCATATAAAAAGCTGATGACTCCCATCAACACAATCGCAAATGCCAAACTTTTATATTGTTCAGGGAATATCCCCATTCCAAACCTGATGATCCCATAAGCCCCTATTTTCAATAGAACACCAGCATGAATCATGACAATGGAGGGAGGCGCCTCTGCATGCACCCGCACCATCCAGCTGTGAAATGGAAATACGGGCAGCTTTATCGCAAAAGCAATGAGAAAGGCAAGGCATAATCCATATTTCATCGAACTCGAAATCGGCGCAAACAGCGATACACCGCCCATTGTCATCATTTGGGTCAAAGCCGCAATGTTGGTCGTACCTGTCCGGGCAAACAAAATCAAAATGGCCACCAATAATACGGCCGAACCGATCCCGTTATAAATCAGAAAATGATACGACGCCTTTTCCCTCTCAAGGAAGCCCCACTTACCAATTAAGAAGAAGGCGGGAATCAACGTCATTTCAAAAAAGATGAAGAAAAGAATCAGATTTTCTGCCGTAAAGACACCGAGCATCCCGATCTCCAGGATCAAAAATAACAAGTAATAGCCTTTCCATCCGCGCTTTATATATATCGAGGCCATTGCCGCCATCGAAGAAATGATGGTCGTCAGTAATAGGAAGATGAGGCTCAATCCATCCAGCCCCAACTCAAAATTCACGGTAAAAAGCTTGGGATCATACATCTCCAAATTTCCGAACCTGATCCAATCGACCTTAATGTTAAAGCTGGAAAGAGCCACTCCCGAATAATATTGGCTGCATAAAAAGAACGAGAGGAATAGGGGGGGAAGCGTTCCGAAAAAGCCAAATTGCTTGATGGTCCTTCCCTCATTTTTCGGCATCAGGGCGACCATCAAGATTCCAAGCAAAGGTGAAAACACTAAAAGCGAGAGCAAATAGGCATTCATCTTAAATACCCCCCAGTTAAAGCAAAAATGACCAGCAATACCGCAAGACCAAGAAACGCGATCATCCCATATTGCTGTACCTGCCCCGATTGCAGTTTAGATCCTATTTTCCCCCACCCTTCTATTGAACCGGTTACAGTCGATATCAAGCCACCGATGATGAACCTTTCAATATATGATAGAAATAAGCTAATCCCTTTCGTTGCATGAACTATAGTAAAATAATAAATTTCATCAATATAATACTTATTTTCCAAAACTCGATATAATGTGGAGTTTTCTTTGACGAGCCAGCCCCGGGGCAGCTTCGCTTTAGCGTACATCATATAGGCAAGCACGATCCCGGCAAGCGCCACAAGCACGGCAAGGACCATGATCCAAACAGGTCCCTCACTATGTCCGGCACCAAGCACAGCTTCATTCCCCTCTACAAGCCACTCACCAAGGAAGGTCCCGAACCACGGGGTTTGGATATATCCAGCGACCACAGCCAGTACCCCTAAAACAAGCATGGGAAGCAGCATGACCGCAGGAGATTCCTTGACCTGATCTGCTTGATTGCGAGACTCTCCGGCAAAAATCATGAAAAATAGCCGGAACATGTAAAAGGCAGTTAAAAATGAGGTGATCACCGCGAGTGAAAACAAGAAATAGTTACCATTCACCCATGCCGCCATCAAAATTTCATCTTTACTGAAAAAGCCCGAGAGCAAGGGAAAACCTGATATCGCCAGAGTTCCAGTCAAGAACAGCGGCCCTGTCCAATTCAGCCTCGACCATAACCCTCCCATCCTTTCAATATCCTGTGTATGTATGGCATGAATGACACTGCCAGCAGCCAAAAACAACAGTGCTTTAAAAAAGGCATGGGTCATTAAATGAAACACACCGGCCACATAGCCCGCAGTACCTAAAGCTAGCATCATGAAGCCAAGCTGAGAGATGGTCGAATAAGCCAATACCCGCTTGACATCCTTTTGGACAGAAGCGATACTCGCGGCAAAAATGGCTGTGAATCCGCCTGTTACGGCGACAGCCTGCATGGCCGCTTCACTAGCGAGGAATACCGGGAACATGGTCGCTACAAGATATACGCCTGCGGCCACCATGGTTGCAGCGTGAATGAGTGCGGAAACCGGCGTTGGGCCCTCCATTGCATCAGGAAGCCATGTGTGAAGCGGAAATTGCCCCGACTTCCCAACGGCACCAATAAAAATGAGGATGGCGATCAACGTCAAGCTCCCATCCGATATCACACCCGAGTGAACGGCTTGAAAAATCTCCCCATATTCGAAGCTGCCCGTTTCCCAGAATAGGAGGATAATTCCAATCAATAGGCCCACATCCCCGATCCTGGTCATGATGAATGCCTTTTTCGCTGCATTCTTGGCTTCCTGTTTATAAAAGTAAAACCCAATCAACAGGAAGGAGCCTACCCCGACCAATTCCCAGAAGAAATAAAGCTGCAGTAAATTCGGCGCCATGACCAGTCCAAGCATGGCAAAGGTGAAAAAGCCCAGATAAGCATAAAAAGTGGAGAATCGCTCTTCACCCTTCATGTACCCCAATGAATAGATTTGGACAAGCAGGCTGACAAAGGAAACGATCACAAGCATCAAGGCATTAAGCTGATTGATTTCGAATCCGGCCGTAAGCTGCGTCCCCCCTATCGCAAGCCAATCGATCGTTGTTTTATAAGTAGATGATGTGAACCTTTCCATCAAGGTAAGCATCGATAAAACAAAAGAAGCCAACGTAAAGATTATTCCTATATATGCCCCCCGCTCCCGTAGCCGGCCACCTGATAGAAGCAGAACCATAAACGTGACGAGTGGAAAAATCGGTATGAGCCAAGCGTTCTCCATCATCGTATCAAATCCCCTTCTTCATTCATATGAACCCTCAATGCTTCATGATATCCATTTCATCGACATTGACCGTCTTCCGATTGCGGTAAAGGGACATTAATATTGCCAGCCCTACAGCCGCCTCGGCTGCAGCGATTGTAATCGTGAATAAAGAAAACACCTGGCCCGTAATCGATGGTGTAACCCCGAATTTACTGAAGGCGACTAAATTGATATTGGCGGCGTTCAGCATCAGCTCGATTGAAATCAAAACGATCACAGCATTTCTTTTCGTCAAGGCCCCATACAGCCCTATACAAAAAAGAACGAGCGCCAATACGAGATAAGCAGACAAGGGAACTCCCGTCATGATCGATCTCCCTCCTCATCATCTTTTTTAGCTAATACGATGGCACCGACTAAAGCCACCAGCAGGAGTACCGACATTACTTCAAACGGAATCACATATTTAGAGAACAGTGCGATTCCTATTTGTTTTGTATTTTCCTCATGCAAGGCAGTCGGCTGTACCGGTATATCCAAATCATAGATTCCCAGATAGACGGCTACAGCGAATCCTGCAATCGCTAACAGCAGAGGTAATTTCCCCCATCCCCCTCTTGCCGGTTCATCGTGTTCCCGATGCTTCGTCAACATGATTCCGAATAACATCACGATCGTTATCGCCCCGGAATAAATCAGGATTTGGACGATGGCGACAAACTCCGCCGAAAGCAGCAGATAAATGCCCGCAATGCTTAAAAAGGTAAAAACGAGTGCAATGACCATGTGCACCACTTTCGTTAATGTAATTAGCAGCACCCCGCCCAATATGGCGACGAGTGCCAAGCCAAAAAAGGCAATCAGTTCGCCGGATACACTCATACTTTATTCACCTTCCGGATATTTTCATCATTTTCATCAAGCCACTCCAAATTTTTAAATAAATGATCACGGCTATACTCCGCCAGCTCAAACTGGTTCGTCATGACGATCGCTTCTGTGGGGCAAACCTCCGTGCATAAATCACACAAGATGCAAATTTCGAAATTAATGTCATACGTGTCAATGATCTTCCCCTTTTTGGAAGGGTCCGGATGTTTTTTTCCCGTTAATTGTATGCAGTCCGTTGGGCAAATCGTCACACATTGATTGCAAACGATGCACTTTTCAGGGTAGAATTTTTGGATTCCGCGGAAGCGGTCAGGGAGCGGAAGCGGTTCATTCGGGTAGTCATACGTCACTTTTTTCCGGGTCAAGTTCTTTAATGTATAGCTTAAACCTTTAGCTAAACCAAGCATGTTAATCCCTCACTTTCCGATCAGCTTTAAGTTTTTTAAATAAGGTGAACGATTTCTTTTATGATGGCCGTCAAGAATATATTGGCTAATGCAACCGGGAGCAGCACCTTCCAACCGAACTCCATTAATTGATCGGCCCTTATCCGAGGAAAGGTTACCCTGATCCAAACCAATATATAGAACACCGCACTGAACTTGAGGCCGAACCAAATGGCTGCCGGAATAAAATCCAAAAACGGAATAGAATTCCATCCTCCTAAAAATAATACAGTGGTTAATGTGGCCATTGCAAACATATAAACATATTCCGATAACATAA
Source organism: Bacillus sp. mrc49 (assembly GCF_002803435.1). Taxonomy (NCBI): domain Bacteria; kingdom Bacillati; phylum Bacillota; class Bacilli; order Caryophanales; family Bacillaceae; genus Bacillus; species Bacillus sp. mrc49. Next base: position 2,379 of record NZ_PHNG01000664.1, on the reverse strand, counting down.
AGAAGGCCCAGCGAAATCCGGAATATTCTACATGATACCCTGCTACAAGCTCCGATTCCGCTTCAGGAAGGTCAAAAGGGACCCGGTTCAGCTCAGCCACAGACGCAATCATGAAGACGATGAAGGCAATCGGCTGAAGGAAAATGAACCAAACCTTCTCTTGGGCAGCCACGATGTCGTTCAGGTTCAAGCTGCCTGTCAAAAGGACGATTCCCACTAACGACATCACCAAGGGAATTTCATAAGAGATCATTTGCGCGGCTGCGCGCATGCCACCGATCAACGAATATTTATTATTGGACGCCCAGCCCGCCGTGACGATGCCGATCGTCGAAATGCCGGATATCGCCACATAATACAGCAAACCTACCCCAATATCGGCAAATTGGAACGCATCGGTGAACGGCAAAGTGGCAAGGACCATGAAAGCGGGGGCAAAGGCGATAACCGGCGCCAGAATATAAAGCGGCCTGTCGGCTTTTTTCGGTATGGTATCTTCCTTGATCAGAAGTTTCAAAACATCGGCAACGGTCTGTAAGAGACCCCATTTCCCGCCAATTTGGTTCGGACCGATCCGCAGCTGCATGAACCCCATGATTTTTCGTTCCGAGAGGATTCCATAAGTGACAAACCCCAGGACGACGAATAACAGCAGGACCGCCAAACCAAAATAAATGCCAAAATTCAGCAGGCTGGGAGCGGAGTGGAGTAAATCCTTGATCATTTATCCATCCACCTCCCCTAGAACGATATCGATGGCTCCTAATATCGTTATCAAGTTCGCCATATTTTCCCCTTCCAATAATTTGGGGAGAATTTGCAGATTATAAAAAGAAGGCCGGCGAAACTTCAAACGATATGGCTCCTTTTTCCCTTCACTCGCAATATAACAGCCGATTTCGCCTCTTGGTGACTCAATTCGCACAAAGGCTTCACCCTTTGGCACCTTTATGATTTTGGGAACCTTGGCAAGGACCGGCCCTTCTGGAAATTGTTCAACCGCCTGCTCAAGGATTTTCAATGATTCTTCGATTTCTTCCATCCTGCAGTGATACCGGGAAAAGGCATCTCCCTCTTCCCGGGTGGGAACATCAAAGGTGAACCGATCATAAATCGAATATGGTTCGTTTTTCCGCAAATCCCATTTGACACCCGTACATCTTAAGTTGGCACCGCTAAGTGAATACTGCAGCGCTTCCTCCTTCGTATAGATGCCAACCCCTTTAACCCGGTTCACGAAGATTTCATTCCCTGTTACCAGCTCATGGTAACCGGCAAGCTGCTCCCTCATATAAGGCACGAACTCGGCGACCTTTGCAATCCAGCCTTCGGGGGCGTCCCATTTCACTCCGCCCACTCGCATATAATTGAATGTAAGCCGTGCCCCCGACAATTCGGTCAATAAGTTGACGATCATTTCACGCTCGCGAAACGCGTATAAAAAAGGGCTCGTCGCTCCTATATCAAGCAAGTATGTCCCCCACCAAACAAGATGGCTCGCCACTCTGCCCAACTCCATGGCGATCACCCGCAAATATTCAGCCCTATCAGGGACCTCCAATCCCATCATTGTTTCGACAGCATGGCATAACACATAATTATTTGTCATGGCCGCCAGATAATCGAGCCGATCGGTATATGGAATGATTTGCGTATATTGCAGGTTCTCCGCCAGCTTTTCCGTACCACGATGCAAATACCCGATAACGGGGGTGGCCTCTTTTATAATTTCGCCATCAATCTTGATGACGAGCCGAAAAACGCCATGCGTGCTCGGATGCTGAGGTCCGACATTGAGAAGCATTTCTTCCGTCCTTAACATTGGGGTTACACCTCCACATCATAAGGCTGATAATCTTTCCTAAGGGGATACCCTTTCCAATCATCACCAAGTAAAATCCGCTTTAAGTCAGGGTGCCCACGAAAATTGATGCCTAATAAATCATAGGCCTCACATTCCGGCCAATTGGCCCCTTGCCATAACGGGACCAGGGAGGGAATGGCTGGAGAATCTCTGTCCAGCTTCACCTTAAGGGCAATGGATTGATTCATGTCGAATGAATGCAAATGTACATAGATTTCCATATGGGTTTCAAAATCGGTGCCGTGAAGTTCCGATAAGTAAGAAAAGTTAAGCTTTTCATCATAACGCAGTAATTTAGCTATTGAGTAGTATGTATCAGGATTCGCCACTATTGTAGGTACATCCTTTGATAGGTTATTAATATAGTGGTCTATTAATGCATCTTGTCCTACATGCCTTTCAATAGCATGAACAATTTGATTGAGTGTGGGCTGGTTTGGGGATGGCTCATTCTTATTGTCATCTTCCGTCCTTTCATCCACGTTGGCCCTGGACTTGGCAGCAGCAGCTGCCTT